>JAHZHZ010000005.1:0-69273 GCA_019419995.1 Clostridiales bacterium
GTTGACCTGCATACATAATGCAGCCCGTGAACCCCACATTGTAGATCTGGCCAACTTCCTCTCCAGCATGGGGGCCTATATCAAGGGCGCAGGTACGGATGTGATTCGTATACGAGGTGGACGCGAACTTCATGGCACGAATTATACTGTCGTTCCCGATCAGATCGAGACCGGGACTCTGATGATTGCGGCGGCAGCGGCTGGAGACGACGTATACATTACCGGCGCAATTCCCACCCACATGGAATCGCTATCCGCCAAGCTTTTGGAAATGGGGGTTAACGTGACCAGTGAGGATGACTGGATTCGCGTTCGTTCCAATCGGGTATATCGTTCCGTAAATGTTAAAACCCAGGGATATCCCGGATTTCCCACGGATTTGCAACAGCCTTTGTCGGCGCTTTTGACTGTGGCCAACGGTACCAGCATTGTCACGGAAACTATTTTTGAATCCCGCTTCCGCTTCCTGGATGAATTGCGGAAAATGGGCGCCAATGTGCGCGTAATTGAATCCAGTGCCATTATTACAGGCGTGGATCACTTGGTGGGAGCCAGGGTAGATGCCTTGGATTTGCGTGCGGGTGCAGCAATGGTTATCGCTGGATTGATGTGTGAAGGCGTCACCGAAATTGGAAATATCGGCTACATTCTGCGGGGCTATGAGCATATTGACCGCAAACTGATGAGCCTGGGCGCGCATATTGAGCGAATAAAAGTGGAAGAAAGCTATTAAATCCCTGTCCGTACGTCAGAATATAACACAAATGCACGGAAAGCTCAAATATTTTGGTTGTAATTGGATGCCCGGCGTGTTATAATAGACTGGCAGGAACAGAACAGGGCTAAAACGACCGCCGATTATCGGCGGTGTGTTTTTGAAAGCTGAGATTACTTCATTTGTCTGCGTCTGAGCGGATAAGTAGCATATACAGAACCTGCAAAGATGGGGAGGAATCGATTTGCCGAAAAAAGCGATGTCCGTGCATGAAGCGGAGCGAATCGCCCAGCAGATTGCTCAGGAACAGGGCGTAGAACTGGTAGATGTGGAGTTGGTGAAGGAACCGACGGGTTATTTTCTGCGCTTCTATATTGAGAAAACGGACGACGGCATTTCCCTCAATGAACTGGAGGCATTCCACCGCAGAATTCAGCCGCTGGTGGAAGATGTGGCCTATGATTTTATGGAAGTATCCTCACCGGGCGCGGACAGACCGTTGAAATCGGACAGGGATTTTGAACGGGCCGAGGGCCTGATTGTAGAAGTGAAGACGTATCGCCCGATTAACGGAGCCAAGCAGTTTCAAGGGGAGTTGCTTGGCTTGAGAGATGGAAATATTGAGATTTCCGTTGGTGGAGAGATCTTCTCCTTTGCCAGAAAAGATGTGGCGATTGTCCGCCCGATCATTGAATTTACCGAGGAGGATCTTCAGGATGATGTGCCCGTGGATCCCGCAGAGAGAACATAATTTTCAGGAGGAAGCTCAAAATGGCAAACGGCGGCATTGATTCCGTTGAATTTTTCAGCGCTCTGGATGCAATGGCCAAAGAGCGCAGAATTAATAAGGAAGTACTGTTTTCTGCGATTGAATCCGCGCTGATTTCTGCATATAAAAAGAACTTTGGGAAAAATGCCAATGTCCGCGCCGTGATTGATCCGCAGAAGGGTCAGGTGGAAGTGTACTCCCGCAAGACGGTTGTGGAAGAAGTAGAGGATCCCCAGTGTGAGATGTCTCTGCAGGATGCACGCCAAATTCGGCCCCAGTATGAAATTGGCGATTTGGTAGAAGTGCCTGTAACGCCCAGAAACTTTGGGCGTATTGCTGCCCAGACAGGCAAGCAAGTGGTGGTACAGCACTTGCGCGAGGCCGAGCGCGGCGTAATTTACGACGAATACAGTCAGAAGGAAAATGAAATCCTTACGGCTATCGTGCAGCGCGTTGAGAATAAGCAGGTATTTGTGGAGTTGGGCCGGGTAGAGGGCTTGCTGGAACCTGCTCAGCAGATGCCTACGGAGGAGTTGAAAGTCAACGACCGCATCAAGGTCTATGTGCTGGAGGTTTCCCGCATGGGCCGGGGGCCTCAGGTGTTTGTTTCCCGCACTCATCCGGGGTTGGTAAAGCGCTTATTTGAAATTGAAGTGCCTGAGATTGTCACTGGTGTGGTGCAGATCAAGTCCATTGCCCGTGAAGCGGGTTTCCGCACCAAAATGGCTGTGCACTCCACCGACCCCATGATTGATGCAGTGGGTTCCTGCGTAGGGCCAAGGGGTATGCGTGTGGAAAACGTCGTCAATGAACTCAAAACGGAAAAGATTGACATTGTGAAATGGTCTGCCGATCCTGCTGAATACATTGCCAATGCTTTGAATCCTGCGCGAGTCATCAGCGTGTTTGTATCTGAAACAGAAAAGGCTGCACGGGTAATTGTACCGGACAATCAGCTCTCTCTGGCTATTGGCAAAGAGGGCCAGAATGCTCGCTTGGCTGCCAAGCTCACGGGTTGGAAGATCGATATTAAGAGTCAGAGTCAGATGGAGGCGCTGGCAGAGGAATCGGAAGATCAGGCACCAACAGAAGCGGAGGGTGAAGTCTGATGCCTGTCAAGCCTCGCAAGATCCCCATGCGCATGTGCGTGGGCTGTCGCGAAATGAAGCCCAAAATGACGCTATTGCGCGTAGTGAAGCCGCAGGAGGGCAATGCACACATTGACCGTAGCGGCAAAGCGCCCGGTCGTGGCGCCTATGTATGCAATAGCATTGAGTGTCTGAAAAAGGCCCAGAAAACCCGTGCATTGGAGCGGGCGCTGGATAGCAAGATTGAAGAGGAAGTCTTCCAGACTCTTCAAGAGGACATTTTAAGCGGGGGAAAAGCATGAATCGCCTGCTGAGCCTGCTGGGGCTATGTATGCGCGCCGGGAAACTAGTGAGCGGAGAAAAGGCCTGCATACAGACAATTCGAACGGATGGCGCCTGTGTTGTGATTTTAGACATGGCGGCAGCGAAAAATGCCGAAAAGGCTGTTAAAGATGCCTGTGCGTTTCGCAAGGTACCGCTGGTACTGGTTCCGGAAGACGCACTGGGCTATGCCATTGGGAAACAGGGCCGCATGGTGGCGGCCGTTACCGATCCGTCGCTTGCGGATCGAATACTGGAGCTCGCGAAAGCGGGCCTGTGATTACGTTCGGGGGTGCATTTAGGGAATGACCAAAGTCAGGGTTCAGGACGCTACCAGAGATTTGAGCACGAATGCCGGAAAGATGTTGGAGAGCATATCGCAAATGCGTAAGAAGACGCAGGATATGCTTGGTACTCTGCGTAAAATTTCCGGAGATTTCACCCGCGAGGCGCAGGAGAACGCGGAGCGTGAAGCCAAAGAGGAGCAGAAGAAGCGCTATGAGGCCGAGGCGCAGTATATGAACGCTTACTCCAGCGAGCAGGTGCCTGAGGTGCCCGCAGAACCCCAGAGGGAAACCGAACCCCGAGCTGATGCTGAACCCGTTGTTGAAACGAAGGTCCAGGAAGAAAGTCCGGCTGCTGAACCGGAAGCTCAGGAAAAGCCGGAAAAGCAAGAGGCTCCCTCGGCTGCTCCGCAGACGGAGTCGGTGCAACAGCAACCCCGCGGACCTTATGGGCGTCCAGCCCAGCCGGGTCAGGGGGCGCAGCAGCCCCGCGGGCCTTATGGTCGCCCCGCGCAGCCAGGCCAGGGGGCGCAGCAGCCCCGCGGGCCTTATGGGCGTCCTGCCCAGCCGGGTCAGGGAACGCAGCAGCCTCGTGGGCCTTATGGGCGTCCAGCCCAGCCGGGCCAGGGAACGCAGCAACCCCGTGGGCCGTATGGCCGCTCTGCCCAGCCGGGCCAGGGAGCACAGCAGGGAAATCGACCCTATGGCCAGCGTCCCCAGTCTCAAAATCAAGGCGGGCGTAACTTTGGTGGCGCTTCCCGGGGTGGGTTCAACGCACGTCCCAAGCTCTCTGACTTGGCTCCTGCAGTAGAGAAGGAACGGGTATCCAATTACGATCCCAATAAAAAGCAATATGTGCGTCAGAATGATCCTGAACGTGCGCCTTCCAAGAGCGTTCGTAGGCGGGACAATGGCGTCAATATGAGCATTAACGGCTATGATGATGAATTTATCAGGGGCAAGCGCAAGAAGAAGCAGGCGCCTGCACAGACGAAGACGTTTGAACCTGTGCGCATTGAAAAGGCCGTTATGACGGCAGAAACGATTACGGTGCGTGATCTTTCTGAGCGCATTGGTAAGCCGGCTGGTGAAATCATTAAGAAGCTGATGATGCTGGGCATCATCGCCACCATTAACAACGAACTTGATTACGAAACAGCCGGACTCGTATGTGCAGAGTATGATATCGAGTTGGAAAAGAAAATCGCTGAGACTGCGGAAGACGCCCTCGAGAAGGAGGACGTGGAAGACGCAGAGGAGGATCTTCAGCCACGTCCTCCTGTGGTGACCATTATGGGCCACGTGGACCATGGCAAGACCTCCCTGTTGGACTATATCCGTAAGAGTCGGGTGACTGCGGGTGAAGCAGGAGGCATCACTCAGCACATCGGTGCCTATACCGTTAAGCTGGACGGGCGGCAGATTACTTTCCTGGATACACCTGGCCATGAGGCTTTCACTTCCATGCGCCTGCGCGGTGCTATGGCTACGGATATTGCAGTATTGGTAGTAGCGGCGGACGATGGAGTTATGCCCCAGACAATTGAGGCCATCAACCACGCCAAGGCCGCGGGAGTTCAAACCATCGTTGCAATTAATAAGATCGATAAACCTGCTGCCAATATTGAGCGCATCAAGCAGCAGCTCACGGAATACGATCTGGTCTGTGAGGACTGGGGTGGCGATACCATCATGGTTCCTGTATCCGCAGTAACGGGCGAGGGCGTAGAGCAGCTGTTGGAAATGATTCTTCTGGTGGCGGAGGTACAGGATTATCGCGCCAACCCGAACCGCAAAGCTCGCGGAATTATCATTGAAGCCAGATTGGATAAGGGTCGCGGTCCGGTAGCTACAGTGCTGGTGAAGAATGGCACACTGCATGTGGGCGATACCATCGTTGCAGGTACGGCCTATGGGCGCGTTCGTGCAATGGTTAATGAGAGGGGAGAGCGCATGAAGAGCGCGGGTCCCTCCGATCCTGTGGAAGTCATCGGCTTTAACGATGTGCCCGAAGCGGGCGATCAGATTTCTGCTGTGGATGACGACAAGCTCTCCCGTCAGGTAGCGGAGGAGCGCAAGGACCGGCTGCGGGCTGCACTGATTAAGGAGCAGCAGAAGACTACGTTGGATGATCTGTTTAATCAGATTTCCGCCGGACAGGTGAAGGATCTCAATGTGATCATTAAGGCGGATGTTCAGGGCTCGGTGGAGGCAGTTCGCCAGTCTCTGGAAAAGCTTTCCAACGACGAGGTGCGCGTTCGTTCCATCCATGGTGGTGTCGGTGCGATTACCGAAACGGATGTGATGTTGGCTTCCACAGCTAATGCCATTATCATCGGCTTTAATGTGCGCCCGGATAACAACGCTCGTGCCATGGCTGAAAAGGAAAAGATAGACGTACGTCTCTACCGTGTCATCTATCAGGCGATTGAAGATGTGCAGAACGCCATGAAGGGCATGCTGGCACCCAAGTTTAAGGAAGTGTTGTTGGGCCATGCCACCGTGCGCCAG
This sequence comes from Clostridiales bacterium, assembly GCA_019419995.1. Classification (GTDB taxonomy): domain Bacteria; phylum Bacillota; class Clostridia; order Christensenellales; family Aristaeellaceae; genus SFTH01. Next base: position 5,689 of record JAHZHZ010000005.1, read on the forward strand.
CCTTTCAAGGTTTCCGGTGTGGGTACCATCGCCGGCTCCTATGTCACCGATGGCAAGATTATCCGCAGCCAGCAAATTCGTCTGCTGAGGGATAACGTGGTTATTCATGAAGGCAAAATTAGTTCTTTGAAGCGCTACAAGGATGACGCCAAAGAAGTCAATACCGGTTATGAATGCGGTATCGGCATCGAGGGGTACAATGACATTAAAGAGAACGACGTCATCGAATGCTTCATGATGGAAGAGATCGAGCAGTAAAGAGTGATTCAGCGGCGGGCGTTCATTCCGGTGGACGCCCGCTGCGTATGTCAAATTCTGCAAAAGCAGTGAGGAAAGGAGCCAATATGGCAGCATATGACCGCATTGACCGCATTTCTGAGGAAGTGCATAAGGCTATAGATAGAATAATCAGGGACGAACTTAACGATCCCCGGATTGGTGGAACCTGGAGCATTGTACGCTGTGAAGTGACGCGGGATTTGCGTTATGCAAAAGTGCGGGTGAGCATTTTGGAGACAGAGCGGCGCAAGCCTATGATGGAGGCGCTGAACCGAGCAGCTGGTTTTGTGCGAAGAGAACTGGGACATGAAGTGGATTTGCGCTATGTACCGGAAGTTATCTTTGAATTGGATACCAATATGGAATATGCAGCCCGGATCAATGAACTGTTGAAGGAGAATGAAAAGCATGGGCCGAATGAGTGAACTGGCGGAGCTTTTGAAGGCCAGCGATGACTGCGTTCTTCTCGGCCATGTAAATCCAGATGGAGATTCCGCAGGCAGCTGTATTGCGCTTGCCCTGGCGCTTCAAACCCTGGGGAAGCGGGTCTGTGTTCATTTGCCGGGTGGGTTACCCCAGATGTATAGGGATTTTTATACCCAGGTGCAGCTTTGTACAATAGAGCAGTTGCCCTTCGTTCCTCAGTTAGCCTTTGCGGTGGATGTATCAGAAGCCGAACGGTTGGGGGATGGGAAGCAATTGTTTGATAGCTGTGCTCGGAAGGCGGTGTTAGATCATCACGCTACCAACTCAGGCTATGGACAGGTCTGCCTGATAGACGGTGCGGCGGCCTCTTGCGGCGAACTGGCAGTGGAGTTGATTGGCGAACTGGGTGTAAGACTTGTGCCTCAAATGGCCCAATGGCTTTTTATTGCCATTTGTACTGATAGTGGACGCTTCGGCTATTCCAGTACTCGTCCGGAGACGCTGGAGGCTGCGGCTCAATGCCTGCGGGCGGGCATCGATGTGGATCAGATTACCCGAAAACTTTATTGCACCCGCAGTGAGGGCCGTACCCGGCTGCTTGGACGGGTACTTACCGGTCTGGAACTGGACCCGGAAAAACAAATGTGCTGGGCCAGACTCACGGAGGAGATGTTTAAGGAGACGGGCGCGCTCCGGGAAGATAGCGAGGGTATCGTAAATTATCTGCTGGAGATCCAGGGTGTGTCCTTTGCCTGCCTGGCGGAACAGCGGGGAGATCAGACAAAATTCTCCTTGAGGGGGAAACCGCCCTTTAACGTAGCTGCAGGGGTTGCAGTTCCGCTGGGTGGCGGAGGACATACCGGAGCGGCAGGAGTTACGCTGAACATGCCGATGGAAGAAGCCCTGCAAAAGGTACTTACCCAGGCTGGTATGGCGCTCAGGGAACTGAAGGAAATGGGAAAAAACGGATGAATGGTTTTTTAATCGCAAACAAGCCGAAGGGAATTACCAGTTCCGATCTGGTGGTCTATGTGCGTAAAAGGCTTCCTCGGGGTACAGCGATAGGACATGGTGGTACGCTGGATCCGGAGGCTTCGGGCGTATTGCCGCTGTGCATTGGAAATGCCACGCGCCTGTTTGATTATATTATCGATAAGCAGAAGACTTATGTAGCTGAACTACAGCTGGGAATTGAAACGGATACACAGGATGCCACCGGGCAGGTCATAGCCCAAAATGAGGTGCGCGTGGGGTCTGCTGAGCTTCTGGAAATTCTGGAAGAATTTACTGGAGAAATTGAACAGATTCCCCCCATGTATTCTGCCCTCAAGCGTGGGGGGAAGCGGTTGTATCAGTTGGCGCGCCGTGGGGAACAGCTGCAATTGGAGCCCCGCAAGTGCAGGGTGGATGAAATAAAATTGCTTGAAACGTGTCAGGGGAATCGCTATCGAATCCAGATAAGTTGCGGCAAAGGTGTTTATATTCGCACGCTTTGCCACGACATCGGACGTAGGTTGGGTTGTGGAGGACACATGGCTAGCTTGCAGCGTGTCCGCGCAGGCGTATTTACGTTGGATGAAGCCATGACGCCTGAAGAGATTGACGCTGCTTTTCAAAAAGGACGGCTGGATGAATGTCTTCTTGCGCCGGATGCGCCTCTGGGACATCTGCCGCGACTGGATCTGACGGCACAAGCCCGGCATGCGGTAATTAATGGGAATCTTTTAAAGCCCCAGTGGATGCTTCGACCTGCGCCGAACTGCGATGTACTGCGCATCTATCTCCAGGGGGAATTTGCTGGAATTGGATGTACACAGGAGGATGGCACGGTGCGCTTTCGAGCGATGCTGTTGCCCCGGGAGGACAGCCATGCAGGTGTTTAATTCGGAGATGGACTACAATCTGGGCCCGGCAGTGGCAGTGCTGGGAACTTTTGATGGCGTACACATCGGTCATCAGGCGCTGATTAATCGTGCGATGGCGTTGGCAGATGAGATGAAAGCCGCCAGTGTAGTATGCACGTTTGATCGGCATCCTCTGTCTCTGCTCTGTCCTCAGCGGACACCTGCGCCCCTTATGACGGTGGAAGAAAAATTGGATAAGCTGCGGGCGATGGGCGTGGATGCGGTCATTGTGAAACCTTTTACGGAGGCGTTTGCGGCCATGCCTGCAGAATCATATCTCCGATTGCTGGCAAGGCAGCTCAGGCTCAAGGCGGTGGTGGCAGGGTTTAATTACACCTTTGGTGCGGGCGGAAGAGGAAATGCGGCGCTGATTAAGGAAATGGCAGAAACGCTCTGTTATCGGGCAGAGATTGTAGAAGCAATTCTGGATGGAGCGGATGTGGTGTCTTCCACACTCATTCGCGGCCTGGTTGCCCAGGGGGATTGGGCGCGGGTAGATCGATTGATGAAATTACAGGTTAAAGTTTGAGAAAATCCCTGCACTGCGTTTACAAAGTGTACGGGATGTGGTAAAATAAAATTCGTGGCAGTTTGGACTGCCAGAATTCACGTGCGCACGGTTTACCGAACACTCCGACGGTATACTGAGCTCACGCGGCATAGAAAGAGGAGGAAAGACTCATGACTAAGCAGGAAATCATCACCACGTATGGACGCCATGAAGGCGATACCGGTTCTCCCGAAGTGCAGGTCGCTCTGCTGACCGAGCGCATCAATCACCTCAACGAGCACCTCAAGGTGCACAAGAAGGATCACCATTCCCGCCGTGGCCTGTTGCTGATGGTTGGTCAGCGTCGTGGCTTGCTGGATTATCTGAAGAAGACCGATATCGAAGCCTATCGTGCTCTGATTGCAAAGCTGGGTCTGCGCAAGTAAGCGTAGCCGGCGTTGCCCTAAAGTGAGCCGTTTGCGCCGTCGCCCGTAAGCATTCGAGCGGCGGCGCTTCGTGCAGAGTGGAAGAGCAGCGAGCGCTGCGTGTGGACGCTAGGATGCGGAGAAGCTTCCGCAGGCGTGCGTCTGTACGCAGAGTGACGCTGAAGGGCTGTTGGAGTGAGGCTCGTGAAATCCACTCATTGTAAGTATTGAAGATGAGAGAACCCAAGGAGGACAAAACGAATGGATTTTAGGACTTATCGCATGGACTTGGGCGGCAGAGAGCTGTGTCTGGAGTTCGGCAAATATGCAGAACAGGCCAGCGGTGCCTGCTTCGTTCGCTATGGGGATACCTGTGTGCTGGTGACGGCGACTGTGGCGGATGCGCCGCGTCCGGGAATCGACTTTTTTCCGCTGAGCGTGGATTTTGAGGAGAAGCTCTATTCTGTGGGCCATATTCCCGGTTCTTGGAATCGCCGTGAAGGCCGGCCGGCGGAAAAGGCCATTCTGACCAGCCGCCTGATCGACCGCCCGCTGCGCCCGCTGTTCCCGAAGGGAATGCGTCATGACGTGGCTGTGGTTGCTACTGTCATGTCCGTGGAGCAGGACAATATTCCGGATATTCCTGCGATGATCGGCGCCTCCGCTGCACTGTCTGTATCCCAGATTCCGTGGGCGGGCCCCATTGGTGCAGTGAACATTGGTTATGTGGATGGCGAGTATATCGTTAACCCCACTGTTGCTCAGCGGGAAGTTTCCCTGATGAATCTTACCGTAGCAGGCACCTCTGAGGCGGTGTTGATGGTAGAAGCAGGCGCCAAAGAGGTCTCCGAGGAAGTCATGCTGGGAGCTATCCTGTTCGCACATGAAGAAATTAAGAAGATTGTGGCGCTGATCAATCAGATCCGCGAAGAAATCGGCAAGGAAAAGCAGGAGTTCCCCCTGCAGCTGCCCGGCGAAGATGTGAAGGCTGCCGTGCGTGCCTATGCCTACGATAAAGTTGCCTGGATGTTTGAGACCTTTGATCGCACTGAGCGCAATGCCCGAGAGGCCCAGGTGAAGGCTGAAGTGGCCGAACACTTTGCCGAGGAATTTGAGGGACGCGAAGTGGAAGTGGGCGACGCTCTGTATGCCATTGAAAAGGAAATCATGCGCCGCCACATCATTGACAACGGCGTGCGTCCTGACGGCCGCAAGCTGACGGAGATTCGTCCCATCTGGTGTGAAGTGGGCGTCCTGCCCCGTCCTCATGGCTCCGGTGTGTTTACCCGCGGCCAGACCCAGGTCATGACCGTGTGCACCCTGGCTCCCCTCTCTGAGCAACAGATCATCGATGGCATCGGTACTCAGGATCGCAAGCGCTATATGCATCACTACAACTTCCCCGGTTATTCCACCGGTGAAGCCAAGCCTACCCGCAGCCCTGGCCGCCGCGAGATCGGTCACGGCGCTTTGGCAGAGCGTGCGCTGGAGCCCATGATTCCTTCCATGGAGGAGTTCCCCTATTGTCTGCGCCTGGTTTCTGAGGTAATGAGTTCCAATGGTTCCACCTCTCAGGCATCTGTTTGCGGCTCTACTCTGGCATTGATGGACGCGGGCGTGCCCATCAAGCGTCCCGTGGCAGGAGTGGCCATGGGCTTGATCAAGGACGTGGAGAATACCGGCAAAGTGGCCGTGCTGACCGATATTCAGGGCCTGGAGGACTTCCTGGGCGATATGGACTTTAAGGTTGCTGGTACCACTAAAGGCATCACTGCCATTCAGATGGATATCAAGATCAAGGGCATTGACGAAGCTATTCTGCGTCAGGCGCTGGCACAGGCTTACGATGGACGCCTGTTTATCTTGGACAAGATGCTCCAGACCATTCCGGCGCCCCGCCCCGAGCTGAGCCGCTATGCCCCCAAGATCGTTTCCTTCATGATCAATCCGGAGAAGATCGGCGAAGTGGTCGGTCCTCGCGGCAAGACCATCAACAAGATCATCGAAGATACCGGTGTGAAGATTGATATTGAGGATGACGGCAGCGTATTCATTGCTACCGAAGATGCGCAGGCAGCTGCCCGTGCCCGCAAAATCATTGAGGGCATTGCCAAGGATCCGCAGGTGGGCGACACTTTTGAGGGCAAGGTGGTGCGCATCATGTCCTTCGGTGCATTTATTGAATATGCCCCCGGCAAGGACGGCATGCTGCATATCTCCAAGATGGCTAACAAGCGCGTGGAGAAGGTGGAAGATGTGATGAACATCGGCGATATCGTGCCCTGCAAGATTGCGGAGATCGATTCTCAGGGTCGCATCAATTTGCTGCGCACGGACATTGTCTATGAGGATGAATCCATGCCGGTGCGCCGTCCTCCGCGGCGCGATGGGGAGCGCGGTGGCCGCGAACGCAGACGTGAACGCGATTGACGGATCAAATCCACATAAGAAGATACCGGGATTGGGCATACTGGGTATGCCCAATCCGTTTTCAAAGGAGAATAATATGTCTTTTGATCTTTTAACCATGCCGAATGGCCTGCGAGTGGTGGGGGAGCGCATAGAGCACTTCCGCTCCGTTTCCGTGGGACTCTGGATCGGTACCGGCTCACAGCACGAATATCCTAACGAAGCCGGAATCAGTCACTTCTTGGAGCACATGGTCTTTAAGGGGACTCAGCGCCGCACGGCCCGCCAGATTGCTGAGGAGATGGACGCCGTAGGCGGCCAGCTGAATGCTTTTACTGCCAAGGAATGTACCTGTTTCTATGCAAAGACAGTGGATGAGCACTTGCCTCTGGCGGTGGACATGGTCTGCGATCTGGCTACACATCCCAAGTTTGATGGGGGAGAAATGGAGAAGGAAAAGGGTGTGGTGCTGGAGGAGATCTCCATGGCGGAGGATACTCCAGAGGATCTGGTGCATGAGTTGCTGATGTTAGCTCATTACGGGGATCAGAATATTGCCCGCCCCATATTGGGAAGCGCTGCAAGCGTATCGGGATTTCGCCGGGAGAATTTAGTCGACTACTGGAAGGGCATGTATAGGCCCCAGAACGCAGTGTTTTCCATCGCTGGCAACTACGACTGGGAGCGGGTACAGGAACTTCTGCGCGAACATCTGGGAGGATGGGACAGTGAGGGCATGAGACCCCATGAAGTTGATACAATTTCCATGACGCCCACCACTGTCTGCAAGGAAAAAGAGATCGAACAGGTGCACCTCTGCATGGGATTTCCCGGCTTGCCTATAGGAGATCCTCAAAATTATGCGCTTTCTCTTTTTAATAGCGTCTACGGTGGCGCCATGTCCTCCCGCCTCTTTCAAAAGATCCGAGAGGAGAGCGGTATGGCCTATGCCGTCTACAGCTACCCTAATGCCTATACGGATTGCGGCATGCTCTCGGTCTATGCCGCCACTAACCCGGATACGGCCGTAGCTGTGCACGATCAAATATTGGAGGAGACGCGAAAAATTGCGATGGGTGGTTTGACACGGGAAGAATTTAATATGGCTCGGGAACAACTCAAAGCCAGCTTTATCCTGGGCAGTGAATCTACCTCTTCCCGCATGCAGTCAAATGGTCGGAGGATGCTGCTGCTTAATGAAACCCGCACTGAGTCTGAGGTCATCGAGCGGGTAAACGCCATTGATTATGAGGAAACCAATGAACTGATGCGAAGGATTCTCTCTGCACCCAATTCTCTGGCGCTGGTGGGGAAGAATGTAAAAGAACTGTCGACTCGCATGATCGGAAAATAAGATAATTGTTCCATGAAAGAGGCTGAGCTTCATCGGCCTCTTTTTTTACATGTTGAATCTGGAGAAGGTAACAAACACAATTATTTGGTTTTTTTATGTCGCATATTGACAAAAAGAAAGAGTCAGTGTATACTAATGGTAATTTAAAACGTTTCGATTATATCTTAGGGGATTTTACAAATGGCAACCATTCGAGATGTGGCAGAATATGCGAATGTTTCCATAAGCACGGTATCTTTAGTGCTGAATAATAGTCCAGCAGTAAAGCATGAAACGCGTTATAAGGTATTTGATGCAATTAAAACGTTACAATATGTTCCCAACCAGTATGCGCGCTCTCTGGTGACCAAGCAGAGCAGGGTAATCGGCGTGATTAAGGGCATGGAGAGGGTACAACGAAGCGTGTATTCCTTTGACGGCGTGGTAGATACCTATCTGTCCGAAATGCTCAGAAGTATTGAAACACAGATTGATTTGAATCAGTATAGTATGATGATCGACTGGTGTTTTGATCAAAATGCCAGCGATGATGCGAGTGCGCCCGTGTTGGACAGCAACAAGGTGGATGGCATTATCTATGTGGGTGGTTTTTTGAGCGACGCGCTGGCTCAAAAACTGATTGCTACGGGAATCCCTACCGTGTTAATTGGCTCACGGCATGACGAAATTGACTATGTGGACACCATGCCGGATAAAGGACTGGAATTGGCGGTGCAGCACCTGTTGGAGCAGGGACACCGCAAAATTGCCTTTATCAACGGCCCTGAGGCCTCTCACTCTTCTGCCCGAAAGGAGAGGGGGTTTATTTCGGCGCTGGAGCGTGCCGGTATTTCTGCTCGACCAGAATGGATTGAGCGGGGCGATTATACGGGCCGGGCAGGGTATGAGGCGGCCCGGCGACTGTGGTCCAGCGGGGAACATCCCACCGCTGTGATTGGGTCTACAGACTGTGTGGCAGTGGGAGCCATGCGATATTTCTATGAAAATGGGATTTATTGTCCCAGAGACATTTCCCTGATTGGTTTTGAAGACAGTATCCTCTCTGAATATTGCGTCCCACCATTGACCAGCATTTGTGTGCGTAAGGATGTACTTGGGGAAGAGGGAGCCAAAATTCTGTTTAATCGCATCCAAAACCCCAAATCAAAACACGTGAAACTGACCATAGAACCTGAACTTATCCGTCGGAGTTCCGTGGCGCAGGTGGGGAATTAATGGAACGCAATTTTATTTAAAAGTGAGATTGTTTATTTGAAAAATTTAAAACGTTTTAAATGGGTTTTGCTCGAAGATGAGCGCAAATATAGAAAGGAGTATCCCATATGAAAAAGACCCTGAGGAACCTTTTGACAGCTGTGCTGGCGCTGTCGCTGCTACTTGGCGCGGGTATTTCAGCCCTTGCTGAGGAAACGACTATCACCATGTGGACCTTTCTGGATCCCACCAAGACTACCGGTCGAGAAATCACCCTAAAGACCATTATCGAGAAATTTGAGGCAGAGAACCCCGGCGTCAAAGTCGTCGTGGAGCCTCAGGCCTGGGATACGCTGACAGCGAAGTTCATGGCTGCCCATGTGTCGGGCAATGCGCCTGATGTAATCTGGGTCAACTCGGAGGATATGGGCAGCGTGCTGGCAGCGGGCGCGTTAGAACCGTTTGAAAATATGTTCATGGCAGATTGGACGGAGGAAGAACTGGCCGACGTCTCTGACAGCTTCTGGGAGTATGGAGCCAGCGACGGAAAGCACTATCAGATGGGCTTTTCCCGCAACTACGTGGGTATTCTCTACCGCAAGGATCTGTTGGAAGCGGCGGGTTACGAAGTTCCTTTTAAAAACTGGGAGGAATTTCGACAGGCTGCCAAGGATCTGACGGTGGAGCAGGACGAGATCACGGGAATTAAGCGCTATGGATTCGGTACGCCATTTGCGGCAACCAAATCTAATCCCATCGTGATTTCCAATATGCTGCTGAAGGAATACGGGACCCTGTTCCATGAGGATGGAACGGCCAATTGGGCTAATGAGACAGGTCTGGCGGCGGTGGAACTGATGCGCGCCATGGTGGAGGACGATGGCTCCATTCCCATGACCTGCATTACCACAAACATCGACGATCTGTGCACAGACTTTGCTGCGGGAAAATATGCCATGGTGACCGGTCCGTCCACTCGCATCCAGAGCTTGATGACTACTTGTGTGTTTGATCCGGAAACCATCGGCATTATGCCCTATCCATCGGACGAGGAGGGGGTGCCCTCTCCGGCAGCCATCACTGGATGGTGTGTGGGTGTGTGGAGCGGCAGTGAGAACAAAGAGACAGCGGGCGCGTTTTTAGAGTACATGTTTAATTCTGAAAGCGATCAGATGTGGGTGAGCGTCGGCGGACAGGTGCCCATGCGTCAGTCTACCATTGAACTTTTGGGCGATCAGATGAATGATCCGTCCCTCGCCTATATCAAAGATGCGGCGTACTGCCTGTTGGAAGCGGCCTGGGCCAATCCCACGGAGTATACTGTGACCGCGTGGCGTGACGATCAAGCGCAGGTTATTCAGGATGTGCTGGTGGAAGGCATGGAACCCATGGAGGCCTTGGAAAAAGCGGAAAAGGCCTTTAATGAACGCAACGGCCGTTGACCGTTAGCTGGGGCGCCGCCAGGAGGTTAAACCGCTTGGCGGCGCCCGATTCATAGGGGGCGTATTGGTATGAAACGAAAAATGGAAGGGCCGCTTCTGGTGACGCCGGCAACCTTTTTGATCGTGATGATCATGGTGGTGCCGCTGTTTTACACGATTTTCTGTAGCCTGTCCAAGATGGATTACATGCAGTATGGAGGCTTTATAGGGCTAAAAAATTACATTCAGGTACTGACATCTGCCAGCACCTGGCAATCCCTGCTCACCACGTTGGTGATTACCTTTGCGGGCGTGGTTATTTCGCTGGTACTGGGTTCGCTGCTAGCCATCTGGGTGGATAAAAAGCGGGGAATGTTCGCCTATCTGATCGAACTGATTGGCCTGATTCCATGGGTTATTTCCATGGTTGTGGCTGCCCTGCTGTGGAAATGGGTCATGGACGGCGATATGGGTCTGTTTAATTATCTGAGGAATCTCCTGGGTTTGGAAAACATCTATGTCTTTTTGAAAAAGGATTCCGCGGTGATGATGACGATTTTCGTCATGGCGTGGCGTACCATCGGTTATTCAATGGTAATGATTCTGGCAGGACTCAAGAGTCTGCCACGAGAAGTGATCGAGGCGGCCCAGGTGGACGGGGCCAATGCTTTTAAGACGTTCTGGAAGATCAAATTGCCTATGATTAAAACCCCTGCGCTCATTTCCTCCGTGGTACTAACCATGAGCAACTTTAATAATGTAACGATTCCTCTGGTGATGACCAGTGGCGGACCGGGTAATGCTACCAACGTGATTTCACTGGAACTGTATAAAATGGGATTTAACTACTATCAGTTTGGGCCTGCCAGTGCCCTTTCGCTGCTGGTATTTGCCATCAACATTTTGTTTGTGGTCGTCTATATTAAGGCGGTGAAATACGATTTATGACAAGAAGTAGAGGAATTTTCCGCAGGGGCGCAGAGAAAGTATTGTTTCTCCTGATCGCTGTAATCATTCTGCTTCCCATCGTTTGGGGTATCATCACTTCCTTCAAGGGAAGCCGCGATCTGTTCGCGTATCCGCCTAAAATATTCAATTTTAAACCGGTGTTGGACAACTACAGGCTGGTATTTGAGGGAGGCATTCTTCAGTCGGTGGTCGTGAGCATACTTTATTGCCTCTCTGCCATATTATTGGGGCTGTTGTTTGGCAGCTTGTGTGCCTATGGCCTGAAGCGGGCAAAGTTCCGGGGAAGAAAGCTGATTTTCTATTTGGTAGTGGCTGGTATACCGCTTTCCACCGGCAGTGCAGCGCTGCTAATTCCAAACTACATGTACATGTCTTCCCTGGGTATGGTGAATCAATGGTATACACTGCCGCTGATGTACACGGCGTACAACCTGCCCATGGCCATATGGGTCATGATGGGCGGCATCGACAACATTCCCTATGAGATTGAGGAAGCGGCTTCGGTGGACGGCTGCAGCAGATGGTATATTATTTTTCGCCTGATTCCGGCGCTGAATAAACCGGCATTGGCTTCGGCAGCGCTATTTATCTTCATCGGGGCATGGAATGAGTTCAATGTTGCATCCGTCATGATCAATTCCCCTGAACTTCGGCCCGTTCAGCAGTCCATTTACTATTATATGGGCTTTTTCGGCCTGGACTGGGGTGCATTGACGGCGGCCGCTACGGTAACGGTTGTCCCCGTATTGTTGATCTTCACTTTCCTGGGAAGATTTCTGGTGTCCGGTTTAACCAGTGGCGCGGTTAAGGGATAATAATGGAAATGAGGTCTGATTATGGCTGGAACGCTCAACAGAGACGCAAATCAATATATAGAAAATAACGTGGTTCCAATTTTAGGCAGCTATGATACGCTGGTGGTGGGCGGAGGTCCTGCAGGCATTGCAGCGGCATTGTCTGCTGCACGGCACGGCTTGAAAGTGCTGCTGATGGAAAGCTATGGCTTTCTTGGGGGCATGTGGACGGCAGGAATGGTCAATCCCTTCTTCGATTCGGAAAATAAGGGTGGCATCTGTGCCGAATTGGTTGAACTGATTGATAAAAAGGGCATGTCGGTGCTAAATGGGCCTGAGATGTGGTGCTTCGACATTGAGACTATGAAGAATGTGCTGGACCAACTGCTGACGAATGCGGGCGTAGAAATTCTGCTGCACACCCATTTCTGTTCGCCTATTATGGAGGATGGAATTATTCGAGGCGTTGTGGTGGAAAACAAGGGAGGAAGGAGTGCCTACCTGGCTCAAACGGTGATTGACTGTACCGGTGATGGAGATGTGGCGGCTCGAGCAGGTGCGCCCTATGAAATCGGAGATTCCAGCGGTAAGACCCAGCCCATGACTCTGATGTTCAGAATGAGCAACATTGATTATATTCAGGATTATTACACCTATAGGCATTACGAGGACAATGAGTTGATTCATATGCTGGACCGGGCGCTGGAGAGGGCCGGCGTGCATGATTATCCGTTTAACTATCGGCGTCCCTGCGTTTTGCAGATGCCGGGTGCGCACACGGCCATCTGCCAATCCACACACATTCGCAATAAACTGGCCATTGATCCACAGGAATTGACTGCTGCAGAGATTGAGGGCAGGCGGGAGGTGCAGTCCCTGCTGGAACTGCTCAAAAAGTACCTTCCGCAATTTAAAAATGTTCAATTGGATTGCACGGGTCCGCATATCGGAATTCGGGAGAGCCGCCGGATTCTGGGCGAGTACTACCTGACGGAGGAAGATGTAATGGAATCCCGCAGATTCGAGGATGGAATCTGTACGGCAACATTCTGGGTGGATATCCATCAGAATGAGGGGATTGATCAGAATACACAGTCTGGGGCCAAGCTTGCTCCCAGTTATCAGATTCCCTATCGCTGTCTTGTGCCGCTGAAGGTTGATAATCTGCTGGTGGCAGGCAGGTGTATCTCAGGTTCCTTCGGGGCGCATGCTTCCTACCGGGTGACAGGCAATTGCGTCGCCATGGGGCAGGCGGCAGGCATTGCCGCTTTGATCTGTCGGCGCGAGGGTTTGATGCCCAGAGAAGTTGACGGTATCCAGGTGGCGAGGATGATGCAGGCTGATGGGGCAAAATGTTGATTGCGAGCGGCGTTTGAGGAGGAAAAACAATGGCGAACCTTTCCCTGCGCAATATATGCAAGGTATATCCGGGAAAGCCGGAAGATTTTACGGCGGTAAAAGATCTCAACCTGGAAATTGAGGATAAAGAATTTATTGTGTTGGTGGGCCCTTCGGGCTGCGGTAAGTCCACGACACTGCGCATGGTCGCCGGTCTGGAGGAGATCACCAGCGGAGAATTGTATATTGATGATAAATTGGTCAATCACGTTCCACCCAAGGATCGGGACATCGCCATGGTATTTCAAAGCTATGCGCTCTATCCCCACATGACAGTGTACAACAACATGGCCTTCGGCTTAAAGCTGCGAAAAATTTCCAAGGAGGAAATCGATCGCAGGGTGCGCGAGGCGGCACAGATTCTGGGCATTGAAGCGCTTTTGAATCGCAAGCCTGCGGCTCTCTCCGGCGGACAGCGCCAGAGGGTTGCGCTGGGGAGGGCCATTGTGCGGGAGCCTAAGGTGTTTTTAATGGATGAACCACTATCTAACCTGGACGCAAAACTGCGTGTGCAAACCAGAAGTGAAATTACCAAATTGCATCAGCGCCTGAAGACCACGTTTATCTATGTAACCCACGATCAAACAGAGGCCATGACGATGGGATCGAGAATCGTGGTGATGAAGGATGGCGTCGTGCAGCAACAGGACACGCCCCAGAATCTGTATGATCATCCAGCCAATCTGTTTGTGGCCTGTTTTATCGGCACGCCGCAGATGAATATCTTTAAAGTAAAACTGGAAAAGCAGGAGGATGGAATTTTTGCTACATTTGGGAACAGCGCCGTGTGTGTGCCCGAAGGTAAGATCCGTCATATGAATGGAGATTATATCGGCAAAGAGGTATACATGGGAGTGCGTCCGGAAAACATCCACGATGATTCCGCTTTCATTGCTGCGTATCCTCATGCCTGCGTGGAAGTAAGGGTGGAAATGGCAGAATTGATGGGATCTGAAACCTATCTCTATCTATCTGCGGAAGGTAGGGATGAGAATTTTATAGCCAGGGTGGATCCCCGAACTGTATCCCGCAGAGGTGATGAAATTACCGTAGGATTTGATGTAAACCGGTTGCATTTTTTTGATTTGGAGACCCAGCGGAGCCTTATTGATTGGGATTGAAATTTGCCTGAGCCATGTAAGAAACCGTTTGTCGAATTGGAACACCTTCACAATTGTCTAAGCGCCCCGGCCATTTGGCCGGGGCGCTTCCTTTGCGATTTGCTCCGATGTGACTAAAATCGTTATTTCTTAAAATAGTCCACCGCACCCCGGAACATTCCGGTGTCCCAGGGGAACTGAGCATTTTTGTACAGATATTCGCCGGTACGCTCACTGTGGGACATGCGGCCGAATACCCGTCCATCGGGGGAAGTGATGCCCTCAATGGCGTTGATGGAGCCATTGGGATTAAACAGGATATCCATGGTGGGATTTCCAGAGAGATCTACATATTGGGTGGCAATTTGTCCGTTGCGCTTGAGTGTCTCCAGAACTTCGGCGCTGGCGGTAAAGCGACCTTCGCCGTGGCTGACGGGAGCAGTGAACACGTCACCCACCCGGGCATACATCATCCACGGGCTCTTGTTAGAGGCCACGCGGGTATGCACCAGACGGCTCTGGTGGCGGCCGATGTGATTGAAGGTGAGCGTAGGTGCGTTCACACTGGGCTCACGAATCTCACCATAGGGCACCAGTCCCAATTTGATCAGGGCTTGGAAGCCATTGCAGATTCCTCCGATGAGGCCGTCTCTGTGGGATAGCAATTCGTTGATGGCATCCGAGACCACGCCGTTGCGGAAGAAAGCTGTGATGAACTTGCCTGAGCCGTCGGGTTCGTCGCCGCCGGAGAAGCCGCCGGGAATGAACACGATCTGAGAGGAGTGGATGCGCCGGGCAAATTCCTCCGCGGATTCAGCTACGGCCTGAGCCGAAAGGTTGCGGATTACCAGAATATCCGCGATGCCACCCGCACGTTCAAAGGCTTTGAGGGTGTCATATTCGCAGTTGGTGCCTGGAAACACGGGAATTAATACCCGTGGACGAGCAACGGCTGGGCCGGAATAGGTCTTTCGAACGCCGCTGAAGCTGTAGGCCTCGGGGGCGTTGTAAGAATTATCCACGGTGGCGGGGAATACGCCGTTAAGCCGTTCTTCATAGATGGCTTCGATTTCACTCATATCGGCTCGACTGTCGCCACAAATGAGAGCGTAATCATCAATGGTTTCACCGATTATTCCCTCGCCCGAATTACCGGCATACTCCACCAGGAAACCGCCAAAGGCTGGGATAAAAAGATCTACGCCGTTTGAAATCCGTGCGCCCACATGGTTTCCCATGCTCATCTTCATCAGCGCTTCTGCCGCGCCGCCGAAGCCCAGTGCCCAGGCAGAAAGAATCTCTTTCGAAGCGATTTTTTCCGTTATCTGGTCAAAGGTAGCTCTCAGGGATGCCACTTCGGGCAGACCATTGGAACGCAGTTTTGGCAGGATCAGACCTATGGCGTGGCCGGGAGCCTTGAATTCATTGGAAATCACAGCCGACTGAGGGCAGAGCTGCACCGCAAAGGAGACCAGGGTAGGCGGCACGTGCATCTGTTCAAAGGAACCAGACATGGAGTCCTTGCCGCCAATGGCTGCAGCTTCCAGGTCTAGCTGGGCGTCCAGTGCGCCCAACAGGGCGGAGAAGGGACGGCCCCATTTTTCAGCCTCGCCAGTCATGCGCTCGAAGTACTCCTGGAAAGTCAGGTGAGCGCCGCGCCAACCTGCGCCTGCGGCCACCAGCCTTGCCATGGATTCCACCACAGCCAGATAAGCGCCGCGGTAAGGGCTCTTTTCACTGATTCGGGGATGGAAGCCATAGCTCATTACTGAGGCCGTATCCGCGTTTTTATCGGGCAGGGGAATCAGGGAGGCCATCACCTGGGCAGGCGTCTTCTGGTACCGGCCGCCAAAAGGCATCAGCAAAGAGCAGGCGCCGTTAGTGGCATCAAAGCGCTCTGCGAGTCCGCGTCGAGAGCAGAAGTTTAAATCCCCGGCCATTTCTTCCATGCGTCTAGAGAAAGGCGCATCGTTGGGGGCGGGTTCATAAGCCTGCTGGGGTTCCACAAGCACATCGGCAAATTTGGGCGCACCGTTAGAATTGAGAAATTCCCTGCTCATATCTACAATGGTGCGGCCATTCCAGACCATCACCATGCGGGGACTCTCAGTGACCACTGCCACGGGAGTAGATTCCAGGTTTTCTGCGTCTGCTAGGGCACGGAAAGCAGCTACATCTTCGGGAGAGAGCACCACGGCCATGCGCTCCTGGGATTCGGAAATGGCGATTTCGGTGCCATCCAAACCCTCATATTTGCGGGGCACGGCATTGAGATCGATCTTCAGGCCATCTGCCAGTTCACCGATGGCTACGGATACTCCACCTGCACCGAAGTCGTTGCATCTTTTGATGCGCCGGGCAGCCTCGGGGTTGCGGAACAGACGTTGAAGCTTGCGCTCCTCGGGAGCATTGCCCTTCTGTACCTCGGCGCCGCAATGGGTGAGGGAGGCGACGGTGTGGCTCTTGGAGGAACCGGTAGCACCACCCATACCGTCGCGTCCAGTGCGGCCGCCCAACAGGATCACCACATCGCCTGGAGCAGGCACTTCGCGGCGCACGTTCTGCGCCGGAGCTGCACCGATTACCGCGCCGATTTCCATGCGTTTGGCCGCATATCCCTCGTGATAGATTTCATCCACCAATCCTGTAGCCAGACCGATCTGGTTGCCGTAGGAGGAATAGCCTGCCGCAGCTCCGGTCACCAGCTGGCGCTGGGGCAATTTGCCGGGCAAAGTTTCCTCCACAGGCCGGGTAGGGTCTGCGGCACCGGTGACACGCATGGCCTGATATACGTAGGCCCGACCGGACAGGGGATCGCGGATTGCGCCACCGATGCAGGTGGCCGCGCCACCAAAGGGCTCGATTTCCGTAGGGTGGTTGTGAGTCTCGTTTTTAAACAGTAGCAGCCATTTCTGCGTTTCGCCATCTACCTCGCAATTCATGCAAATGGTGCAGGCGTTGATTTCTTCGGATTCATCCAGGTCATCCAGCTTGCCCTGAGCTTTGAGCAGCTTCGCACCAATGGTGCCGATGTCCATTAGAGTCACCGGTTTATCTCGGCCCAGCTCTGTTCTGGCATCCAGATAGCGCTGGTAGGCCCGCTCAACATCTGCATCTTCGAAGGAAATCTTTTCAAGACGGGTCAGGAAAGTGGTGTGGCGGCAGTGATCCGACCAGTAGGTGTCGATCACCCGCAGCTCCGTCATGCTGGGATCGCGCCCTTCGCTGCGGAAGTAATCCTGGCAAAAGCGAAGGTCGTTTAAATCCATGGCCAGTCCCAGCCGGTTGAGCAGCGCGGACAGTTCCTCTTGACTCATGGTTGTAAAACCTGTGAGGGTCGCCACAGTTTCGGGCAGTTCGTACTGCATCCGCAGAGTCTGCGCAGCTTCCAGCGCAGCTTCTCTCTTTTCTACGGGATTGATCAGATGGCGGCGAATGGCCGCCTTATGTTCTTCACTGAGCGCTCCCTGAAAGATGTATACCACGGCTGTGCGAATCAGCGGGCGCTCACAGCCAAAGGCCAGCTGAATACATTGGGAGGCGGAATCTGCGCGCTGGTCAAATTGGCCCGGCAGATACTCTGCGGCCAGCACCCAGTCGCCGCCCTCAGGCAGCTGGGTATAGACCTCATCCAGCTGGGGCTCGGAAAATACGGTGGGGATGCTCTTGTGGAAGAGCTCAGCGTCCAGATCTTCCACATCATAGCGGTTCAGTAGGCGCAGGCCCCGCAGCTGCGGAATGCGCAGAAAGGATTGGATGTCCTTCAGCGTTGCCTGAGCCTCATGATCGAAGCCCGCCTTTTTTTCCACATAAAGCCTGTAAACCATGATTCACAGCTCCTTTATTCTTTTTCAAGTGCCTGCATGGCCCGCGCACCGATATCGCTGCGCATGAACATGCCTTCAAAATGGATGCCCCTGGCCGACGCATAGGCGTCGGAAATGGCCTGCTTCAGGTTGGAGGCCGTGGCCGTTACCCCCAGCACGCGTCCACCGCTGGTATACAGCCGGCCGCCTTCCAGCTTAGTGCCGCTATGATACAGTTCCACATTGGGGGCGATGGCGGCGGGATTTATGGAGATTTCCTTGCCCTTTTCATACTTCTCTGGATATCCTCCGGAGGCAAGCACCACGCAGCACGCGGCGCCGTCAGAAAATTCCACCGGCGTATTGGCCAGCGTACCGTATTCACAGGCGCGCATGATAGTCAGCAGATCGCTCTTGAGCAGCGGCAGCACCACCTGAGTTTCAGGATCGCCAAAGCGGCAGTTGTATTCAATTACCTTGGGGCCATCCTGCGTCAGCATCAGCCCAAAGTACAGGCATCCCCGGAAGGTGCGACCCTCTGCATTCATGGCCGCTACGGTGGGCAGGAAGATCTCCTCCATGCAGCGCTGGGCGATTTCGGGAGTATAGTAGGGGTTGGGGGCGATGGTTCCCATGCCGCCGGTGTTGAGTCCCAGATCGTGATCCAGAGCCCGCTTGTGGTCCATAGAGGAGAGCATGGGCTTGATGGTTTTTCCGTCGGTAAAGGCGAGCACGGATACCTCTGGACCCTGCAAAAATTCTTCGATGACCACGCGATTGCCACTGGCTCCGAACTGCTTGTCCAGCATGATGGAATGGATAGCGGCTCGTGCCTCTTTAGGATCGGCGCAGATCAATACACCTTTGCCTAGGGCCAGTCCATCTGCTTTTATTACCACTGGGAAGCGTCCGGATAGGGCATAGTTGAGGGCGGCCTGAGCGTCGGAGAAAGTCTCGTACTTCGCCGTGGGGATGTGGTATTTTTTCATCAGATCCTTGGCGAAGACCTTGCTGGCTTCGATCTGTGCAGCCCGGGCTTCGGGACCAAAGCAGGGAATGCCAAGCTCATGCAGCTTGTCCACACAGCCCATGGCCAGGGGATCATCCGGTGCTACAACTGCAAAATCCACGCTGTGCGCCCGGGCAAAGGCTGCAATTTCGTCGATGGCCGTGGCGGCTATAGGGACGCAGTGGGCGTCCGCAGCGATACCGCCGTTGCCCGGCAGAGCGTAAATTTCTTCCACTTGGGGATTTTCCCGCAGCTTGCGGATGATGGCATGCTCGCGGCCACCGCCGCCCACAACCAGAATCTTCATGAAATCGGCCTCCTTCCGGAATCAGTGATGGAACAGGCGGATGCCGGTAAAGGCCATCGCAATGCCGTATTTGTTGCAAGTTTCAATGACGTTGTCGTCGCGAATGGAGCCGCCGGGCTGGGCGATGCAGGTCACGCCGCTCTTGCGGGCACGCTCGATATTATCGCCGAACGGGAAGAAGGCGTCGCTGCCCAGGGCTACATCGGTTACTGTGGCCAGGAAGGCCTTCTTTTCCGCCGGAGTCAGCGGCTCGGGGCGAACGGCAAAGAACTGCTGCCAGACGTCGTCGCCCAGCACGTCCTCCCACTCTTCAGAGATGTAGACATCAATGGTGTTATCCCGTACAGGACGGCTGATGCCTTCCACAAATTGCAGGCCCAGGACCTTTGGATGCTGACGCAGGTGCCAGTTGTCGGCCTTGTTGCCGGCCAGACGGGTACAGTGGATGCGGCTCTGCTGGCCCGCGCCCACGCCGATGGCCTGGCCATCCTTGACGTAGCAGACGGAATTGGACTGAGTGTACTTGAGAGTAATGAGCGCCACCAGCAAATCCCGCTTCTGCTCGGCGGTGAGGTTTTTATTATCGGTGGGCAGGTTTGAGAGCATGGATTCGTTGATTTCCAGCGCATTACGTCCCTGCTCAAAGGTTACGCCATAGCACATCTTGCGCTCCAGGGCAGCGGGAACGTAGGAGGGATCCATCTCCAGCACGTTGTAATTGCCCTTGCGCTTGGACTTGAGAATTTCCAGAGCCTCGGGCGTATAGCCGGGAGCGATGACGCCATCAGATACTTCGCAGGCCAGCAAGCGCGCAGTGGCGGCGTCGCACACGTCGCTCAGTGCAGCGAAATCTCCGTAAGAGGACATGCGGTCTGCACCACGGGCGCGGGCATAGGCGCAGGCGATGGGGGACAGTTCTGCCTGGGGGTCCACGAAGTAAATGCTGCGCAACGTTTCATCCAGTTCGAGGCCCAGTGCCGCACCCGCAGGGCTTACGTGCTTGAAGGATGCAGCGGCAGGCAGGCCCGTGGCGGCCTTGAGCTCCGTCACCAGCTGCCAACTGTTCAGAGCGTCCAGAAAGTTGATGTAGCCGGGCCGGCCGTTCAAAACCTTAACCGGCAGATCGCCATGCTCCATGTAGATGCGGGAGGGTTTTTGATTGGGATTGCAACCGTATTTCAGCTCAAGTTCCTGCATAGTGACGCTCGCTCCTTTATCTGTTTTTATTGTAGATTTTGCTTACGCATTTACCGTCAGTCAGGCTTATGGCACGGGTCCAAAGGGAAACCTTATTGTCCGCATCCAGCGCCGACCAGATGAATTCGGAGAATTCTTCAAAATCGCTGCCGAGCTTTACCGATTCCGGTTCACCGGTGAAGGGAGGAATGGGATTGCCGTCCTGAGCGTAGGTGTGAATAAAGTAGCCCCGGCCAGGCTCTACGCTGTCATATTCGAAGAATGTGCGCAATGCGGTCTGGCGCTGAGGATCGCAGCAGCGCAGTACGCTCATTTCCAGCCGAAAATCGTTTTCCTTACACTCGACCAGTGCGCTGATGCGGGGAGTAAAGTTGGGTGCGTCCGGCTCAAAGCTGCGGGTGGTCAACGCCCGGTGGAAGCTTTCTCCGCGTTCCAGCGCTGCGTAAATGGTATCGGTCTGGTCACCGTTGGTGACGATGGTCCGATTGCCGTATACTCTCACCGGTGCATAAATGATCAGACTGGGATCGGCCATCAGGCTAGGATCAAAGGCCTGAGTGCGCAGACCGTCGCCCTCGGCCATGAAGATGCGGTTGCGTGAATTGACACTGCGGCCCATGATAAAATACGCGATAAAGGCCTGGCTGGCGTCGGCACTCTTGCCGATGAGAATTCCCCGGCCAGGATAGGTAGTGGCACCAATAGCGCATTTGAGTTCTTTCATAAAGGTTAACACTCCTTTGTATTTGCAATTTCCCTGGCGATCATTTCCGTAGCCTCGGGTAGCAGCACCCATTCTGCCTGTTCCATAACTCTGCGCTGGAGGGTCTGGGGAGTATCGTCGGGGAGTACTTCCACGGCCTTTTGCAGTAGAATGGGGCCCTCATCCACTCCGCTGGTAACCAGGTGAACCGTGGCGCCTGTGATCTTTACACCCCGACGCAGCGCGGCCTCGTGGACGTGCAGTCCATAATAGCCCATACCGCAGAAGGAGGGGATGAGGGAAGGATGAATGTTGAGAATGCGGTTCTCGTACAAAGCTACGGTTTCGCTCTGTACAATACCCAGATATCCGGCCAGAACGATCATTTCAATGCCGTAGCGGGCAAGCACCTCATGCAGGGCCTGGGTGCGCGCCTCTCGCTGGGGATAGGCGGATCGGGTAATTTGTGCCGTAGGGATACCCGACTGCTCCGCACGTGTCAGGGCAAAGGCATCCTCACGGTCCGAAACCACCAGTGCAATTTCACCGGAAGGCAGTTTTCCAGCCTCCTGAGCATCGATCAGGGCCTGCAAATTGGTGCCGCCTCCGGAAACCAGCACGGCGATGCGCGTCTTCACTGGAGGATCACCCTCTCTTCAGAGGCCGTCACTTCGCCGATGACATAGGCATCTACGCCATTCTCCCGTAGAATCTTCAGGGCAACATCTGCCTGAGCCGCATCCACCGTAGCCACCATGCCTACACCCATATTAAAGGTGTTGAACATGTCCCGCTCGGGAATCTGACCAAGGCGTTGAATCATCTGGAAGACAGGCAGCGGCCTCAGAGCAGATTTCTGAATTTGTGCGGCCATGCCTTCGGGCAGACTGCGGGGAATGTTTTCATAGAAGCCACCACCGGTGATGTTGGACAGGCCCTTGACGGTGACGTGCCGGGCCAGTTCCAGCACAGGTTTAACGTAAATGGTAGTGGGAGTGAGCAGCGCCTCGCCAACAGTCATGCCCAACTCGTCCGAATACTGGTTCAGATCGCAGTTTTCCACATCAAACACCTTGCGGATCAGGGAATAGCCATTGGAATGGGGCCCGGAGGAGGGGAGGGCGATCAGCACGTCTCCGGGATGGATGGTACTGTTGTCGAAGATCTTGGCTTTGTCTACGATGCCGGTGGAGTATCCCGCCAGATCGTATTCATCCTCGGGGTAGAAGCCGGGCATTTCAGCGGTCTCGCCGCCGATAAGGGCGCAACCAGCCTGCACGCAACCCTCGGCAACTCCAGAGACGATTTGAGCGATCTTCTCGGGCACGTTTTTACCACAGGCGATGTAATCCAAGAAGAATAGGGGCTTGGCGCCACAGCAAATGATGTCGTTGACGCACATGGCTACGCAGTCAATTCCAACACTGTCGTGTTTATCCATCAGGAAAGCAAGCTTGAGCTTGGTGCCCACACCGTCCGTACCGGAAACCAGCACGGGATGGGTCATGCCGGTGAGATCCGGTTCAAACAAGCCGCCGAAGCCGCCGATGCCGGAAACTACGCCGGGCACCTGGGTGCGGGCAATGTGACTCTTCATCAGTTCCACGGATTTATATCCGGCGGTGATGTCTACGCCGGCATTGCGATAGCTTTCACTGAAGCTTTTCATTGCGCTTTGCCCTCCGATATCTTTTTTTCAAATCTGGTTTTACCAGGGCACTTGGGGGGATCACAGGGATAGTTTCCGGTGAAGCAGGCATCACAGAAGCCACAGGAATTGTCCGGAATTTTGAGCACATCGTCGCAGCTGAGGAAGCCCAAGGAATCCACGCCGATGATTTTAGCGATTTCTTCAGTGCTGTACTTGCAGGCGATCAGATTGTCCCGACTATCAATGTCGGTGCCGAAGTAGCAAGGGTTGAGGAATTTTGGCGCGGAGGAGCGGAAATGAACCTCTGTGGCTCCGGCCTCGCGCAAGAGCCGAACGATGCGGGCACTGGTAGTGCCGCGTACGATGGAATCATCCACCATCACCACGCGCTTGCCTCGGACCACGGCGGACACAGGATTGAGCTTGATGCGGACCTTATCCTCCCGATCGGATTGCGTGGGCTGGATGAAGGTGCGGCCAATGTACTTGTTTTTGATTAGGCCGATGCCATAAGGGATGCCGCTTTGGCGGGCATAACCAATGGCGGCGTCGATGCCGCTGTCGGGAACGCCAATTACCACGTCTGCCTGCACGGGATGTTCCAATGCCAGCAGAGCACCGGCTCTCAGACGGGCGTTGTGCACGCTGGAACCGTCGATAATGGAATCGGGCCGCGCAAAGTAGATATATTCAAAGATACAGGTAGACTTGGGTACGATACCCATGTGGCGGGTGTCCGAACGCATGCCGTCCTTGTCCACGATGACGATTTCGCCCGGGGCTACATCCCGAATGAAGCGGGCGCCCACGCTGTCCAGGGCGCAGCTTTCGGAGGCAAAGATGATGTCCTCACCGATTTGACCGATGCACAGAGGATGGAAACCGTGGGGATCGCGAACCGCGATGAGCTTGGAGGGGGACATAATTACCAGGGAATAGGCGCCTTTCAGGCGATCCATAGTACGGCTCACAGCCTCCTCAATGGAACCGCAGGCCAAACGTTCCTTGGTGATGATGTAGGAGATTACTTCGGTATCGCTGGACATGTGGAAGATAGAACCCTGAAGTTCCAGTTCCTCCCGCAGCTCGGTGGCGTTGGTCAGAGAGCCGTTGTGGGCCAGAGCCATGCAACCCTTAATGTGGTTGACCACCAGCGGCTGGGCGTTGACCCGGGCGCTGGAACCCATGGTTCCGTAGCGGCAGTGGCCAATAGCCATCTGGCCGTGGTTGAGGGTATCCAGCACGTTTTGGGTAAAAACTTCATTGACCAGACCGGAATCTTTGTAGCAGGAGATTAGCCCATCGTCATTAACGGCAATGCCGCAGCTCTCCTGGCCGCGGTGTTGCAGGGAATACAGGGCGTAATAGCAGGCGGAAGCCACCTTTACATTGTCGCGGGCATAGATGCCGAAGATGCCGCACTCTTCGTGCAGCTTGTCAAAAATATCGCTGTGCATGCCTACCTCCAGATTGCGTGGCACATGACTGCCACATAAATTGCAAACGAAATAGGGAGAGTTGTATACAGCTCTCCCCTAAGAATCTTATTCACCCAGGATGCGGCGCATCATTTCCTGATAGGCGCCTTCCACATTGCCCAGATCCCGGCGGAAGCGGTCCTTATCCAGCTTCTCGTGGGTACGAACATCCCAGAAGCGGCAGGTATCCGGAGAAATTTCGTCCGCCAGCACGATGGAACCATCGGCAGTCTTGCCGAACTCCAGCTTGAAATCCACCAATTCGATGTTGATCTTCAGGAAAAAGGCCTTCATCAGTTCGTTGATCTTGAATGCCATGGCCTTGATCGTTTCAATCTCCTCGCGGGTGGCCAGCTTCAGCGCCAGTGCGTGATATTCATTGATCAGCGGGTCGCCCAGATCGTCATTTTTGTAGGAGAACTCGATGGTGGGTTGCTCAAACACAATGCCCTCTTCCACGCCGTAGCGCTTGGAAAAAGAGCCTGCGGAAATATTACGGATGATGACTTCCAGTGGCACAATCTGCACCTTTTTAACCAAAGTATCGCTGTTGGAAAGCTCCTCGACAAAATGGGTGGGGATACCATTTTCTTCCAGCATTTTCATCATGTAGTTGGTCACACGATTGTTAATTACGCCCTTGCCGGCGATGGTGCCCTTCTTCAGTCCGTTGAAAGCGGTGGCGTCGTCCTTGTAAGAGACAATGTACATCTCGGGGTTTTCCGTGGCATAAACCTTCTTAGCCTTGCCTTCGTAGAGCATTTCCATCTTCTGCATTTTGTATTCCCTCTTTCTCTGTCTTGAGCTCAGGCGAACAGGGCCTGAATTTCTGCATCCTTACACAATACTTTTTCCGTTTGTTCACGACGCAGCTGCGCAATCCGCTCTGCCAGTGCTTCATCGGATAAGGCGATGATCTGCGCGGCCAGCAGTGCAGCATTCGCGGCGCCATCAATAGCTACCGTGGCCACAGGCATGCCTGAAGGCATCTGTACCGTTGAAAGCAGTGCGTCCAAACCGTCCAACGTGGAGGACTTGATGGGTACGCCGATCACCGGAAGACAGCTGTTGGCAGCAAATGCCCCTGCAAGATGCGCGGCCTTGCCTGCACCGCAGATCAATACGCCATAGCCCGATTCTGCTGCGTTCGATGCAAATTCCCGGGCGGCATCCGGCGTACGATGCGCCGAAATTACCCGCACCGTAAAGGGAATGCCCAGTTTATTGAGCATATCCACAGCGCCTTGCATGGTTTTCAGATCACTGTCGCTACCCATGATCACGGCAACCTTTTTCATCCGTCTACCTCCTAAAACACGAACATTATTTACTGATTTCGATTTAATGATAGCAAATTGATCCAATGAAGTCAATGAAATCAAAGTAATTGTTCGTAAATTATCCATGGTCGGAAGCACATAAACAAAAAAGATGTTTTGTGACAAAGTGCAAAAAAGCAATGATTGTGTTTTTTTAACATCGGTGTGCTATGCTTTTTTTCATTGGCTGAAGAACGGAGAGTGGATGTGCCGTGTGGAAATATTTTGGGACGATGATTAATGTATTGACGGTGGTGATGGGAAGCCTGTTGGGGCAGCTGTTGCGTGGGCGCACGGCGCACATGGGGAAGATGAGTGCCAGCATTATGCTGCCGGAAGTTCTCATGCCCTGCCTGGGATTGTGTACGGTTTTTGCCGCTATTTCGGGGCTGGGGGGCGTGGAATCTGGTGCGCAGGCGATTGTAGTGGTGGCCTCCATGGTGTTGGGGGTGCTGTTGGGATATGCATTGCATTTGGATGCACGGATCAATGGGCTTGGCGAAGTGCTGGCGAGGCGTGCGGGAGGTTCGGATACTGCAGCTAACCCTGCTGCGGGGATTGTAACGGCCTGCCTGCTATTCTGCATCGGCTCCATGGCTATCCTGGGTTCTTTTGAGGGGGCACGCAATGGGCCGGACGCACTTGATCTGAACTGTCACACCACGCTCCTGATTAAGTCTGTGTTGGACTTTGTGTCCGCCAGCTGCCTGGCTATGACCTACGGCCCCTCTGTAATGGTTTCGGCGGTGTTCGTGCTATGCTTTCAGGGCGGGCTCACGTTGCTGGCTTCGGGCATTCAGCCCTTTCTGGAGCGGATCCATGCACTTCCCATGGTGAATTGTGTGGGATCTTTGATTTTGCTGACCATCGCCATGAATCTGATGGGCATCCGGAAGTGGGAAACGGCAAATTATTTGCCGGCTATTGTGTTGCCCATTGGAATTTGCTGGCTGCTCAGCTTGTTCGGGATTCAGTTGTAAGCTGGTTTAAAGGCTATAAGGGCGGGTGCTTCGAAGAAGTACCCGCCCTTGTACATTGGAAAATATAAGGCTAGAGAGATTTACAACGTCTATGTGTACCATAAAATCCTTCCACATCTTTTTAAAGTTATGAGGGGGAAACGCCACCAAAGCGAAGAGCGAGCTGTTCCAGAAAGTCAACGCCCACCTCCAGTGCACCTTCGTCAAAATTGAAGTTGTCCGCTTGCAACGGAGGACATGGGCCTGCACCCAGAAGGAAAAACTGTCCGGGCAGATGACGCTGGTACCAAGAGAAGTCCTCCGTTACCATTACCGGATGTGTCAATTCCTCAAAAGGTATGCCGGTGGCCCGAATTTTGCGGTAGAGTTCCGGGGGGTTAATGACGGCGGGGTAGCCCATGCTGGTTTCTATCCGAATCCGGCAACCACTCTGGGCAGAAATATCGTCCGCAGCCCGACTCAGCGCGTCCAGAATTCCAAAGAAAACCTCATCCTGAAATGCCCGCAGGGTACCCTCCATGCGGGTATGGTCGCTGACTACGTTGCATTGACAGCCGCTCTCCATGCGGCCGAAGTGCATTAGACGGTACATTTCTGGCGGCCAGGTGCTTTCGGCTTCCAGGGCCCGATGATAGAACTCAAAGCCTGCCGCCAGCGCGTCTAATCCCTCTTCGGCCCTGGCAACGCTCACGGATCGGCCGGTGATTTCTACGCTGACCTCGCAGGATCGGCTCATCATTTCATTTTCCCTGCTGGCAATAACCCCCAATGGTAGATCCGGCCACAGGTGCAGACCGAAAATGGCCTCTGTGTGGTGAGTTTCAAACACACCGCTTTTGCAAATGTCTCGGGCGCCGCCAGTAGTTTCCTCTGCGGGTTGAAAGATCAGGAGGATGTTTCGATCGGTTTGTATTCTGTCCATGCGCCGGGCCAGCTCCAGCAGCATAGCCATGTGTCCGTCATGTCCACAGGAATGCATCTGCCCAGGAATCGTTGAAGAAAAGGGCAGGAAGCTGCGCTCGTGAACGGGCAACCCATCAGCGCCGCTGCGAAAAGCCACGCTCTGATCGCAGCCATTGTCAAAGAAGGCGCAGAGAGAATTGGGGATGGGTGAGAACAGGCGGCAGCGCAGTCCCTTCAGTGCATCTCGAAGATAGGACATAGTGCGATCCAAATCCCGGTCCAGTTCCGGAATGCGATGCAGCGCTCTGCGATCTTCTATAATGGGTTTCATGGAGCATCCCCCCCTATATAGCTATTTTAAAATTAGCAATGAGGAATGTCAATGCGCCTTTAAAAATCTACACAAATTTTCAGTATGGAAGGATGCGCAGCAATGAATAATTCATGAGCTTTTCATAGCTTTGCTTTCTTGCGGTAGAACCATAGGGAAAGGAAGAAAGAGGCCGTGTTGAGCAGCGCGGCCAGTAAAAATGCAGCCAGCGCCCAGGGGTAGCCTTCCATGCGTCCACCTATCATTTCTCCCAGTGCTGCGATGCCAATGGCGCCCAGTACGATGACAGCCATGGAAAACATCCGGCCCCGTTCTACGCCGAAGCGGAAGATTAGGGGAAGAACCACGGCGATCAGCAGCAGCGCCATTGCGGCGGCCATGGGAAGGAGTCGTAGCGACTGAACCGGAGCTGTGCTTCCAGCAATGAATTTTGTTCCGATTCCAGCGATCAAGGAGAGGAGCAGTGCAGCCAATACGCCTACCCAGCCAATAATATACTTGCATAGTACCAGCTGACCATCTGTATAGGGTAGCATGGCTGCCAGACGGGGCCATTTGGCCTGTTCGTCGTATGCCATGGCGGAAAAGGGCAGCATGGCTGCATAAACCAGCGCAAAGCTGGACAGTGAACCTATCGGCAGGAGCGCAAAGACCAGTACCAATAGCAGGTAGAAGCGCATCTGCTTGACCAAAGTGAGCGCATCTTTGTAAATCAGACCTTTCACTTCTTTTCCACTCCCTTTGCAAAAAACAATATAATTTCTTCCAACGTGGTATGTTCCGAGGGAAATGCGCGGTTAACCTGTCCGCGCCGCACCAGTGCTTCCACGTTATAGGCATTTTCCCGCATACCTACTACTGCCTGAGAAGGAATTGATTCAAATTCCTCCCGGCTGAGGCGAAGCAGTGCATAGTCCTCCATGAGGCGATCCTTTTCTTCACAGAACATCAGATGGCCTTGGTGGATAAAGGCGATATTATCGCAGATTTTTTCCAAATCGCTGGTAATGTGGGAAGAGATAAGGATGCTGTGTTCCTCGCTTCGAGTGTATTCGTTGAGTATATCCAGCAATTCCTCCCTGGCCATGGGGTCCAATCCCCCAGTTGGCTCATCTAAAATCAGTAGCTTTGCATCGTGAGACAGGGCCACTGCAATTGCCAGCTTCATGCGCATGCCTCTGGAATAATCCCTGAATGGCTTTTGCTTCGGAAGATCAAAGCGGCGAAGATACCCCTCGTATTCCTGTGCGTCCCAATGAATGTAGCAGCTTCGCATCATGCGACTCACTTGCTCTGCGTTCATGATTGAGGGAAAGTGTGCTTCATCGAGCACTACACCGATATCCTGCTTGACTCGATCAAACTCTCGGCGGACCGGGTCGCATCCAAGTACTTTTGCGTTGCCTCCGTCTCTGGAAACAGCGTTTGTCAATAGATTGATTACGGTGCTCTTGCCTGCCCCATTTTCGCCCACAAGACCCAATATGGTGCCCTTTGGTAGATCAAAACTGAGAGGACTGAGTTCAAATCCAGGATAAGTTTTGCGTAA
Source organism: Clostridiales bacterium (assembly GCA_019419995.1). Taxonomy (GTDB): domain Bacteria; phylum Bacillota; class Clostridia; order Christensenellales; family Aristaeellaceae; genus SFTH01. The sequence continues at coordinate 35,085 of JAHZHZ010000005.1, forward strand.
ATCCCGTGCTTCGATAGCATTGATCATAAATTTTCCTCCTCTCCATCCAACATGCGAAGTATTTCAATTAATTCCCGCGTTTCAATACCACATGCGCGGGCCTCCCGAAGTATTTGCTCCATCTGGTCCTCAATGCGCCGCAGACAGGATTCGCGAACGATTTCCCGATCCTTGGGGGCAACGTAGAAACCTTTTCCTGCAACGCTGTTCACATAACCGTCCCGCTCCAGTTCCTCGTAGGCTCGCTTGGTAGTGATTACGCTGATGCGCAGATCCTTGGCCAAATTGCGGATGGAGGGGAGAAGTTCCCCCTCGGCCAGTGCTCCCGATAATATGGATTGTCGGATCTGTTGACTTACTTGCTCATAAATGGGACGAGGATCTGCATTACTGATGCGTATATCCATGGCAGTACACCTCAATAATCATACTGTATATATTCAGTATCTACAGTATACTCAGATAAAGCAGATTTGTCAATCATAAAAGAGAAAGAATTTCAGAAGAAGATAAAAAAGCCCGGGCGCACAGGGCGCCGCGGACTCTTGAAATTGCTTCTCAGACGGGGTTCTGACTGCATAGTCCCAACTTGATGACCTGCCCAGGGAGGATCAGATCTGGATTGGGAATTTCGTTGATGGAAGCCAATTGCCGCCAATCAATGCCAAAACGTGTCCCGATGGCGGACAGCGTATCGCCACGCCTGATGGTATAGCTGTCGCAGCAGGGATAGGGCACTGTTTCCGCTACCCGGAGATATAGTTTCTGACCGGGGAAAATGCGGTTTGGATCGGCAATTGCGTTGAGTTTTACAATGGAATCCACGCTGGTGTTGAACAGGCGTGCAATGCCTGTGAGAGTATCGCCCAGAACCACCGTGATGCAGATAAGCTTCAGAGTTTCAGGATCTGGTTGGCCGGGAATTACGATTTGTTTTGCCAACATGCCCGCAGTAAAGTGACTCAAAGGGGTTCCGCCCTCTCGGCAACCGGGATCCAGAGATTTCTTGTATTGCCAGCCTACCCAACCTTTCCAGGGAGAATCTCCCGCCTGAGGGGCCTCCTGATGAGTTTCGTCGATGACCCATAGAGGAAATTGATCCGCGATACTCTTGTTCCACAACAGGCTGGCACTTTCCGCGTCGGTGTAGATGGCTGGTGAAATCCCTGTGACACTTTCTACCTCGGAGAGAAAAGCCCGGGCAATGCGGTTGGCGGTGTCAAAACTGAGTCCATTCAGGGTTTCAAACAACATGGCTGGGCGCAAGGCATAGGAATAGCCGTCGATGGCGTTGGAAAACAGTTGAGCCTGAGAGCGCGCTTCAGCTTCATTTTCTGCGACCAGATAGTGGTAAAAACCTAAGCGTAAACCGGCTTCCTGCACCCGTTGAGCTGCCTCGGGGAAATTGGGGTCTGTATAGCCGGAGCCAGCAGTGGCACGCAATACCACTGCTCCGATTCCTGCTTGCTTTGCCATGGAAAAATCGTAACCCGAGGAAAATTCGTTGATCGTTAAACCATCAAACAGGATTTCGCCGGTAGAATCCAATGATTTGGCCAATTTTTTCACACCCTTTCCTGCGCCGATTCTATGCTGCTTGTTCGTTGTTTAGCACGGGCATGGCACGATAGCCGGCGGCATAGCCTGAAGCGAAGTGAGGGGAGATGAGCCAGTGAGGGAGGAAGTACGCCTGCGAGTGATGCAGGCAGCGGAACATATTTTGGAAACTGGTGCCACTGTACGTGCGTGTGCCGTCAAATTTGGAGTGAGTAAGACGACAATTCACAAGGATATGCGGGAGCGTCTGCCAGGAGTGGATGAGGAGTTGAGTAAACAGGTAGACGTAATTTTGAGGCGCAATTTGGAGGAGCGTCATCTTCGGGGAGGCGACGCCACAAGGAAAAAATTCCTGGCCCGCAGAATGTGTGATGGGTCAGGTCGTTCCCACTGAAAAGGCGGCCTTTCCTAAGGGAAAGGCCACCACAAGGTGTTCTCAGGTATATGATTTTATAGTTTGGCAGACAGGGCTTGCTGAATGGCAGCTTGGTGCTGAGGGCATACCTTGTTGCTGGCATGGGTACGGCTATTGGTGAAATGAATGCAATGATGGCCGTCAAAATTATTATTGCTGATGGAACCAGAACCGTGAGGCATACAGTTCATGGAAGCGGCGTAATTCACTCCATCTATGGTGACGATAATGGCACGGCGGGTCCAGCTCCATTCGCCTACCGCAGCTTTCATGGCAGCGGTGTCGGCAGCGGTCAAAGGCTGTGTGTCGGCGTGGTTGGTACCGCCCTTACGCATTTCCTTCCAAGCGATGCCGGTAGCCACGTCGGTGATGGTGGCAGTGGTTCCCCGGGCAAAGATATCCTGTATTCCGCTGGTCCACCAGTCCATGGCTTTGGCAGTACCCTTTGCGGCCGTGGTGCTGGAATCACTTCCGCTGGCGCCATCGGGCACATCGTCGGAGATGGAAGGTTTATCTCCAATTTCATCTTCCGGATCGACGTCCGGGATGTTGGGTACGTCTACTTTATTTTCGGAGAGAGAACTCAACTGCATAAAGCCGTAGAAACCGTTGAGCCCTACCAGAGCCCAATCACCTCGGATAGCCCCCACAGCTAACCGCGTATTAACCGGCAGCGTAGCATTAACTTTGGAGGAGGCAGAAGGCTTTTTATAGACTTTTGCGCCTTCTGATGCGGTATAGGCGTACTGATCTTCCAAAAGAGTAATTTCTTCATTATCTTCTTCTGTATTGGCATCGGGCTTTTGAGGACTCAGATCCTTCTTCTGTACGAACCCTTTGTAGTCTCCAATCCCTACATAGGCCCATTCTCCTGCCAAGGCATAAACGGTTACTTCCGTATTTTTAGGAAGCTTTCCATATTTTTCTGTTTTTCCATATTCCCGATACATGGGCGTGGGCTCAACAACATAGCCCTTTATCTGCTGACAGTCCAAGACGGCTTCAACTTTATCTGAAGGAATGTAGGCGGTAATACCTGCCCGCTGAACTTTCAACCAATTGCCCTTTTCGTCGATTTTTTCCATGGTCGTGCCTGCTGGAACGCTTATGGAAGAAGAGGAGGTATCAGGGTAACGGTAGACCTTTGTCTTCGAAGTGGCCAACACTGTTTCTGCTATGGCGCTCTGAACAAAGGACATGGTCAAAACCATTGACAGCGTCAGGAAAGATAAAACCAATTTTTTCATTTGTTTCAAATTCAAATTCGTTCCGCCTTTCGGATGTGATTCAAGTCCAACGCTGACTATTATATTACAAAATCATTTCAAAATCAAGATTATACGTCATAATTTATTCAATTTATTTCAAAATTTAATTAGCTGTGCATGCGAGCCGCCAGGAGCCTAAGACAAAGGGCATGAATCTTCGCACCACTTTTGAGGAAGGGCATAGAATGCACTGTGGGTTGCAGCCCACAGTTCAAGCCAAGGAGGAATGATCATGTCTTTCTACAGCTATAAGAATGCCAACAGCGAAGCCTGCCCGGGTGACGTGGGGAGCAACGTGCTCAACGGTCTGAATAAGCGGGTATGCATACAGGTGAAGAACGTGTACGACAGCTGCCTGTCTCAGCAGCAGTTGGATGATGAAGAAGTTACCATTGAAAACATTGTCCCGGTATTGCCTGCCAATAATTGTCGACCCACAAACACAGCCGGGTGCCGCTGCAATTGCGTGGATAACCAGTGCACCTGCTCTTGTTCCAGTTGTAATACGCCTCTGAGCCATGCTGAAGCGGTGGAAAATGCGGAGAATTCAGGCTGCCCGCTGCCGCAACCTTGTGGTGCATGGACATTTGAGAGCTGCCGTAGTTCGACCACGGCAGGTACAATTTCCAATTTGAGTATCGAACGCATGTGTGACCGACCCCAGTATGCCCGTGTGAAGTGCACCGTAGATGTACCGGTGGATGTGCTATTCATTGATCAACGCTGCCAGGAGTGGATGGGGCAAGCACACATCTGTGTGGATAAAGACGTACTGCTTTGCATCCCTGAGGATTCTGTAATTCCCTTTACCTTGGAGAGTTTGGTGAGCGCAATTTGTGTTTCAGGAACCTACATCGGCAATTGTTGCTTTGAAATTACGGTATGCGTTACCGTGGTATTGAAGGTGCTGGCTGAAGTAGACATCATGGTACCTACATATGGTTTCTGCGATATTCCCCCGGCAGAAGAATTCGCTGAGAATGTTTGCGATGAATTCTTTAGTTTGCCGTTATTTCCCCAGTCATCCTGCGCCTTTGAAAATTTGTGCGGGAATAATGCCTCTGGCAGTTCAGGGACGGTGAACATGGCGACGGGCGGAAGCTGTGCTTGTGGGAGTGTAAGCTCTAGTAGGGGATGTTGCAATACGGCTAGTACCTGTTCCAATTGCGGGACCACTTGCATGTCTGGTACCGGCTCACTCTGCCCGCGCTGCGGTTGCACTATGACTGGCATCAGTTGATCCAAGTATTGGCAGTTTAAGCTGTCCAAACAAAAGCCGGAGCGGTTATTCCGCTCCGGATGGGTCCCCATCCCGCCTTCGGGAGGGTTTTTATAGGCACCGGCATGAATGAACATTTTATACGAAAGCAGCCGGTGCCACTTCTATTTGTTTTTTCGAATTTCACCAGAAGAACCATCGATAACAATTACAGGTTCTTCTTCCAAGTGGGCGTAGCGTGCTTCGATCATCTGTTCAAAGCTTTCAATACATACTTGAATGTCTGCTTTGGCAAGACCAGTGGGCCGGCCCTGATTGAGTGCGTCCATATATTCTCCAAAAGCCGTGCTCAGAGCAGAGGACAGTTCGGCGTTAAGTACAGCGTTATTTTCACCATAGCTTGCAATTAATACGGAGTTGAGCGCATTTACAGCTGTGTACTGTGCTTTAAACTCGGAGATGGCGCTTTGTGAATCAGGCGCTTCTGAATCATTCAACGCAGAAAAACTCTCCGTGAGGGCAATGAGATGCTGATAAGCCTCTTCCTGGGTTTGATAGATGGCGTTTGAATAACGTTGCTGAATATTCGAACGCATATGGATGGATATGCAGCATAGAATGACGAGAATTATCAACACCGCACCAGCGGCCAGGAAGATGCGCATCAGGGCCTTGTCTTTCGACCATGCGCCAAGTTTCGCCCGAATGGAATCCAAAAGTATACCCCCTTCTTTCGTTGAATACAGTAATGTATATGCGGAATGTAGCCCTGTATATGCGTTGAAATATACGACATTTTATGCGAAAATCCTCTCAGTTTATTTTGAAGAAATGTATATATACATCGTATATTCGCCTGTATTTTCGCATATTTTATGCAAATGAATGGGTTTTTGCACAAATTATATGCAAGATTTCGTCAAATTGTGTGGAGCAAGCATTGCCTTTGACAAATTCCTCCATTATAATGGAGGACAAGCAGTTTAGCAAAAGGAGCGATGAAAAATGCGATACGTAGATTTTTGTGGTCGAAAGACCTCGGTAATTGCCTTGGGCACTATGGATTTTGGAGGGATTATTGATCCGGCCAGGGCCTGTGATTTTATGGATGCCTATGTGGAAATGGGCGGAAATTTTATTGATACGGCACGTATTTACGGGGACTTTGTTCATGAAATTCAGGGTGGCAGCGAAAAGGTAATCGGACATTGGATGGAGGAAAGACGTTGCCGGGATAAAATTGTCCTGGGCACCAAGGGCGGTCATCCGGATACCCATCATATGCATGTGGGTCGTCTGAGCCGGGCAGAGATTTTAGATGATATGCAGCGCAGTTTGGAAAATTTGCGCACGGACTGTGTGGATATCTATTGGCTGCACAGGGATGATGAACAGCGCGAGGTAGAGGACATCCTGACGACGTTGACGGAACTGCAGGAGCGGGGCATGACCCGGTATGTAGGCGTATCCAACTGGAAACCCGAGCGCATCCGAACGGCGCTGGAATTTGCCCGGACGCATGGACTGGCGGTCATTGCAGCCAACCAGCCGCAGTTCAGCCTGGCTCGACAGGCGGTGGTGGAGGATGACACGCTTTGTCAGATGGATGAAGCAACCTACCGCCTGCATGTGGAGCAAAATCTTCCGTGCGTTCCGTTCTCTTCCCAAGCTAAGGGATTTTTGGCAAAAATGGCCGGTGGGGGAGAAGGTACGCTTTCTGACAAGGCGCGCAGGAGATACCTGTATCCTGAAAACCTGGAGGTCTTGGAGCGTGTACGGGAATTATCCCGCCAGACGGGATGCAGTGTGGCAGCCCTTTCTCTGGCCTGGCTGACCAACCAGCCGTTTTCCACTTTCCCCATTGCGGGTGTGAGCAGGATGGAGCACTTCAAGGATCTGAAAGAGGCGGCAGATGTAGTACTCACCCCTCAGCAGAGAGATTCCCTGCGCAGGATGGAAAGCTGAAATAAATCTTTACCTGTGTGCGTTTGACAAGGTTGTGGTTTTATGATAGATTTATCATGAACCCGTAGGGGCATAAGTAATATTAACTCGAGCGTTTGGAAAGGAAGTCTGCAATATGGAGAAACTTATCGGCGCAGCGGTCATCGGTCAGTCTGGTGGCCCCAGCTCTGTAATCAACGCCTCTGCTTACGGCGCGATTAAGACCGCTCTGGAGAGCGACGCCATCACCAAGGTTTACGGTATGTGCAACGGCATCGTGGGCCTGCTCAATGACAATTTGATCGATATGGGTAAGGAAGATCCCGAGGAGCTGGCGCTGATGAAGTACACGCCTTCCTCTGCTCTGGGTTCCTGCCGTTATAAGCTCAAGGATCCCGACGAGGATGAGACCGACTATCTCAAGATCTTGGAAATGTTCAAGAAGTACAACATTCGCTATTTCTTCTATAATGGCGGCAACGATTCCATGGATACCTGCAATAAGATTTCCAAGTTCATGCTGCGCAATGGCTATGAGGTGCGCTGCATGGGTATTCCCAAGACCATTGACAACGATTTGGCCGGCACGGATCACTGCCCGGGCTTTGCCTCTGCCGCCAAGTTCATTGCTACCTCGGTCATGGAGGTCTATCGGGATTCTACCGTGTACGATACCGGTATGATTACTATCATTGAGTGCATGGGCCGTCACGCCGGCTGGCTGACTGCAGCTGCAGCTCTGGCCAATGCCTGTGGTAAGGGTGCGGACTTGATCTACCTGCCCGAGATCGATTTTGACATGGACAAGTTCACCGCTCGTGTCAAGGAAATCTACGCCCAGAAGAAGAAGTGCCTCGTAGTGGTCTCTGAAGGCATTCACGACAAGAATGGCACCTTCATCGCCGAGTATGCCAACAAGAATGCCACCAAGGACAGCTTTGGTCATACCCAGCTGGGCGGTCTGGCAGCTTATCTGGCCAACTATATCAAGGAGCAGACCGGTGCCAAGGTGCGCGGCATTGAGCTTTCTCTGTTACAGCGCTGCGCGGCTCACTGCGCTTCTCAGACGGACATCGATGAGTCCTTTGCCTCCGGCAAGGCCGCAGTGGACAATGCGGTGGCGGGTGTCACCGATAAGATGGTGGGCTTCGAATGCACTCGCGAGAATGGCAAGTACAACTGCAATATCAAACTCTTTGATCTGACCATCGTGGCCAACACTGAAAAGAAGGTTCCCCTGGAGTGGATCAATGCGGATGGTGACGGTGTCAACCAGGGCTTCATCGATTACTGCCTGCCCCTGATTCAGGGCCAGACTCAGCTGAAGATCGAAAACGGCCTGCCCCGCTTTGTGAACCTGAAGAAGGTCAAGGCGGTACCGGAAGCCTGATTTTGATCGGTAAGAAAGCGGAGATTTCATATGGAAATCTCCGCTCTTTTTATGGATTGGAAAGTGATGGAAGGGGAAAGGGTAAGATGACGGATTGAGGCCGCTGTGATTGTCGCAGAAATGCTGGAGCTATTTTGTTTAGCCGTCGTGGAGCAGCTGCCCGTCAGTGCCACTCATTGATTTGAATGGCGTTTTGGTTTTGCACGGCGCAATGCGCAGATATGGAAAAAGTTGCCACCGGGCTTGAATGAATGCCACAGTTTTACCTGGGCAGTGTGCAATCGGTTCAACGGGAAGAAGGAAGTGTATTTTTTATTCTGAACTGGGCTAGAGGATACCCCAGATGGAGGAGAACATGCTCACTGGGAAAATCAATCTGCAGGTTGAACAGAGATCCATTGAATAGGCGGAACCTTTGTTTAGAACGAGTTTACTTGGGCAACAGATGCACATAGGCTTGACAAACTAAAAACGGGCTGTCTCACTTTGCTGTGAGACAGCCCGCTCGCATATCCGAAAACTTTTCTGAAAATTACTTCAGCTCGGAGAAGTACTTGATGGTGCGAACCATCTGAGAAACGTAGGAGTTCTCATTGTCGTACCAGGACACAACCTGAACCTGAGAGGTGCCATTTTCCAGATTCACAACCATGGTCTGGGTGGCATCAAACAGGGAACCATAGCGCATGCCGATGACGTCGGAAGAAACGATCTCGTCCTCGTTGTAGCCGAAGGACTCAGTGGTCTCAGCCTTCATCTGAGCATTGATCTGCTCCTTGGTGGGTGCGCCCTTAACCACGGCGTTCAGGATGGTGGTGGAGCCGGTGGGGGTGGGTACGCGCTGGGCAGCGCCGATCAGCTTGCCGTTCAGCTCGGGGATAACCAGGCCGATAGCCTTGGCAGCACCGGTGCTGTTGGGAACGATGTTCACGGCGCCGGCACGGGAACGACGCAGGTCGCCCTTGCGCTGCGGGCCGTCCAGGATCATCTGGTCGCCGGTGTAGGCGTGAATGGTGCACATGATGCCGGACTCGATGGGCGCGCAGTCATTCAGAGCTTTCGCCATGGGTGCCAGGCAGTTGGTGGTGCAGGAAGCAGCGGAGATGATGGTATCTTCGGGCTTCAGGGTCTTGTGGTTTACGTTATAAACGATGGTGGGCAGATCGTTGCCGGCCGGAGCAGAGATAACGACCTTGCGGGCACCGGCGTCGATGTGCGCCTGAGCCTTGGCCTTGCTGGTGTAGAAACCGGTGCACTCCAGCACTACGTCTACGCCCAGTTCGCCCCACGGAAGCTCCGCAGCGTTGGCCTTGGCATAGATGGTGATCTTCTTGCCATCGACTTCGATGAAGTCTTCGCCGGCAGTCACTTCGTGATCGCGAGCATAGCAGCCCTGAGTGGAGTCATACTTCAGCAGGTGGGCCAGCATCTTGGGGGAGGTCAGGTCGTTGATAGCGACAACCTCGTAACCCTCAGCGCCGAACATCTGACGGAAAGCCAGACGGCCAATGCGGCCGAAACCATTGATAGCAACTTTAACAGCCATGGTAAATTCCCTCCTATATTCCTTGGGTACAGGATAAACCAAAGTACCTCAAATTACACATTAATTTTACCCCATCCCCCAGGGAATGACAAGTGTTTTTTTGGTAAAATGTCGGCTATGCTCCCTTACAGGGCTTAATCCTTCATGACTATGGTGTTATAGAAGGAGGTGCCGTCTAGTTTTTCCTTACATCCTAGCGCCTCCAGCACGGTGGCAGAGACATCGGCAAAGGTTTTGCGTTCTCCCAGGACCACGCTCTCCTCCAGTCCCAGGCCCCATACCAGCAGGGGCACTTTTTCCCGGGTGTGATCTGTGGTAGGATAGGCGGGATCACAGCCATGATCTGCAGTGATAATGAGCATCCCATCTTCGCCCAGCAGTTTCAGAATTTCAGGCAATCGCTTGTCAAACTCCTCCAGCGCTCTGGCAAAGCCCTTGACATCGTTGCGATGGCCGTACAGCATGTCCGTATCTACCAGGTTGGCAAAGAGCAGCCCCTTCCAGTTTTCCTTTTGCAGATATTCTATGATAGCATCCGTGCAGGCGGCGTTGCCTGCTGCATGGTTGGACTGAGTGAGGCCCCGATGATTGAAGATGTCTTCAATCTTGCCAACGCCCAGCACGTCCATGCCGTTGTTTTTAATTACATCCAGCATGGTTTGTCCCACCGGATCTACGGAAAAGTCCCGACGGTTTTCGGTGCGTACAAAAGAACCGGGATTGCCGATGAAAGGACGGGCGATTACCCGGCCCACATTGTGTTCACCCTTGAGCAAGCGGCGAGCGATGCGGCAGATGTGCCACAATTCCATGGGAGGAATCACAGCCTCGTGGGCGGCGATCTGAAATACACTGTCCGCGGAGGTATAGACGATGAGCTTGCCAGTCTGGATGTGTTCTGCCCCCAGTTCCTCTATAATGGCAGTTCCAGAAGCAGCCTTATTTCCGATTACTTGCTGGCCGGTTTCTGCCTCGAAGGCTTCTATTACTTCTTTGGGAAAGCCGTTGGGATAAGTGGGAAAGGGTTTCTTCAGCGTCAAACCGGCAATTTCCCAGTGACCAGTGGTGGTATCCTTGCCTGCGGCGGCTTCCAGCATGGTGCCATAGCACCCGATGGGCTCATCCTCTCCCAGAGGATGCATGTCGACAGTTTTCAATAACCCCAGCTCCGTAAGATTGGGAATATCCGGGTGTTCCTGAGCAATGACGTGCCCTAGCGTGTCTGCACCTTTATCGCCATATTTGGCGGCATCGTATTGCCAGCCGGCACCTACGCCGTCCAACACGATCAGAACCACACGATTCATTTTCTTCACGTTCTCATCCCTCCAATCGTAGTATATCCGCCAGGCGGGAAATCATTTCACTGCATACGGGCTGTCCGCGTCCGGCGTCCACCGCACCTGCAAAGATGCGGTATTGATTGTCAATTTTGTCACTCTGCCATGCGAGATTGATGGCATGCCGCATGGCCCGCTCCACCTGCGCAGCATTCAGACCACACAATTCACCCGTCCGGGGGTAGAGCCTTTTGCGCAATTGATGCAGATAGCGTTCGTCGGCGGCACACAGCAAGGCGGCAATCTTCAGACAGTCTCTTCCTACGTGTTCCGGCACGCCCAATTCATCCAGAATCTGATCAATTCGGTGCAAATCTCCTGGCAGAAATGTGGGTGGATCACTCTTAAGAGCGTCAATAGTTTTGCAAAATGTCTGAGGCTGCAGGGGCCTCTCAAGAAGATGAACACCCAGATCTTCCAGTTCTTTCCGGGCAGGAAGTGCAAAGCGCGATTCATGAACGAGAATCGCTGCAGGTCGTACGCTCAGGCGGGAGGTACCCAACGCCCGAAGCAGTAGTGCGGTACCTTCCATCACGGGCAACTCAACGTCGCAAAGCAACAGATCGGGCCTAAAATCCTCAAGCGCTTTGAATGCGTCCAAGCCATCCCGGGGCATGGCCAGAAGCTGAATGCCTGCCAAAGACAGTGCATGGACAAATTGCATGCGCATAGTTCTCGTGCAGGCGGCGGCAACCGCTGTTTCCAAAATGCGTGGCAAGGCGTCACCTCCCGCGAACCGTCACAGGAACCGTATCTCTATTTTTTCTACGATGGGCAATTAAATTCCTGCGTTTGACTCAAAATATAATGTAAAGTTCCGGCTTTTATTTGGTCAGATCTAGGTAATAGCACTGGTGGCTGCAATGTCCCTGCAACAGCGTAGAACGTAAATAATCGGGAGAAGTGTGTGACATATTCAATGCCTTTTTTAATACGGCAATATCCCGGGTGATATCCTGGACATGTGCGCCACGCCCCACTACCTTCAGGTGAGTTACACCTGCCTGTTCGAGCTTTTTCAGGGCACAGAGCGCACATCCGCTGGCTCCAAAGCCATGAAAATCCGATCTTTCTTCCTGAGATGGGTGGCAGTCTGGTCCCCAGGGAAGATAGGGAAGGCGGCAGAGCTGTTCCAGCTCATCGCAATGCAGGCTGGAGCAAAATGCGCCGGAATAATGGCAACGCTCATTGAGAACAAAGGCTTCATATTCCAAATCTGGAAAGCGCTGGATGCACTGACCCATCTCCTCTATTGACATCTTTCGAGGAAAAATGACGCGGGAAATATGGAGCTTTTTGAAAAAACTCAGCGCATTTGGATTGAAACATCCTGCTTCTCCGCTGAGATGTACGCACCCGGGAATGCCCCGCTCCTTTAAATGGAGTATCAGCGCTGGATCGGCTACAATCCAGTTTTGAAAACCCAGATCAAGGAGTGCTGATATGATTTCCAGAATAATGGGGTATTGTTCCGGGCGATAGCAGATGGAATTGAACGTCAGTGATACCGGCACGCCGCGATTTTGTATTTTGCGGGCCAGAAGGCGCATTTCATCCATGGTAGAGAGCTGGATATTTTGCATTAGTACCTCACGCCGGTTCAACGGCGTAAAATTCTGGTATTTTTCCAGCCAGTCCACGGGCACATAGCCGGCGAAGAGCTCATCTGCTCCTGCGTCAGCTAGTGCTTCGTAATGCTTCAAGGCACCTAGTCCGGCGGTGATTTTCATCCGCTTTTCCTCCTTGTTCAGAAGTTCAATACCCAGCGGTCAAAGCGCTTCATGAATTCCCCGTCCCAGGGGCGGTTGTCCAAGGCAAGCAGACTGTTCCAGCGTCCGATGAGTCGGAGGTGATTGGGGTATAGAATTGCGTTATTGCTGCACCACTGTGGGCAACTGTTACAGCTGCGCTGCGCGCCTCTTTCTCCCCTTTCACACAGCGCCTTCAGCGGGCACCACAGGCCCGTGTTGGTTTGGTAAAAGGGCAGATGCAGGCTCGCCGGGATCTTGGGAATGGTGAAGTAATAACCGCATCGTTCGAATTCACAGCGCTTTATGCCCAGATTTTTCAGGTATTTGAGCCACAGCTCGTCGTTGAGAGCATTTTCTCCCAGTAAGCTGGCGTGTGCCCCAAAGCCGGCTTTCCAAGGTGTGCGTGGATCTTTTCTGCGGCGGTTGAGCTGTGTGCCCAGCGTTATTGCGGGGCGGGGGTCAAAATTTGAAGCCCGCTCCAGCACGCCCCAATCGTTTACCTCCAGCTCAAAGCCCCGATCGGCGGCAAAGAGGAGTAGGGAATCCAGATCCCCTTCGCTTCCACAGCGCATTTCTGCCGTAACCAGGGTAATTTGAAAGGCTTCCTCCGCTGCCTTTTGAGCAATGGAGCGCAGTGTATGGGGATCCGGGAAGACAAAGCGGCAGTAGGGATTGCCAATGTAGAGCCTTCGGGGCCTGATCTTGGGAAGTATGCTCGCAGGGAAGTCCCTTGCCTGTGCATATAATTGAAAAAATTTTGAGGCGGGATGACTGAGATATAGTTGCCAGAGCTCGGCGCAGTTCAGCGCCAAGGCCAGTTCCCCTTCGGGTTCAGGGAGCGGGCAGAGCGCTTCAAACCAAGTTTTTCTCTGCTGCTCTGGCGAGACGGGGAAATTCTCCGCCTGGTCCAGCGGATAAGCAGTGAGGAACTGTCCATAGGCGTCTGCCCCCCATTCCCCCCACGATTCCACATATCTGGCGTAATCGTTTAGGGCTCGGCGGATGGCCCTGGAGATTTGAGAATCATTTAAACAAAGCCGAACCAACGCGGCGCCATCGGAGCGTCGCGCCGGTTCGGCGCTGAAATCATGAAGTTCAAACCTGTCGTACTCTGCGCGTGCCGGGCGGTATAGATACAGGGTGACTCTGTTGAACGTGGAAGTTTCACCCTCTATCCAGAGAATTTGAGGAGACAGGCGCGCAAGCGTCCTGGCCTCCCCATCCACCCGGCAGAAGGCCAGAGACGCGGGGATCTCCGGCACGCTCTCTCGTTCGTCCCGGAAACTCATTTCGCATTCCCTTCGTCCGCTTCCGGACAGAGCTGGTTGCGTTTTTGTACAAAATCACGCAACAGTACGTAGAACACCGAAACCACAGGCACAATGAAGAACATGCCCAATATACCTGCCAGCGCGCCACCCACCATAACGGCGGCCAGCGTAATATACGCCGGCAAGCCCACTGATTTGCCCACGACCCGTGGATAGATCAGGTTTCCTTCCACCTGTTGGGCCACCAGAAAGACGCAGGCAAAGATGAGCGCCTTCATGGGGGAGATGGTGACCACTAGCACGCAGCCGATGGCCAGGGAAACAAAAGCGCCGATATAGGGAATCAGTGCCAGCAGCGCAGTCATACAGCAGATAGTTACTGCGTAGGGAATGCGGAAGATCAGCATGCAGACAAGGATCAACACGCCAAGGATCACGGCTTCCAGGCACTGCCTGGAAAGAAAGACGCGGAATGTGGAGTTAAACAGAGAGCAGAAGTGCGTGATAAATTCCGAAGCCCGCCGGGGAAGGAAGGCGTGGACCACGTTGCCAGCTCTGCGCCGGAGAGCGGTTTTATCCGCCAGAATATAGATGGCCAGAATGATGGCCAGAACTACATTGGTGACGGAACTAAAGATATTGACTACAGTTGTCACCGTGGTTCCGGCGATATTGCCGATGTTGCTGGTGATCCATACGCCCAGTTCATTGAGCTTTTGAGTGATGTATTGGGGATCAAGTCCCAGGCGGCCTACGAAGTCGGCGATCTTATCCTCATTTGCCTGAACGATGGAAATGACGTTGGTGACTGCGCTGATGAACTGGGGCACGATAAAGTGCATCAGCACAAACAGTAGAAGCGGTACCGTGACGATGCCCAACAACAGGGAAATTATTTCTCTGGCACGGCATGAGAGGTGCTGCTTTTGATCCAGACGGGCAAAGATATGTTCAAATCCGTGAACTGGTACGTTGAGCACCAGGGCAAAGATCAGGCCCATTAAAATGGGGGCCAGGAGGTTGAGCAGCCAGCCTAAGCCCTTGCTGACGCTGTCCAGATTCATCACTGCTGCGTAGAGCAGTACACCGAAGGTGATCAATCCAATAGGGGAACGGGTAAAGGGATTTTTTTTCACAGTCAACAGCCTCCCGTATCTGAAATGGAGAAATCATACTGGGAAAGATCCACACGGCAATGAGCGTGGGCACGAACTTCATTCCAGGGGACGACGTGCCCGGCCCCGTGGGAACAAAAGATGGAATCTGGGCTATCAGCTTCCTTTGGATGATAATCGGCCGCTGCTATAATTTCCTCGGCATTGGCGGCGGGAGCGTAGTGGCTCAGCCACATGCGCAGACTGCCACTGCCATGGGTCAGCGCACGGAAGGTTTCCGGAAAACGGACAAAATGCCGGTACGGGCAACAACCGTGGATCAACATCCATCCTTCGGAGACCAGCGGCGGCTCTGTTTCGGCCTGCATGCGCTGCAAATCTGCCGATATCCGACCGTAGCTTTCTGCGTTCATACGCAAGCTAAAGGCGCAAATAGGTTCCAGCAGTACGCTTTGAACCTGCATCAGTGCGTTTTGAATAGCCCGGTAACAGCTTTGACGAAAGTCGCCTCCCTCGGTATGCTTGAGGTGGGCGCGGCCCGCCAGAAGTTCAACAGTTACGTCAGTCAACGGTGCGCCGGTCAGTACGCCGGGGTGTGATCGCTCAAAGACGTGCTTTTCAATCAGCCGCTGCCAGTTCAGCGCCAGATCATCTACATGGCAGCGGGATACAAAGCGAATACCGCTGCCGCGTGGGGCGGGGGAGAGTCTCAGCCAGACCTCGGCATAATGCTTTAAAGGTTCATAGTGGCCGATGCCCACCGCACTGTCGGCGATGGTTTCCTTGTAAAGGATGCGTGGCTCGCCAAAGCTGACGGATATGCCATACCTCTCCTGCATCAAGCGGGCGATGATTTCAGTCTGCATCTCACCCATCACCCTCAGGGCGGGAGCGTGGCCGTCCCAGCTGAGGCTCAGCGCAGGATCTTCCTCCTGCAGGCTGGTCAGGGCTTGCATCAGCTGGGTAGAGGACGTTTGTCCTTGAGCATGTACGGAAACTTCTGTCATGGCTTCGCTGGAAGCTGGAACGCACTTTTCGGCAAGCTCTCCCAGTCCGTCTCCAATTTTTAGCCCCTGCAATCCCGGCGCCCACACCAGATCCCCGGCCACGGCTTCCTGTGTAGAAATATTCCGGCTGCCGTGGCGAAAATACAGGGCGTTGATTTTCATTCTGCCTGAGGAAGTTTCTACTTCTTCTTTCACCCGCAGGCGACCTTGCAAAATTTTTAAATACAGTTGACGCCCACCCTGGCTGTCATGGCGCAATTTATAGACGCATGCAGCCATAGGTTGGGAAAGGCGGGACTCATAATCCGTCTGCGTGATGGAATCCATGACTCGGAGCAGCTGCGCAACCCCGCTTCCGTTAAGGGCGGAACCGCAGAAAACTGGAAATATCCGCCCATCCCTGAGAGCGTGAATTAGTCCCTCGTGCCACAGGCGTGGGTCTTCCTCTCCGGCGACCAGCAAATCCAGCATCTCTTCGTCCCGCTCAGCTAACGCTTCTCGGGTGTACTCATTCATATTTTCGCCATCAAAGCCGCGAAAATCGGCAATTTCCTGGGAAAGCAGGGTGCGCATGGATTTCAGGCATGTGTCAAAGTCCGCTTCGGGCCGGTCGCACTTGTTTACAAAGATCAGCGTGGGAATTTTCCGAGCGCGTAGAAGTTGCCAGATGGTTTCGGTGTGACTCTGTACTCCGTCCACGCAACTGACCACCAACAGGGCGTAATCCAGAATCTCCAGCGCTCGTTCCATCTCCGAAGAAAAATCGCTGTGGCCGGGGGTATCCAACCAGTAATACCGGTTTTTGCCAAGCTCAAAAATTGCCTGGTCGGAAAAAACAGTGATGCCGCGCTCCCGTTCAACGGGGCTCATATCCAAAAAGCTACTCTGGTGATCCACCCTGCCGGCGGTGCGGATCGCTCCAGAAAGGTAGAGCAGCTGTTCCGATAACGTAGTCTTCCCCGCGTCTACGTGGGCGAGGATGCCGATGGTCTTTCGCATGTCAGTTCGCAGCGGCCTGAGCGTCCCGCAGGAAGCGCCAGTAGTTCAGACCTGCGATTTTCTCCAGCTGCGCCCTGGAATATCCCCAGGAGTCCAGTTGGTCCAGCAGTCTGGGGAAAGCCTCGGGACCGGCAAGCTCCTCCGGCCAGGAGTCGATGCCGTCAAAATCGGAACCAAAGCCCACGATGTCTTCGCCGCCCATTTCACAGATGGCGTCGATGTGTTTGGCCGCATCCAGAAGGGTTGCAGGCCGATCTTCTGCCAGAAAGCCGGAGAAGAAATTTACCCCGATAAAGCCCTTCCGCTCAATCAACGCCTTGACCTGGGACTTGCGAAGATTTCTGTGTACATCACATAGCCAGCGGCAATTGGAGTGCGAGGCTGCGGGGGCTACGTCGCAGCGGCGGATTACGTCCCAGAATCCGGCTTCATTTAAATGGGATACGTCGGCCGCGATTCCCCTACGATCCATTTCACGAAGCAGCTCAAACCCGAAGGGCTTGAGACCCTCAGTGGAATTCTTTCGGGCGGGCGTGCCGATTTCGTTTTCATAATTCCAGGTCAGCGCGATCAGCCGAAGATGAACGTCGTCATCAAATTCTTCCAACACCTTTAAATCGCCCTTGAGCATTTCGCCACCTTCAATGGAAAGGACGCAGCTGGCGGAATGGGGAGGTACTGCCTCAAGCTTGCCGTCCAGATGGTTATAAGGCAGAGTTTTATACAGTTTTTTCATCATCAATCCGTCGGAATATGGATCTGAGCGGCGCAGGGAAGTAAACATCGCAAAGGTCTGGACGCCCACTTCTCCGGCCAGCAGGCGTTCCTTCGTTACCGTACACTGTTCAGGGGTGCAGTTTTCAACGGCAATCCGGTACAGGGTATCGCAATGTGCATCCGTAGTAAACATGAATCAGAGGGCCTCTTTTTCAAATTATATTTTGAATTATTATACTGCAAGCAAATTCATTTTTCAATCAACTTTCTCAAGATTGAATCGGTTTCAGAAAAGAAATATTGCACAAATCCATGAATTCAGAGGTTTGACCTTAAGATTAAATAAAAAAATAAATTTAGCTTGAATTTTATAACATTTCATCTTGCAAAACATCGTTTGAAGGATTATAATAAATTGTGTTACCGGTTTGTTTAAAGAAAATGGCAAATGTTAACGGCCGTTCCCAAGTGCTTGATAGCATTCATATAGGGAAAAATGTAAGAGGAGGAAACCAAGAATGAAGAAACTCGTTAGTCTGCTTCTGGTTGTCCTGATGGTTGTGTCACTGGCTACCATCGCTTCAGCGGAAGAAGAGAACTGGAAGGTTGCCGTCCTGACCGGAACCGTGTCCCAGGGTGAAGAGGAATTCCGCGCTGCCGAGAAGGCCATTGCCACTTACGGCGCAGAACACATCATCGCCGATACCTATCCCGACAACTTTACCTCTGAAATGGAAACCACCATCGGCAAGCTGGTCGCTTTCGCTTCCGACCCCGATGTGAAGGCTATCGTAATGTGCCAGGCAGTTCCGGGCGCTACCGCCGGCTTTACTCGCATCCGCGAGGAGCTGGGCCGCGATGACATCCTGCTCATCGCCGGCACGCCCCAGGAAGACCCCGCCGTTATCTCTGCCGCTTCTGATATTGTGATGTACGCCGATGAAATCGCTCAGGGCGACACCATCATGGAAAAGTGCGCAGAGTGGGGCATTGACGTGTTCGTGCACTATTCTTTCCCCCGTCATATGGCCATGGAGCTGATCGTTGGCCGCTACAATCTGCTGGTGGAAAACGCTAAGGCTCTGGGCATCGAAATGGTCGAAGCGACCGCGCCCGATCCCACTGCCGAAGCTGGCCTGTCTGCTTCCCAGCAGTTCATCCTCGAGGATGTGCCGCGGAAACTGGAAGAGTACGCTGGCAAGAAGGTTGCTTTCTTCACCACCAACTGTGGTATGCAGCCCTCCCTGCAGACGGCTTGCCTGGACGAGCCCAATGCCTACTATCCGTCTCCCTGCTGCCCGTCCCCGTACCATGGCTTCCCCGCCACCCTCGGCCTTGAACTGGCTGTCGGCGGAGACGACACCGAGGCTCTGCAGGCGGTTGCCGCTGCTCTGGACGAGCATGATGCCGCCGGCCGCTTCAGCACCTGGGAGCATCCTGTGGCCATGACCATCATTGAGATCGGCGTAGAGTATGCCATCGGCTACATCAACGGCGAGATCACCGAGCGCAACGATGGAGCGAAGCTGTCCGAGATGTTGCAGGCCAAGGTTCCCGGCGCCAAGGTTGCCAATTATACCAACGCTGACGGCGAGACCTTTGACAACTATTACACGATTCTGCTGGCTCAGGTGGATTTCACCGACTATCTGCCCGGCGGCGAGAAGGGTCCCGCAGCTGCCTAATTGCGGTTTGATCCAAAGCCCGAAGTTTTACGGAAGGCACGGTTCGTGTAATGAAACAGCCCGCCCCATCGGGCGGGCTGTTTTTATGAACGTAAGACGAGCTTCAACATGGGGGACAACTTAATTTTACAGGGGGCATGTCCCCTATGCACAAGGAGGTAAGAAATTTGAGCGCAGAATACGTGCTTCAAATGAAAAATATCACAAAGCGATACGGCGAGAATACGGTTTTGGATGGCGTATCGCTTTGTGTACGCCCGGGCGAAATTCATGCGCTGTTGGGTGAAAACGGCGCGGGCAAATCCACGCTGATGAATGTTCTCTTCGGCATGCCAGTGATTCATACCACAGGCGGATTTGAAGGCAGCGTGTCCATTGATGGAGAGGAGACAAACATCCTTTCTCCCCACGACGCCATGGAAAAGGGCATCGGCATGGTTCATCAGGAATTTATGCTCTTGCCGGGTTTTACCATCACGGAAAATATTAAACTTAATCGCGAAATTACCACGCCCACCATTGCCAGTCGCATCTTTGGAAAAAATCTGGAAAAGCTGAACATGAAGGCGATGGCGGCGGATGCTCGCAAGGCGCTGGACAGCGTGGGCATGAGCATTGACGAATATACCCTCGTCAAGGGCATGCCGGTAGGCTATATGCAGTTTGTTGAAATTGCTCGAGAGATTGATAAGAAGGGCATTAAGCTTTTGGTGTTTGACGAGCCCACCGCCGTACTGACGGAGTCGGAGGCGGATCAGCTCATCAAGGTTATGAAGCAGATCGCTGCGAGCGGTATTGCCATTATATTCATTACCCACCGTTTGGATGAGGTGATTGCGGCAGCCGACTCGATTACCATTTTGCGCGACGGCAAACTGGCCGCCGTGCGTGAAACCAAAGGGACCAACGCCATGGAACTGGCGGAGTTGATGGTGGGCCGAAAGGGAGAGGGCATCGTAGATGGTGCGCATGTGAATAGGCCTCACTCCGACAAGATAGCCCTCGAAGTGCACAATTTGTGCGTGGCGATGCCGGGCGAAGAGGTCAAAGGTGTAGATTTCACGGTATATGAAGGTGAAATTTTAGGCATCGGCGGACTGGCAGGTCAGGGAAAAATCGGAATTCCTAACGGCATTATGGGATTATATCCGGCCAGCGGCGATGTAAAGTTTTATGGCCAAGAGCATGTGCTTGGAGATCCCCGAAAGGCACTGGAGAGCGGAATTTCCATGGTGTCGGAAGACCGGCGCGGAGTGGGCTTGCTGTTGGAACAGTCCATTGAAGATAATATGGTCTACAATGCCATGCAGATCAATAATGAGTATTTAAAGAAATATCTCTTTTTCTCCCTGCGGGATTCTGCAAAAATACGTGCTACGGCCAAGGATATGATTCAGAAGCTGGATATTCGGTGTACTTCGCCATTGCAGCCTACTGGTACTCTGTCCGGCGGTAATCAGCAGAAAGTTTGTATTGCACGGGCGCTTTTGATGAATCCCAAGCTGCTCTTTGTTTCTGAACCCACCCGAGGCATTGACATCGGTGCAAAGAAGCTGGTTTTGGAAACGCTGGTTCGCTTAAATGAGGAACAGGGCATGACTATTGTCATGGTATCCTCCGAATTGATGGAGCTGCGCTCCATTTGCAGCCGCATTGCCATTGTATCTGAAGGCAAGGTGGTCGATGTGCTCAAAGCCAACGATTCTGCTGCGGACTTCGGACTTGCCATGTCCGGCATCAAGCCCGAGAAGAAGGGAGGCGCTGTCAATGGGTAAGGGAAAGGCTCAGAAAATAATATCCATCGCAGTTCTTGCCCTGGCGGTGGTCATGATTGTGATGGGTGTGGTTGGTTTGAGCACCCGGGGAAATACTGCCGGCCAAAGATATCTCAATGATATGCGCAACCGTGCCGTATTGGTAGCTACGGGTGAAGGTGCGGTGGAATCCTATGTGGCCATCGCGCAGGATCGAGCCCGTGAGGAAGTGAAAGCTGCGGGCGGTGGCATGTCCGAGATCCGCGAAGCAGTGGCGGCTGCAGAGGAAGAAGCCCGAAAGAATGCTTCCGCCAACATGATTGATTACGAAACTGCAGATTTGAGCGACTTGGATGCTGCGTTGACCGAATTGAACATGGCTTTGGATGCCTACCATAGCTCGGAAGCCAGAGCACAGGCTGCTTATATTGAACAGATGCGCGCTGCCGGCTTGCTCCAGGATGAGCAGGACCAGCTGGAGGAATCTGTGGATACGGCTGAAATGACTTCTGAGGCAGAGCTGGATGCAGCAATGATGGAGGAGCAAGAGGAAGAAATTGATCTCTCCGGTTTTGTGGCCAACGAAGAAATGAATCAGCTGATGGCCCAGGCGGACGAGAAATATCTGGCTGTGGGAGAGGCGCTCAAAGCCCTGTATGAGGCACTGGATGATGATGCGTTGTCGGCTCTGAAACTGACCATCTACGGCCTGGTATCTCAGGCGGATGATGATTATGCAACGCGTTTTGACCGCTATGCTGCGGGCGGCGGTCTGGATGCGCTGACCAATCCCTTTATGGCTCGGGTGGTTCGCTATGGCGACGATTTGATTTTTACCGCCGTAGGCCTTATTCTGGTAGCTCTGGTGATTGCTTTCTATAAGAGTATTGTCAAGGCATTGGGTATTCCACGCCTGATCATCGGCATGTTCTTTGTGCTATTGTGCGTGGTAGCACTTTTGTGCGATCTCTCTTTGAGCGGCCTGATGAGCAGCACCCTGGTGCGCATGGGCATGAATTCCATTTTGGTACTGGCCATGGTGCCTGGCATACAGAGTGGCATCGGCCTGAATCTGGGCTTGCCCATTGGTATTGTGGCTGGCCTGATTGGCGGTTTGATGGCCATTGAATATGGAATCTCCGGCTGGTTTGGATTTATCTTTGCCATTGCCGTTGGCTGTGTCATAGCTGCTGTGGCTGGTTGGCTGTATGGTCAGCTGCTTAACCGCCTGAAGGGAAGCGAGATGTCCGTTACGACCTACGTGGGCTTTTCCATCGTGTCGCTGATGTGCATTGCCTGGCTGGTACTGCCGTTCGACTCCCTGGAGCTGCGTTGGCCGCTGGGCACTGGCCTGCGAAATACCATTTCCATGAACTCCTCCTTTGGACACTTGCTGGATAACTTCCTGGCATTTAGTATCGGCGGTCTCACTGTTCCTACGGGCTTGCTGTTGTTCATGGTTCTGTGCTGCTATCTGGTTTGGTTGTTTACCCGCTCCAAGACGGGTGTGGCCATGCGGGCAGTGGGCGATAATCGGCGCTTTGCTGAGGCGACCGGTACCAATGTCAACCGCATGCGCATCATCGGCACCATGTTCTCCACCATGCTGGGCGCGGTGGGCATACTGGTGTATTCTCAAAGCTATGGCTTCATGCAGCTTTACACGGCGCCCCGGCAGATGGGCTTTGTAGCGGCGTCTGCCATCCTGATTGGCGGTGCCAGTACATCTCGCTGCAAAATCAGCCATGTGCTGATCGGCACATTCCTCTTCCAGGGTGTGCTGACCCTGGGCATGCCTGTGGCCAATGCTTTGGTGCCCCAGTCTACGATCTCTGAAACCCTGCGCATACTGATCTCCAACGGCATCATCCTCTATGCGCTGACCAAGTCGGGAGGTGAGTCGCGTGCGTAAGAATTATCGCACCCTGCTGCGCGACAATGCCGTTACGATAATGTTTGTCGTGTTGTGCATACTTTCGGTGATTTATTCCGGCCAGTCTCTGTCTTATGTGGCCTATGAGCTCTTTGGACGCCTGACTCGAAATGCCTTTATTGTGCTGGCACTGATCATTCCCATCATTGCGGGTATGGGCATTAACTTTGCCGTCACTATAGGCGCCATGGCGGCGCAGATTGCGGCGCTGTGGGTCACTGAATGGCAGATCAAGGGCTTGGGAGGCTTTGCGGTAGCCGCATTGATGATTGTGCCCATCGCCGGCCTGTTTGGATACCTGATCGGAAAGTTGCTCAATAAGATGAAGGGCCAGGAAATGATTGGTGGCTTGATTCTGGGTTACTTTGCCAATGGTCTCTACCAATTGCTGTTCCTGTTTATCTTTGGCAATCTGATTCCCCTCAAAACCGAGGGCCTCGTTATCAAGGGTTCTACAGGCGTTGCCAACACGGTGGAACTTACTGGCATTCGATATGTTCTGGATAACCTTTGGCGCTTGAACTTTGGTCCTGCATTCTATATCTTTGCTGCGTTGGTGGTGTTGATCTGCGTGGGCCAGATCCTGCTGAAGCGGAGCAATGGTAAGCACAGTATCATTGGAATTGTAGCAGCTGTGGTGGGCGTCGTTCTGTATCAGATCCCGTCGGTGCGTGCTATTTTCTCGGATGTGCGCATTCCCATGGTCACCTACATTATCATTGGCTTGCTTTGTCTGTTCAATGTAGCCATTATGCGAACCCGTTTGGGCCAACAGTTCCGGGCGGTTGGACAGAACATGACTGTGGCGAACGCCTCCGGTATCAATGTAGATCGCGTGCGCGTCATCGCAATTATGATTTCCACGGTGCTTGCAGCTTGGGGTCAGCTGATTTATGTACAGAATTTTGGCCTCTTCCAGACCTATGGTGCTCACGAGCAGGTGGGCCTGTATGCTGGTGCGGCTATCCTGGTGGGTGGTGCATCCATTGTGCGCGCCACAAATACCCAGGCGATATTGGGCTGCATCCTGTTCCACACGCTCTTTATCGTGGCTCCTGCAGCGGGAAATACTCTGTTTGGAGACGCGGGCATCGGCGAATATTTCCGAGTGTTCATTTCCTATGGCGTCATTGCATTGTCTTTGGTGCTACATGGATTGCGCACTATGAAGGAGAAGAATCCGGCCAATGCCATTCAGCAAGCAAGTGCAAAATAATTTGGAATTTAAGCGGAGCCTCCCCATCAGGGGAGGCTCTAATCATCGATGGATGCACTTGATAAGAGTGTGGAGCTGAAAACGGCTTCGGGTGATAGACCGGATTTCTGAATTTATCTGGACAATTGAGGGCAGAATATTTACAAAAAATAAATCCGGAAAAGTTTCGACAGGGGCTTTACAAAACATGGGTATTGTGCTATAATAATCTTCGTTCGAGAGAACCGCATGGACATGGGGCATTAGCTCAGTTGGCTAGAGCGCTACACTGGCAGTGTAGAGGTCACGAGTTCGAGTCTCGTATGCTCCACCAGATGGACATTGCACGAACACCTATCTTTTCAAAGGCGGCTTCGCCGTAAGGGTGTGGCTGTGATGTCAAAACAGAACCCGAGGGCCAAGGTACGATGTGCCTTGGCCCTCGGGTTTTTGATTTGATGCAAGAAATCAATCCCCGGTAAGCTCACCGGGGATTGCGGATACATGATTATTTCTGGCTATTCCTTTTTTCTCTGCTCTTAGCTGCGCTTCTGATTTCAGCCGTTTCAGGCAATCGTCCGACACGGGAATTTCACATTCCAAACCATTGGGATTCAACACAAAAATGGAATGGAACGCATTTAAGAACATTTTATCAAACATTATGGAATTCTGCGCTGCGATCTCCCGATATGTTCGAAGAACTTCTGGGAGGTCAAATTCTGTAAATAAATCCGGAGCAAATATATACAGCCAGTTTTGCTTGAATATGGTGTAATGACTGTTTAGTTTTTTAGCTTTTGCAGCGATTGCTGAACACACCTGCTGAATTTTAGGTTTCATATCACAAGAATCAGAAAAACACGCTATATTGTCCACAACTACCAACTGTGAATCAAACTCCGGGTGCTTTTCTCTGAACTGTTCTTTGATATATTGACCAGACAGCCCTCTCCCAAAATACTTGTTGATAACAGAACGTTTTCGTCCGTCATCCGATTCCAATGCCTCGGTAACTTCCATACCAATATCTAATTCCACGCTTTGCCAATCTGGTTTTTCTCCGTCTTGCAAAAGAGATAATTTTCCATCATAACAGTAAATCAGACTAAGGCAAGCATACTGTTCCATATATTCCTTTGTAACTTTCGTATCATACACCTCACTTCAACCGCTCGCACAGCGGCAGCAGCTGTTCCAGTTTTTCTACAATGCGTTTTTGCTCGGCAAGGGGTGGAAGAGGAATTATAAGATGCTTCAATTTATCTGCTTTGATTCCTTTAGCTGTTGTTCCTGTACAATTAGCTAACAGTTGCTTTTGAAATAGTGGGGACAAGATAAAATACATAATAATTCAGGAATAGCTGTATTTTTTTCATACTCTTGAAAGGTGATAATTGGGGCGGTCCAATCTCATATGGATTCTGATATTTTGCTGATTGGCTTGGTGTGTTGCTCCAACGGCAAAACCATTCCAGTTCAACTCGGCCCATCTAGCATTTCTTTCTCTCCATTCTAATTTGGAGTTTTCATTAGAAAAACGCACAAAATAGCACAGATAGATAAGAAAATGAATCAAGTGATACTGGATAATTCTATTTTTTTATCTATCGTCTGGTTTTTATGCTTCAAGAGATTGGCTTTTGTTCCAGATTTACAGGGTCTCCTTCTCTGTTTTGAGGAATTGAGTTGTTCAGGAACTTTGTGCCGTACAAGAGGCTCATTGATCAATTGTTCTGAGAAGAATTTCATAATTGTAGCTGTGGCTTTGACCAGATCGAAGCCATTGACATTCTTCCGGACGGCTGGGTGCGTCAGGACGACTCTGCCAGGGTTCAATACATACGGCTGATTCTTGAGAGGTGCACAGGGTAATAATCTGAAAGCTTTTGTCTCCAGAAATGTGCAGACCGTAACCATCTGCATAATTGGTCATTTCACAAACTGGGGAACCGTTCCAAAATACCGTATCATGTTTGTCAGCCAGCGCGATCGGCGCATTGACAAAGCCGTGAACAGGCTTATCCCCCAAATAACTGTCGTATTCTTTTAAATCAAAGGAAAAATCAATTCGTGTGCGATCACTGGCAAGAAAATAAGGGTGCGTGCCCATAGCGAAAGGCATATCTTCCCTGGAGCAATTTTTGGGAGTTAGTGTGGTGCGAAGGGCATTACCTGCAATTTCGTAGGTTATAGTGAGAGAAAAATCAAATGGATAGTAAAAACGTGTATGCAGGCTGGAAGTCAGTTCCAATTCGCATCCCTGTGCCCAGATGCGCTTGATGGCAAAGGGAAAATCCTTGGCGAAGCCGTGCATGGGCATGGGATATTGGGTTGTGCCAAAGGTAACTTCATCATCTTTACAGCGACTGGCAAATGGGAACAGAATGGGAATTCCACCAGCTAGTACATTAGCTAACCCCAGCTTACTATAATTCATTCTCAATACATTTCGTTTGAAAATACGCAGTTCTGCAATCATGCCGCCGTAGTCGGGCAAAACGACAGCTTCGACGTTGCCGTTTGAAATCAGGATTTTTTGCATGAAATTCCCTCCGCTAGATGCTTATAATGGAATGGACGGTACTTTGGGGTACCGTCCATTTTTGTTGGGCTAAGGTATGCGCAACGTTGGGAGAAGTGGGACGCTAAATGGATTTGGAAGTCCATTCAGAGACTACCTTCCGGTAAGGTTCGAAATTAAGCTTGGGCCTTGGATCAAAGCGCAGATAAACCTCGATGTATCGGCCATCGGGAAGCAGACGCTCATCTCTTTGGCGCTTGAGATCTGCGATGATTTCACGTTGGGAAACGTATTGATCTATGCCGTGGCGTACACTTTTTTCCACATCTTCGGAGGCAATCAATACGGTATTGGCTCGCAGTTGGGGATCTCTGCGGTGCAGTAGAGCGTCCTCGGGATCCAGATCTGCCCATACAGAGTATTCAGCGACGCTTCGTATGGGAGTTGGCTCGCCCCAATCTATCGCCACGGCATCGCCGCACTGCGGAGCGTCGTAGGAGGCCATCATGCTCACGGCTATGTGGTCGATATGTTCCCGATAGTGGTTGGGGGCCAGAATGCGCGTAATTTTTCTGGCACGCAATTCTGAAATTGTTTTATGGAAATGGCCTTCTCGATCGGGCGTCACCTGCCATCCCAAGCTGGAGAAAGCGCTGAAATCGGGAAAATCCAAAAATAGAATGTTTTCTGCCGGAATTCCAAAAGTCTGATAACAGGCGATTGTTTCGCGCTTGCGCGTTTCCACAATGGTATCCTTTTCCTCTAGAGTACTATATCCGGCATTCCCAGAGCAGGCAATTATGATATGTACTTGTGCTCCACAATCCAGAGCGGCGCGCATGGCGTATCCCGCTCCCAGAATTGCATCATCGTCATGTGGACTATAAACGCACAGCCGTTCTTTAGCGCCTTGCCAATCTGGGAAAAGGCTATCCAAGCGATGATCGAGCTTATGGGTATCTAGATCCAGAAAAGCATACTCCCTCATGAAGATTTCCTCCCTGCCGAAAAATTGTTATTTTTATGTATGCAATGATCAACAGATTTAAAATTTATTCTATAGAACATTATAGTTTATTAGAGAATATTTTACAATAAGTTGTGCGTTAAATATGGCTTTTTTTATATGAGGTTCTTTTTGTGTTATGGAGTACTGATGCTGCTATCTCTCATTTTGAATATTTTTAATCTGCAGGGGAATTCATCGATTGAAATTGTTTTGGAAATCAAGATTTACAATTGTGTTGAATGGTTAATTATGTTATAATGGACATTAATTATTAATAAATTGCAGGTTTGGAGAATTAATTCGGGAAGAAAACGGCGTCCGTTAATCATTTCCAAGGGAATTAAGATTGAGCATTGTGCGGCTTCTCTGGGAGTTGCTGGTTTATAACTGTTTAAATCGATGCACGGTTCTTGTTTCGCAATTCACAATTATAAAGTGAGGAATTTATGTTGAGAAAAGTCAGACAGTTTTTTACGATCCCGGAGGAAATTTGCGGAGAGTATTGGAAAAACTGTTTAAGGAAAAATCGGATAGCCCTGTTGATTATTTGTTTTGGAGCTATACCCATTGAATTATTTAACATATGCAGGGTACTCTTTTTTTCAAGGTCTGGAATTAGATCAGTGAATAATCAGGTCTATCTCTGCTTTTATTCTGCGCTTATTATTTTTTCTTTGCTCTATCTTGTTGTAAGTCGGCTTGCACGGAATACTAAAGTTCGTACGCAGTGTTGGATACAATACGTGGCCATGGGCGGCTACCTATTATGGAACATTGCGGTTAATACTTATGATTATTTGAGAAATCCTACCGCGGAAGCTTATGTCTTTGTTGCTGCAGTTCTGGGAATAACCATTTTCTTTCACATGCCCAATCTGTATATGCTATTGTGCGTTGCTGTAGGACATTGTCTTTTTCTCTTCTTGAACCGAAATGCCTTGGAGGTGGGAGATGTGGTCAACCTCTCCATTACAACGATCATTGCCCTAGGTATTGCGGTTGTTCAATCCCATCATAATGTTGTAGAGATCAGTCAGAGGCAGAAAATCAACCAAATTAATAAACAGCTGGAAGATCTCTTGGAACAGGATCAAATGCTGGGAATTTTAAATAAAAGCGCAATGGAGCTTCGAATAAAGAACGCTTTAAAGAGGGTGAACAGCGAAAATCCCATAGGAGTATTTTTAATTGATGTCGATGATTTTAAACGCATCAATGACCGGTTTGGGCACCCTTGCGGAGATGATGTGTTAATTCAGGTGGCGCACATATTGCAAGGGGTTTTTGAAGGGGTTAGCCAATCGATTGGACGCGTCGGCGGCGATGAATTTTCGGCGCTGGTGCCATATTCTGAAAGCGCAGAGCAGCTTGTTGACTTCGCGCAAAAAATTATTCAAAGGACAGAGCAGATCAAGTGGAATGGAGTTGAGGTGGGCGCCTGTTGCAGCATGGGCATTATCCGGGTCTCAAGGGAAGGGGTTACTTTTGATCAACTGTATAAAGAGGTAGACCGCTTGCTTTACATGGCAAAAGAGGATAAAAAGGGAAGTTTTTTGTTTAAAGAATGGGAAGCTTAGAATTTTAAGGGAGGTATGTTCATGCAATATGAAATTAAAGGCGGCGTTTTTCCGGTAGTAGTCTGCCAGATGGAAGATGGAGAGCAGATGATTACGGAAAGGGGGTCGATGGTCTGGATGACTCCCAACATGCAGATGGAAACCTTTGGCGGTGGCGTTGGAAAGATGTTTTCAAAGATGTTCTCAGGGGAAAGCATGTTTCAGAATGTGTACACGGCGAAGGGCAAGGGAATGATCGCCTTTGGTTCCAGCTTTCCGGGGAAAATTAAACCCATCGTCATATCCAGTGGACAAGAGATGATTTTGCAAAAGAGCGCTTTTCTCGCGGCTCAATCCGGAGTAGAACTGTCTGTTCACTTTAATAAGAAATTCGGGGTTGGGCTATTTGGCGGAGAAGGGTTCGTTATGCAACGGCTCTCGGGGAATGGCATTGCATTTGTAGAAATTGATGGCGAATTGTTGGAATATGATTTGCAGCCCGGTCAGAAAATTGTGGTGGATACTGGAAACGTAGCTGGATTTACCACAAGTGTACAGATGAATATTCAACAGGTGCCGGGGCTGAAAAACAAATTGTTGGGCGGTGAAGGATTGTTTAATACGGTGCTTACAGGTCCTGGAAGAGTATGGATTCAAACCATGCCTATCTCCAATGTTGCGATGTCCATCCGCCCGTATATTCCCAGCGGAAACGGCTAAAGGGAATTGGTAAAAGTAAGGCAGTTCGTGCTTGAACTGCCTTACTTGCTTTATTGGCCCAATAAATCCGTCGGTTGATTTTATATTTAGATGCTTTTTTAAATAAATGAATTTATTATTTGGGAAGCTGACCACATGGTTTGTTTATTTGCTTTGTAAGTATCAGATGGAAATGTAAAGAAATAGATTGACAAAAAGAATGAGTTATGCTAGAATTCAATTGTTAGTAAACAAACATAATTAAAGGTGAAGAGAAACCATTATGAAGGAAGCGGGTACGCCGGAAAAAATCGGCGAATTAAATCGAAAGCTCATACTCGAATATGTGCGGAAGCATGGGCCGGTTTCCCGTGCAGATATACGCAGGGGCTTGGGAATGAGTTTTCCAACCGTATCAGCCAACGTGAAGTTGTTATTGGAGGGCAACTATCTGTTGGAGATTGGAGACGGAGATAACCCTATTGGGAGAAAATCCACACTGCTTGCATTCAACTGCCGAAGGGTATATGTGCTGGGAATTGACATGGGTCGCTCGGAAATTCGAGTGATGCTTGCCGATCTATATGGTGAGGAAATTGCCTATTTGAAAGAGGCAAATGTGGATAATAGTACTGGGGATCAGGGAGTTTGCAGGCAGCTGTTGCGAATGGTGGATGAAGTTGTCGCCCAGGGAGGCATTCAGCAGAACGAGCTGCAGTGCATCTGCATGGGGATCCCGGGCATTTGCGATCGCCAAAGTGGGAAACTGAAATTAGCACCCTTTGTGCGAACGCTTGATCTTAAAGAGATTTGCGATTCCCTGAGGCAACATTATCAGGCCCCCGTACTGATGGACAACAGTGTCAATTACGGAGCAATCGGAGAAAAGTGGAGAGGAGTAGCTCAGGATTATCGGAATATCGTCTACATTAACTATGGTGTTGGCTTGGGTGCCGCCCTTATTTTAAATAATGAACTCTATCATGGCCTGGACAATGCAGCTGGAGAAATTGGCTTTATGGTGCCCGGGAAGGAATTTTTGCGGGATGAATTTGATGAGCAGGGCGTGCTGGAAGAATTAATATCCGGGAAACGAATCGTTGAAATGCTCAGCCAACAGAATACGGGTTCCGATATCAAAAATCTGGAGCATGTTTCTTCTCAGGAAAAGGAAATGTTTGAAGTCATTCAACACCGGATTGCCGAGACCGTTGGAATGGTTTTGATTAATATTACCGCCGTATTTAATGAAGAGATTATTGTAATCGGCGGTGGTCTTGGAAATCTGATGGGGGAGAAGTTTCTTCCAGTGTGGCAGGATATGCTTCAAAAGCACGTTCCGTATGTGCCTAAAATTGAAACTTCGCGCTTGCAGCATCGCGCCAATATTCTCGGCGCCATTGCCGTTGCCATCAGGTATGTAAATGATTCTGAGATCGAAGTAGCTAAGTCGGAAGAATAAGTTTTTGAATTCGCTATTTAAGGAAAATGAACATCAACCCATGAGGGGATGTTCTTTTCCCTAGATAGTTAGGAATCTATATTAAATAAATAGCGCATAAACTCGACGCCGGTAAGTGTGAACTTGCCGGTGGCGGGGCGGAAATAAAAAGGAAATTCACATGAAAGGAAGAGAAAGAAATGATTCATGCAAAGGTTGGTTTTGTGGTATATGGAGTGCACAAAGACGGACTGTTGGACCCCATGGGGACGCCATTTATTGATCAAAGTGTAATCGATCGAAGCAAACAGGCGCTGAGAGACGCAGGTTTGGAACTGGTGGAGAATGATCTGATTGTCGCCACAAAAAAAGAGGCGAGAGAAGTGATTCTTCCGCTGGCCAAGGATGATAGTGTAGATTGTCTGGTTCTGTTCTCGGGCACCTGGGTGTGGGCGGCACATATGATCGCAGCCATCCGAGAATATGCAAAGACGGGCAAGGGGATTGTGATCTGGACGTATCCGGGGTCCCAGGGATGGCGGCCGGTGGGCGGCCTGGTATTAAAGGCTGCGCTGAGTGAGATTGGAATTCCCTATCGTTACGTATACGGGAAAGCTGAGGATCAGGCAGATTTGAATCGGGTTGTGAGTTATTGCCAGGCTTCCGCAGTGAAGAACCGCATAAACATGACCACGTTGGCGGCCTTTGGTGGTCGGGGCATGGGTCAGACCTGCGGAGTTGCTGATCCGTCGCAATGGATGAAGACCTTCGGCATTGATATTGATTCCCGAGAT
Source organism: Clostridiales bacterium (assembly GCA_019419995.1). Classification (GTDB taxonomy): domain Bacteria; phylum Bacillota; class Clostridia; order Christensenellales; family Aristaeellaceae; genus SFTH01. The sequence continues at coordinate 67,214 of JAHZHZ010000005.1, forward strand.
ACAACTGAATTGCTCCAAAAAGCTAAAAGCGTGACGGACGAAGAGATCGCACAGGTCTATCAGCTTATCGAAAAACGCTTTGCAGAACTTCCGGAGCAGAGTGACGTGACGGAACGCTCCATTCGCCTGTATGTTGCTCTCAAAAAAATGATGAAGGAAAATGATTTTGACTTTTATACCATTCAGTCTTTCCCGGGCCTGGCGGATGATTATACGGCGTCGTGCTTTGCACAGAGCATGATGCTGGAGGATGGGGTACCAACTTCTACCCTTTCAGACTTTAATACCTGTCTGACGAGTATCCTCATGACCTGGCTGAGCAATGAGCGCACGTATTATGGAGATTTTCAGTGCATCAATAAAGAAAACAATGAAATCAAGATCATTGGCGACGGTGCTGTACCGCCTTCGCTGGCCAATAAAAATGGAGCGCATTTTGCGCAACATGGAATTGCCACAGAGGGTGCCTCGGGAGGCCTGAGTGTAGAGGTAGTGTGCAAGTCGGGTAAAGGAGTATTGGGCCGGGTTTGCCGGGTCAATGGCAAGTTCCAGATGGTAGTTACCCGCTGCACGGTGCGGGAACCCAGCGATGAAGAATTGCAGCAGCGGCGTCAGGAGTGCGGCATACCGTTTTGGCCGCATGCGTTTGCCACGGCGGAATGTGATATCGATACGTTGCTGGAATATTGGAACAACGAGTATGCATGCTTAGGTTATGGAGAACAGCTGTATCAGAATTTAATTGACTTTGCGCAGCTTACGGGCATGGAAGTTATAGCTCTTTAAAATCAAAACCAGTTATATGGGTTTTCACACGCCGTTTCTCAGCCGATAATATCAAACTAGTATAAATAATTATCGGTAAAAAATGCCTATTACAATACTTGTAATTTCTAAATTAGTGTATTAATGATAAAAAATTACAAAAAGTATTGACATATAGGATAATAATTGATATAGTATACTTATTAAAGTAACTATGGAAAATTGATTGAGAAGGGAATGTGGAAATCCATGGTAGGCAAGCCGGAAATGTTGGCTGAAATGAATAAGAAGCTGATCTTGGACTATCTGCGTAAGTGCGGACCACAGTCCCGTGCGGAGCTGAGTCGGAGCTTGGGGTTAAGCTTTCCATCCATTTCAGCTAACGTGGAATCCTTGCTAGAGAGTAAACTGATTACAATTGTTGAAGGGAATGTGTGCGAGGAAGTTGGAGCTGGAAGAAAGCCGGTGCTCTTTCGCTATAATTCGGAATGGGGGTACGTTGTTTCCATAGATTTAGGCAGATCCTGTTTGCGGATGATGATCTGTAATGTGGGTGGTGGAGAACTGGCAAAGGTTAATTTTCGCCTCAGTCAGTTTAAGGAAGACCAAATTATGGAAGAGATCGATCACCATTTCATTCAACTGTTGGAACAGACGGGGGTCCCGCTGGAAAAAGTGTGCTGCGTAAGCGTGGCTATGCCGGGCATCCTGGATGAGCGAACGGGGCGATTGGAGGCGGCGCCGTTTCTCAGTGAAACGCTTCGATCGAATCGCATTGACAGTTTCCTCTCGCAAAAATACGGGTTGCGTACCTGTATTGGCAATGCCGTCAATTTTGCCGCCATTGCCGAAAAGTGGCAGGGTGTAGGTGTAGAGTATTCGGATATTGTTTACGTAGACTGTGCGGTAGGACTGGGCAGCGCCTTGATTCTGGATGGAAAATTGGTGACGGGTTTTAATGGCGCGGCGGGAGAAATTGGCTATATGATTCCCGGCATTGCCTTTTGCCGAAAGGTTTATGACGAGGAAGGCGTGTTGGAAAAGATCCTGGCTGGATGCGAAGTGGAGCGCAGAATGGCACTTCTGTCTCAAAACTCCAGCATTAATGCTCAGAATTTTTTCCCCGGATTGGAACAGATGCAGCGCAAACAGTATCTGGAGAATATTCGCGATTATCTCGCGATGACACTGGTCAATCTGGTGGCTGTAATCAATCCTGAAATTGTCATTGTGGGCGGTGGCTTGGGTCAGTTCCTGATGAAGACCGAAAAGGTGTTTTTTGAGGAATTTCTCCG
>JAHZHZ010000005.1:69295-143944 GCA_019419995.1 Clostridiales bacterium
TTATGTGCCTAAACTGGAGAGATCCAATCTGGATGAAAATGCTGCCCTGCTGGGCGCTGCTGCGTATGCACTTCGACTGGTGCACGATGAACAGACGTGCGCACGATAATCAAGTGGTATTTCATCGAGTGAGCGATGAAGTAAAATAAGAAAAAAGAAGGAGAATGACAATGAAAAAGATTCTGGCTATCCTGGTGGCGCTGATTATGGTGCTTGGCATGAGCTCGGCTTTTGCTGAGACGGGACGCATCGGCGTTGCGATGCCCACCAAGTCTTCCGAACGTTGGATTCGGGATGGAAACAGTGTAAAAGAAGGCCTCGAGGCTCTGGGCTACGAAGTGGACCTGCAATATGCTGAGGATAATATTGACAACCAGATTTCTCAGGTGGAGAACATGTTGGTGAAGGGCGTAGATGCGCTGATCATTGCGTCCATTGACGGTTCTGCACTGACCAACGTGCTTAAGAGCGCAAAGGAACAGGGCGTTGTGGTGATCGCCTACGACCGCCTGCTGACCAATACGGAGGACGTAGATTATTATGCTACCTTTGACTCCATTGCCATCGGTGAGTTGCAGGCAACTTCCCTGCTGACGGGTCTCGGCGTATTGGATGGCGCTACCGGTCCGTTCAACATTGAGATCTTTGCCGGTTCTCTGGATGACAGCTGCACGCCCCTCTACTATGAAGGCGCCATGAATATTCTGCAGCCCTACATCGACAGCGGCGTGTTGGTTATTCCCTCCGGTCAGACGGAAATGGCCCAGTGCTCCATCGAGGGTTGGGACGGCCTGAAGGCTCAGGCACGCATGGACAATTTGATCACTGCCAACTATGCGGACGGAACGATTTGCGACGGCGTGCTTTCTCCCTATGATGGCCTGTCCATTGGCATCATCTCTTCTCTGAAGACAGTGGGCTATGGCGACGGCGATCTGAAGATGCCCATTGTGACCGGTCAGGATTGCGAGCTGACTTCCGTGAAGGCTATCATTGCTGGCGAACAGTATTCCTCCATTTTCAACAATACTACTTCTCTGGCCCAGGTGGCGGTAGATATTGCGGTTCAAGCGCTGAACGGAGAGGAAGTTGAAGTTAATTCCACGTACAACAACGGGGTGTTTGACGTGCCGTCCATGGCCATCAGCGCCACCATCATCACTGCGGATAACTATGAGGCGGAACTGGTGGATAGCGGCTACATTGCTGCGGAAGATCTCCAGTAAGCTTTATAGACAAAACGACGGGATATGGCGGTTTTCCGCCGTATCCCGGAGCTTTTAAAAGTGAGGAATCAGGCCATGGCAGAGAATGTTCTCTTGGAGATGCGCGGCATCACAAAGACTTTTCCGGGAGTCAAAGCCCTGGATAATGTCAATTTGAAGGTGAAGGCGTACCATATCCATGCGCTGGTTGGAGAAAATGGCGCAGGAAAATCTACGCTGATGAATGTATTGAGTGGCATTTACCGTTACGGCAGCTATACGGGAGATATTTATTTTGAGGGCGAGCTGTGTAAATTTAAAGGCATTGAGGAGAGCGAGCGCAAAGGCATCGTTATTATTCATCAGGAGTTGGCATTAGTACCGCAACTGTCTGTGGCAGAAAATTTGTTTCTGGGCAATGAGCGTCTATCATGCCGCGGAGTAATTGATTGGGCCCGCACAAATATGGAGGCCAAAAAACTGCTCAAGACGGTCGGATTAAACATAGAGCCGGAAGTCCAGGTGCAGACGTTGGGTGTGGGCAAGCAACAGTTGATTGAGATTGCGAAAGCGCTTTCCAAGAATGTAAAACTATTGATATTGGACGAACCTACGGCAGCGTTGAACGATGAGGAATCCGAGAGGCTGTTGGAACTGTTGCTGGAATTGAGGCAACAGGGATTGACCTCCATCATTATCTCCCATAAGCTCAACGAGGTCCGTGAGGTGGCGGATGAAATTACCATTTTGCGCGATGGAGCCACCATTGAAACACTGATACGAGACGAAGATGAAATCACAGAGGATCGCATCATTCGTGGAATGGTCGGCCGAGATATGGCCCATCGCTTCCCGCCCAGGGAATCTCATGTGGACCGCAGTAGCATTTTTGAAGTGCGGAACTGGACGGTGCATCAGGAAGAAGATTCCTCGGTGGTGAAATTGGACAACATTAATTTGAATGTGGCCAAGGGTGAGGTTGTGGGAATCGCTGGATTGATGGGTGCAGGGCGAACGGAGTTTTGTAAGAGTGTGTTCGGTCATGCATACGGCAGCGATATTCATGGCGAATTGTATCTGGATGGACAGAAGATTCAGGCTAGAACGCCTGCGGAAGCCATCGCTCATGGAATAGCCTATGTGACGGAGGATCGAAAGGGCGAGGGGCTGATGTTGGAACACAGCATCATGATGAATCTGTCCCTATCCAATCTCAAGCGCGTGGGTGGAGGAAGAACCATCAACCATGAGGTTGAGATGTCTGAGTGTGAAAAGCTTCGGGAAGATTTTCACATTAAAGCGCCGGATTTGGCGCGGGCGGTAGGCAATCTTTCTGGTGGAAACCAACAGAAGGTTATGCTGGCCAAATGGGTTTTTGCCGAACCAGAGGTGTTGATTCTTGATGAACCCACTCGTGGAATCGACGTGGGTGCCAAATATGAAGTGTATACTATCATCAATCGCCTTGCGGCAATGGGCAAGCGGATATTGGTGGTATCCTCCGAAATGGCGGAGCTGATTGGTTTGTGCGACCGAATCTACGTGATGAACGAAGGAAAAATCGTGGGTGAGGTTTGCGGTACAAACGCCACTCAGGAGAAGATTATGTCCATTATCATTCAGAGTTCAAAGGAGTAATGAATCATGGGACATTTAAAGAGAATGATTCGTTCTAATATCCGGCAATACACCATGGGCATTGCCCTGGCGGTTCTGATTATTATTCTTGAAATTGTTACAGAGGGCACGATGCTCAAGCCCCTGAACGTGAGCAATCTGATCCATCAGAACATGTATGTGTTCATCCTCGGAATGAGCATGCTGCTGTGCATCCTCAGCGGCGGTAACATCGATCTGTCCGTCGGTTCTGTGGTAGCCTTTGCGGGAGCCATCTGCGGCGTGCTGATGGTGGATATGCATATGAGTACTTTCCCCGCCATTTTGCTGGTGCTCCTGGTGGGTCTTCTGGTGGGCGCATGGAATGGAACGTGGATTGCCGTGGTCAAGGTGCATCCCTGGATCACCACCTTGTCCGGTGAATTGCTGTTCCGTGGTCTGGCTCAGGTTGTTCTGAACGGGCGCTCCATTGGTCCCTATCCGGATGCCTTCCAGTTTCTTGCCACGGGCTTCTTCCCGGATATTGTGGAGGGGGCCAGCCGGCATGTGCTGACGTTGATCTTTGGTGCAGTGGCCAGCGTCGTCTTCATTGGGGTCACTTTGTGGAGCAACATTAGGGACAAGCGCCGGGGCTTGCCTACGGCGTCCGCCGCAAGCCTTGCAGTTAAAATTGTATTTTTCACCATATGTATCAATGCTCTGTGCTATCTGCTTTCAGGTTATAAGGGCGTATCCTTCGCAATGATTCTGCTGATGGTCCTCATCCTGATCTTCTCCTTCATTACGAAAAAATCTGTATTTGGACGCCATTTGTACGCCATGGGTGGAAACATTAAGGCGGCGCGACTTTCCGGTATCAATACGGACCGGCTCATGTTTACCATTTACACCATTTCTGGCCTGATGGCCACGGTGGCAGGTATGCTGGTGTGTGCACGTTTGAATTCTGCCTCTCCCAAAGCTGGCGAGGGATATGAAACCGATGCCATTGCAGCCTGTTTCCTGGGCGGCGCTTCCATTAGCGGCGGTGCGGGTACCGTTTTCGGCGTAATGGTGGGTGCGTTGATTATGGGTGTATTAAACAATGGTATGTCACTGTTGGGTGTATCCATCGACTGGCAGTCGGCCATTAAGGGTCTGGTGGTATTGGTGGCAGTTGCCTGCGATATGTTCTTTAAAAATAGGCAGCGCGGGTGAGAACACCCGCCGCTCCCGAATGAAAATGTGGAGGTTTAAAGTATGGACGCGAAGCAGTTGTATCAATGGTGCAAGGTTCCTGCAGAGGCGTTGGAAAAACATCCAGACCTCAGGGTTCCCCTGCGCATTGTGAAAGATTCCGCGGAAATGGGGCGTGTAATGGCTGAGGAGCTGGCACAGGAAATTGAGTGTGCAAACCGTGAGGGACGCATTTTCCGCGCCATCATTCCGTGTGGCCCCAATTGCTGGTATAAGCCGTTTGGAGAAATCATCAATGCCAGAAATATCTCTTTGAAAAATTTTGTGGTGTTTCACATGGATGAATGCCTGGACTGGCAGGGACAACTGCTTCACAGGGGTGATCCTTACAATTTCCGCGCCTTCATGGAGAAGAATTTCTATGATGTCATTCGCCCTGAGCTGGCGGTACCTCAACAGCAACGCTTCTTTCTTTCTCCGGCCACCATGGAGACCGTGCGGGAGGAGATTTATAAAAATGAAATTGATCTGACTTATGGCGGCTGGGGGCAGGACGGCCACATTGCCTACAATCAAGCGCGCCGCATGCCCTACAGCCAGCTGACTCTGGATCAGCTGCGCAACGCTTCCATTCGGATTCAGGTGAATAATGATGATACGATTCTTGCGCTGGCCCAACGTACATTTGGCGCTGCGTATCAGTTTGTTCCACCCATGTCCATTACACTGGGCATCAAGGAATGTCTGCGTGCGAAAAAAGTTCGGCTGTTCAGTGATACAGGGGCTTGGAAACAGACGGCATTGCGAGTGGCGCTTTTTTCCGATCCGGTTCCCGAATATCCCATGACCTTGCTCCAGGAGCATCCGGATGCACTGTTGACGGCTACCATGGAAACTGCGACCCATCCAGTATCCCTGCATCCCGAATGGCGCTTTAAGGGAGTCAACGATGAAGACGAAGCGCTTTAATCAAATCGTGGGTACGGGCGGCATCGGCACTGGCATTCTCTTTGAACTGGAGGGGGACCGGCCCCTTAGCCGCAACGAAACGCGCCTTGCCCGCCTCAGCCCGACCCGCGATTATTGTAAGCAGCATATTATCTTACATTACATTGCGCGCATTTTAGCGCCAGATGTTCAAGTGTATCCCATTGGCATGGTGGGCTGTGACAGTGCAGGAGATACGCTGCTGGAACAGATGCGGCAGGCGGGCATGGACGTGCGCTTTGTGAATCAGACCGCGCTTAAGCCTACCATGTACTGCGTCTGTATGCAGTATCCGGATAAAGCAGTGTGCAATGTAACTACCAGCGAGAGCGCCTGTTCCCTTGTAAATCGCAGCTATATTGAAAGTGCCCTGGATGCGTTGACAAGGCCGCTGGGTGCGGACACTTTGATTGTATCGGTACCGGAGGTTCCACTGGAAGCCCGCCTGGCACTTTTGAAGCGGGGGAAAGCTGCAAGAGCCTATTGCGTTTCTTCATGCCTGGTGGATGAATTTGCCGATTTTATTGCAGGCGGAGGCATGCAGTGCACAGATTTATTGGTTATTAATGAGGATGAAGCCGCGGCATTTTGCGGGTGCCGCAGCGAAAATATGGAGCTGCGTGCGAGACAATGTCAGGCTGCGCTGCTGCGGGAAAATCCAAAGGCGCGCCTGGTCATGACCTGTGGGGCTCAAGGCAGCTATGTGTGCGAAGAAAAATGGATTGCGCACTTGCCTGCCCGGGCGACCAATGTGGTTTCCACGGGTGGTGCGGGGGACGCTTATACGGCGGGTGTCATCTGCGGTTTGGCGATGGGCCTTGATTTTATGCCGGGGGAGAAAGACGTGTCCGCACCAGAATTGGGCGCTGCGCTCTCGGCTGAGGCAATATCCGTGACGGATACCATTGCGGAGCACATTAGCCGGGACACCGCGCTCCAATATCTGAAAATGGAATCGGAGCGGAGTATCAATGATGAGAAAAGAGTATCTCTGGGGTAAATGTGCGAACCAAAGTATTGCACTGTTGGAATGGGAAAACGCCGGAGGAATGCGCGCACGTGTATCCAATTATGGCGGTGTGCTGCAGTCGCTGGAAATTCAAAATTCCGCGGGGAAAAAACTGGATGTAGTGCTGGGATATGACAGGCTGGAAGACTACCTGGCCTCAGATACTTTTTTCGGCGCGATGATTGGCCCCATTGCCGATCGTATGGATGAAGGCAAGTGTGTCTTAAATGGCACTCAAGTGCAATTGCCTCATAATGCAGGCCCGGACAGCATGCACAGCGGAACCAAGGGCTTTCACAGCCAGGTGTGGGAATGGAAGTGGTTGGAAGACGGCGTGGCCTTTACGCGATGCTTCGGCCCGGAAGATATTGGTTTTCCGGGACAGATGGAAGTGGAACTTTGCTATAAAATGAAGGAAAAAAATGTATTGCGCTTGGAATATTCAGCGCAGTGCACTTGTGAAACGGCGGTTAGTTTTACCAATCACAGTTATTTTAATCTGGATGGCGCGGAGAATTCCTGCCTGGATCACGATTTGTATCTGAATGCGGATCGCTATGCAGAAACCCGCCGCGAACAGGATCCCATATGCACGGGACGGGCGTTGGAGGTTAAAGGTACACCCTTTGATTTCCGACAGGGCAGGCGTCTCAAGGAGGCGCTGTCCCATGTGGATTTTGCGGAGCTTCGTTCAGGAGGGGGCGTGGATCACTATTTTCTGGTGCCGGGCGAGGGTATGCGCTTGCATGCGAGTCTTCAAAGCCTCAAAAGTGGGTTGAAGCTAAGCTGCTTTTCCGATGCGCCAGGGGTGCTCGTATATACGGGCAATGGCCTCGAAGCAGAAGCTGGTAAGGCCGGGGCAGTTTATGGAAAACACTGGGGTGTCTGTCTGGAAACAGGCCGCTTCCCCAATGCCGTCAATTTTCCCCAGCGGCGTGCCAAGGTTTTGCTGCTACCGGGACAACGCTATGAAAGCGCCACGGAATTTCGGTTTGATGATTGCAATTGCACCGGGAATGAGATGTAGTTCAAAAGACGGTCTATTCAGGATGTGCAAAGGCATGAACACAGGCCAGGGAGGATATTTATCCTCCCTGGCCTGTGCTTTTCATCAATTGTAACTGGGATGGATCGTTGTCCAGAAAGCGGTGCAGAAAATGAGAGTTAGTCCTTCAGCGTCCAACCGCAATCGTTGTGATAGATCATCTGATGGGTCATGCCTCCGTCAATGCAGATGTTTTCTCCCGTGATGAAGCCTGCTTTATCTGAGGCGAGGAACAGAACCATGTGGGCGATATCCAGGGGATTGCCCACCCGACCCGCCGGATGCTGGCTGGCATCAGGGCCCTCATAGGGGGTAAATGCGGTATCAATCCAGCCGGGGGAAATGGAATTGACCCGGGCTCGTCCTGCCAGGCTCATTGCCAGCGCATGGGTCAGAGCGGCGATGGCACCTTTGGCTGCCGTATAGCTCTCCGTCTGGGGCTGGCTCATCCTGTCTCGGGAAGAGGAGATGTTGATCACCGAAGCACCGGGAGCCAAGTATGGCGCGAAGAGTTTTGTGAGGTAAAAAGGTGCGGTTGCGCCCACCCGCAGGGCGTAGTTGAATTCCTCATAGCTGCATTTGTCCAGTCCGCGGGTGATGGGTAGGGCGTTATGAACCAGCACGTCCACCCTGCCATAATCCTCAATAACCTTTTGAGCAAAGGCTTCCAGCACATCCTTTTCGCCCAGGTCGCCCACGAAGTAGTCGTTGGGCAGCAGGTCGATAATGCACACATGGGCTCCAGCCCGTCTGAATTCCTCCGCAATGGTCTTCCCGATTCCTCGGGCGCCACCGGTAACCACTACAACGCGGTTTTTGAACATAAGAAAACGCCTCCTATTCAGATGATGACGCCCTCGCAGTGATCCAGCTCATGCTGGATAATCTGTGCCGTCCAACCGGTAAAGGTCTTGATGCGGAATTGGAATTTTTCATTCTGATACCGCACTTTGATGGAGCGCCAGCGCCGGGCCTGGCGGACTCCTGTCAGAGAAAGGCAACCTTCCTCCGCCTGATAGGGGTCTGATTTCCGGAGTATCTCCGGGTTAAACATCGCAACAAGTGTGCCTTCATGGTCAAAGGCGATGATCCGCTTGTTGACGCCGATCATGTTAGCGGCCATTCCCACGCATTGGGAGCGATGAGCGGCCAGCGTATCCAACAGATCGGTAGCCACAGACAGATCTTCTGGTGTGGCTGTCTCTGCCTTTTGCGCCAGAAAGGCCAAGTCTCTGCAAATTTTCTGTACCATGTTCCATCATACCTCAAATAATGCGGTGAGGGAAGTCTCCGGGAGTGGAAACTGCCGGATTTATTTGACCAGCTTACCGCCAAGAAATACGTGTCGGATATGTTCTGCATCGCCGATGCAGCGGATGTCTTCCAAAGGATTGCCATCGCACAACACTACGTCCGCCAGTTTTCCCGCCTCCAGGGAACCGGTCTCCCGGTCGCAGCGCATGACATATGCGCCGTTGATGGTGCCGGCCTGGATTGCCTCCATGGGAGTCATACCTGCTTCCACCATGGCCTCAAATTCCCGGCCATTCTTAAGATAGGGGCTGGTCTTGCTGTTGGAAAAATCGGTGCCGAGAGCGATGCGTACCCCTGCCTTGCGTGCCATGGCGATGGTGCGGATATTGGCCTGGGCGCACTGGCGCGCCTTCTTTGTAAACCAATCCGGCATATCTGGAATTCTGGCGCAACCCAGCGATACGGCCAAGGTGGAAACCAGGGGAATGTTTCGTTCTGCCATCAGATCAATTTCTCGCTGAGTGAGCATGACGCCGTGTTCTATGCACTCTACTCCAGCCATCAGCGCCTGGTAGGCGCCTTCGCTGCCGGTGCAGTGGGCCGCCACATAGCTGTGCCGGCGTCGGGCTTCCTCCACAATGGCTTTGAGTTCGGATGGAGAAAATTGCACATCGTTCAGATCGTCCCCTGGTGAGGAGACGCCGCCAGTGGCCAATACCTTGATAAATTTGGCTCCCTTGCGGAATTGTTCGCGGACGGCCTGCACGCATTCCTCTTCACCGTCGCATAGCACACAGACGGTATTTTGCCGGTTGTATTCCTCCTTGCTCATGGAGAGATCAAAGTCTCCATGACCACCCAGAATGCTCAGGCACCGGCCGCCGGGCATGATGCGGGGACTGCGCAGAATTCCCCTTTGTTGGGCGCGGGCCAGATATAGTCCCGTTTCGCTCATGTCTCGGATGCCGGTGAAACCCGAGTCCAGTAACAGGCCCACCTGATACGCTGCGCCAAGCAGTTGATCGCCCAGCAGCTTGCCGCCCGCATACTCGCCGGCGTCTGCCTCGCCGCTGAGGTGGGCGTGCACATCAAAAAAACCGGGTAAAATGGTTTCTGCTTCTATCATTCGTGCACATTCGCGCGATTTAAATCCTTCGGCCGGACCAGCATAGGCGATTCGCTCGCCCTCGATGGCCAGCAGTCCGTCTTCAATAGCTGTGCTGGATATGCCATCAATGATGCGACCGGTGATGATAGTATCAATCATGTTTGTTCTCCTTTTACAAGCCGAAAATGAAGGGAAATAAGTGTTGGGTTTCCTTTGATGTCTGCTGTGAGGTCCCGTTACTCTCTCGGGCATCATTTCAGAAACACATTTTTTGTAAGTGAGAGGGGCGATCCTTCCTTGGTTGTCAGGTGGGCGACACAAAATTCCAAAGCTTGCAGGGCAGACCGCTTTCCCTCTGTATGCCCTCCGTCTCCTCAAGAGCCACCGCACCCTCATAACAGGCTACATCAGGGATGATCTGGCCACCCTGGGCCATTTCTTCCCATTCCCGATGGGCGATGTCACAGCCCACGATGCTTCCATAGATGTCTATCCACGCTTCATTTCCGATTGTGCGGTCCTGCTTGTAGTGAGCGTTCAGCGTTCGCACCACATGGTCCAGCGTTTGTTTTCCGCCTGTTGCCCGGCGAATCATACCATCGGCATGGGTCAGGTAGAAGAAGCCCCGGCCATAGGGGATACGCGTGCGCTCACGATCGGTGAACAGGCCCGCACCTGCCTCCATATTGGTTACGGTAATGGCGGGATTTTCATAGTACTGCCGGGCACGCTTGTTTAGTTCTTTCAGCAGTTCTTCGCGGCTAACCAGGCCCATGCGCCAGGGCAATAAAACGGAGTAAAATTCTGCCATGCCTTCCACATACCAGGTGCAGGTACCGAATTCCTCATCGTTGAGATGCACCCAGTTGTGCACCATTTCGTGAGCAAAGAGAAATTTAAGCCACGTGGGATCCAGCTGAGCGTTGTTTTGATAGAGATACATGTAGGATCGCGTGAGCGCCGTTCCGCCCGCCCGCAATTCTTTTTTCGCCACGTGGCGGGCAAAGATGGTATAGGGTTCGCCGCCATCCTCAAAGAAGTCCGCCTCACAGCGGAAAATCCGGGCGGTATCCACAGCGGTATTCAATATCGCATCGTTATTGTACCAGTAATAGGAGAAATTTCCCAAGCGAACACAGTCCATTTTGCCTGCTGCATAAAAGGCGAGTACCAGCAGATCTTCTCTGCCGGTACAGACCGTTTTGCCTTCCCCAAAGGACCAGGCTCCGGTGCTTCCGGGCGGCAGGGCAGAGAGATCCCAGTGCAGAGTGTATTCATATTCTCCCTCTGCAAAGTATGGCATGAAGCAATAGCCAGACCCATTCATGCCGCCTTTCTCTGTCCCAAGGTCAAACACGGGATTGTTGCCACACTCGCCGGGCAGCAGGGTATAGGTAATGACGATTTCACCCCTGCAATCTCGGGAAGCCAGGTACTGACTTTGCTGTATGTAGCCCCGATCCTGCACTATCCGGTTGCAATGGATTTCCCCGGAGGCATCCCGGACGGAAAAGGAACCGTCCATGGCGCAGAAGGTCTTGACCGTGGTCTTTTCGTTGATGGCAAAAATTTTATCGCCCTGTTTAACCGCCGCACTGAGTTGAATGCAAACAGACAGCTTGCTCACTGTTTCACCTGTCCAGCTAGGGGAGAGCAGTACGCGCACTTTGTTCATGGGGAAATCTCCTTTCTCCTTACAGGTATTTTTCAAACCAGTCCTTCATGGTCTTGTAGTAATGAGCCCGCTGATCGGGGCGGGTGGGCTGATTGTGGCTGACATGAGGATAGAGTACCATCTTGATGGGAAAGTCTTCCGGATGGCTGTCCTTCAGCGCCACAAAGAGCTGATGTGCGCCTTCCACGGGGCAGCGTAGATCTTCCATTCCATGAAGGATGAGGAAGGGGGCGGAGACCTTTTCCATGCCGCAGATGACGGAATTTTCAATCTCGTGCACCATAAACTCTTCAAAACTGGGATATCCCTGAGAGGAACCCTGCATATCACTGGAGGCATATCCAATCAGATCATTTACCACAGAACGCTGGGTGATGAAGGCCTTGAACTTGTGACTGCGGGTGGCCACGTAATTGGTCATATAGCCTCCATAGCTGCCTCCGGTCATACCCAGGCGGTTTTCGTCAATCCAGTCACAGCGACGGCAGGCCTCGGAGATGAACTGCATTATATCGGTGTATGCTCTGCCGTCCATGGCACGCTCCAGATTGCGATGTACATCTCCGTAACCGGAGGAACCCCGGGGGTTGCAATAGATTACGCCAAAGCCCGCGCCCGCAAAGCACTGCATTTCCAGATCAAAACCGTAGGTGTAGAAGGGATGGGGACCACCATGCACATATACAATTGTGGGATATTTCTTTCCGGCTTCTGCGCCCTGAGGGGGCAGGCAAAAGCCATGTACTTTGGATTCTCCATCCAGCGTTTCAAAGAAAAAATCCTCAGGCGCGCTGAAGGCTATCTGATCCAACCAATCCTGATTGGATTGAAGTAGCAATTCCATCTCACCCGTCATTTCGTCCATCAGATAGTAGGCCTCTGGCTGAGTGGGGGAGGTGCGCGTTACCAATACCTTGCCTTTCTGAGGCATGCCCATGCCGTTGTAGGCAAACTTTCCTTTGGCTACGGCTACCGGACGGTGATCTTCTCCTTCCAGCGGTACGCGCCAGATGCGGCTTTCCCCCCTGCTGCCGGAATGAAACAGTACCCATTTCCCGTCAGAGGACAGGCGCACCTTTTCCAATCCCTGCCCGCAGGCGGCATTGTAGGGGAACTGTACGGAATCAAAGCAGTCCTCGGTCTGACAAAAGATGGGGATCATTTCCTTGCCGTCCGGCGAAATTTTGTGCAGGACGCAGGCGGGATAGGGGCCTGTCTGGGGACCATCCTGATTGTAATTTAAAATTCCGGCGATGATCCAGCGGCCGTCGGGTGTGGCTACAGGGCGCACGGGATTGGGATAGGAGACCACCATCTTATCTTCAGTGACTCGGCGCATTTCCAGGCTTTCACAGTCCACCATAAGAATATCCATGGCAATACCGATGGCCTTGTCGCAGTACAAATTGGATTCGCACAGCACGTGTCGCCCATCTGGCATCCAGGAGGCATGCATAAAATTGGCCTTTCCACGGGTGATGCGCCGGGCTTTGCCACCATCCACGGGAACCACCCATAGGTGCATGACTTCGGGCTGTGCAAAGCCCAGTCCATCGAATTTATAACCGAAATCTGTGATTACCACGGGTTCTCTGGCTCGCCGGCGGGCGTAGGCCGCTTCTTCATCCGGGTTTACAGGGGTCTGAAGCCAGTCCTCGTCCATCTCATCGGAACCGGTGGAAGTGAAGAGAATATGCTTTCCATCAGGCGACCATAGGGGGTCTGCCACGCCAAAGCGCATGGATGTCAGCTTGTGCGCCTTGCTGGTTTTAAGATCATATACGTACAGTTGCCGCCCTTCACCGGGATGGCTGCTGAGAAACAGAATGCGCCCGGCATCTGGCGAGATCCTGGGGTTTCCTTCATCGGTGCCGCCGGCGCTGATGACTCTGCGCTGTCCATCTCTCCGGTTCAGCAGAAATATCTCGCTCTTTCGCCCGGAGGGGGAAATGTGTGAACAGGCGTAGAGCAGCGCATCCAGGGCGGGGATGTATTCGCCACAGGAGAGATTCTCCCGGGCATCGAAATCGACAAAATCGCTCTTTCTGCTATTCATGTTGTGCTCCCTTCAGGTATAGATCAAACCAGTCCACCATTTCCTGCACATGCCGCTGTTGAAAGTACATTAGGCCTTCCCGGCTGACTCCATGATTTTCCCCGGGGAACATGACCAGCCGCACGGGGACATCCTTGAGCCGTTCTTTGATGGAAATAAACATTTGTTCGGACTGCTCAAAGGAACAGCGATAATCCCGGTCGCCGTGGAGCAGAAGCAGAGGCGTTTGAATGTTGTCCATGCGGCGAATGACACAGCTTCTGGCGCGTTTGATCAGGCAATCCCGGATGTTGACTTTGTTGTAGGGCATGCTGGCGGAATAAAAACCAATGTCACCCGTACCATAGGAAGTAGCGCTGTTGACAAAAATCCGCTGGCCCACCGCTGCCTTAAAGCGATGGGTGCGCATGATGATCTTGCAGGTCATATAGCCCCCGTAGCTACCTCCGGTGACACCCACACGCTGGGCGTCGATGAAGCCCAGGTCGATTGCCGCATCCAGAAAATCCATCAGGTCGTTGTAGGCGTTGTCCCCCCAGGAATCTTCCTCGTTGGCGTGACGCAGGCCGTATCCCCAGGAACCCCGGGGATCGCAGTAAACCACAGCATAACCGGCTGAAGAGAGAATCTGAATCTCGTGCCAGAAATCTTCCGTAAAGCTGGCGGTGGGACCGCCGTGAATGTACAGCACTGCCGGGTACTTTTTCCCCTGTTCAAAGGCGGCAGGCGGACATACCCAGCCGTGGATGTTCGTCAGTCCATCCCGAGAGGGCACGTCTATGGCGCTGATATTTGCCAGTCGGTACTCATTCAGCCAGGAGTTGTGGCTGCCCAGGCGTACGAAGGACTTGTCCTGGCAATGAAACAGATATAATTCTCGCAGCGAGTGCGTGTCTCCCCGGGTGAGGAGAATTTTGCCATCCACGGGGGCGCAGAATTCATGAATGGAGAAGTTGCCTTCAAGTACCAGCTCTGGCACGGAGCCTCCCCGGGTAGAAATCCGGTACAGGCGTTCGGCTCCCTGCCATGCGCACAGGAACAGCACTTCGTCCTGACCGGTGACCCGGAAGTAGTCGGCCGGTTCACCATACTGGGTGCGGCACAGGGGACTACCGTTTACTCCGGAGGAGACTTCCTCTGCGGCGGGATCAAACAGGCAGACCGGCTCACCGCCGTCTAAATCCACCCGATAGAGATATTCAATGGAACAGCCGTCTGCTGCGTAGTAATTAGGATAGATGACGGTCCGGCCGTCCGGTGTGAAGCATGGACGTGCGCTGGCAGAGGTGCCGCTACTCAACTGGCGCCCCTGGCCGTTGAGTTCAAAGTAAAAGACTTCTTCCTTCGAACGCTTTGCCCCGGAATAGGGTTGGCAGTAGCAGGCAAAGGCCTTGCCATCCGGAGAAAAGGCCGGCATGCGACAGGGTGTCTCTCCTGTCAGTATCGTCTGATGGCCCTGTGCGTCGACCAGTGCGATGCGCCGCACACTGCCATCCAGCATTCCCTTGACCTCGTCTCGCTTATAATCAATCTGTGTAATTTCAATGGGCGCCCACTCCCGCTGTTGCAGCCAAAGGGCTTTTTCTTCGGGCGTCATTTCCATAAAGGCAATTCCCGATTCCACTTCCTCCTGCCATAGATCTCCTTCCACCAGGAAGTGCGTGCAGTCGGGAGAAACGTCGAAGCCCTTAACCCCATGACGCAGGTGTGTGAGCTGCCGTGCCTTTCCCAGCCGGTCAATCAGGTAGAGCTGATCTTCTCCGCTCCGGTCACAGAGGCAGGCGATGCCATTGCCATCCTTTAAAAAAACGGCGTGGTGTACGTGTCCCTCCAGGCTAAGGGTCGCTTCTTCCATGGTCTCCAGATCCGTCTGGTAGACCGTGGGATAGAAATGGCCGTCCTCTTCGTTGGCCACATATACCGTTACCAGTGCGCTCTTTCCATCGGGCGATAAACTGGGTTGACAGAGATAGCGCATCAGGGGCATGGTATCCGTGGTAAACTTCTTCCGGGGGCGCACGGCGGGTGTATCAGAAAGAATTACGTTCATTTCATTGAGCTGAAGATCCTGCTTTAAGGCTTCTACCGCGCCTTGCTCATCTCCACGCAGTATGCAGTCCAGAATGTGCCGGTGACGAACACACAATTCCTCCGAGGATAAGTTTTCTTCGCAGAGACTGTTGTAGGTGCACTCGCAGCGATTGATGAGATTTTCCAGCGTTTCGCAAATGAATTGATCTTCGCTCAACCTTGCCAGTCCCATGTGGAAGGCGCTGTTGTCCGCGATTATGTCCATCAGGTCGTGAAGTCCCTGCTCATGTCCTCCTGCGCAGAGCTGTTGAAGCGCCAGGGATTCTACCACAAAGCGCAGCCGCTGGATTTTTACGAAGTCTTTCTGGTTGTACAGGCTCAGGCGGTATCCCTTTCGGGGATAGCTGCGAATCAGCCCTTCTTGGGCCAGGCGGTGCAGCACTTCACCTGCGGTGCTCTTGCTCACTCCGTAATTGCGGCAGATGTCATTTTCCACAATCCATTGAATCGAAGCTCCGCCGTCGCCGGTAATGGCAGCTTTGACCTCCCGGTAGACGCGGTCTCGCAGCAATTCTTTTTTCATAAGCGTATCTCCCGTTACAAATCAGGCGCGCATCAGCGCATTGTAGGCGCAGGCCACGTCTTCTACGGCGAGGCCAAGGGCGTCAAAGAGCGTGATCTCTTCGTTACTCTGCCTGCCTGGAACCTGCCCCAGCAGCACCTGGCCGATGGAACCTACAACGTGATCCTCTCCAACTAGCCCCTCGGACAGAGGGATGAGATATTCACCGCTTTCCCGGCGCAGGGCATCCACCTGATCCGCATACAGCTTTGAAGCTGCCATTAGATCTCCCGCAACCTCCCGGGTGCTGGGCGTGAAAGTGCCCACAGCGTTAATGTGAGTTCCGGGTCGGACCATATCGGCGGTAAGGTAGGCTTCTTTTGAGGGAGTCAGGGTGCAGATGATGTCTGCATCCGCAACACATGCCTGTACAGAGGTACAGACCCGCACAGGTACGCCGTATTTCTCTTCCGTTTCCCGGGCGAAGGTGCGGGCAGCATCTTCCCGAAGGTCATACACAGTGATCTGTTCAATTGAACGTACCGTGAGAATGGCAGCAGTGTGGGAACGCGCTTGAGCCCCCGCACCGATGAGGGCAAGATGCCGGGCATCTGGACGGGCAAGGGCAGCAGTGGCCACGGCGCTGACCGCTCCGGTACGAATTTCAGTAACGGCAGTGGCGTCTACTAAGCCCATCACCGTACAGTGTTCGCTCTCAAAAAGCATCACATAGCCGATGTGGGAAGGATATTGGGTGCCTGTGTTGGGGGCGTAAGCGTTGACGATCTTTGCGCCGAAGCAGGGACCAATGTAGGCGGGCATGAAACCGAACACCGCGGAATTGGGCATGACCTGCAGCGTACGGGGCGGCATGGTACATTGACCTTCCTCCAGATCCGTTAGAACCTGACGCATCATTGCCACGCAGTCGCCCGCAGGGATCAACTGGCGCACCTGTTTTTCTTCCAGAATTTTCATCTAAATACACTCCTTTCGGTGGGAGAAATCGCCAAGAAAACCGCGGCAAAGGGCGGCCTTTCTCAGCAGATGAATGCTCTTTTCCAGCTCTGTGGGGGGAACGGCCAGACTGTAGCGGCGGAACTGATCGCCGGCGCCGAATTCGCTGCCTTTTCCACCGTAGAGCATGGCCTCTTCGTGGAGAAAAACGTCCAGTTCTTCCGGCGGAAGGCCCAGCCCTCCAAAGTCTGCCCAGAGCACATAGGTACCGTCAGGTCGCACCACGTGTACGCCCGCAAGGCTTTCCAGTGCTCGAGTCAGGGTGTTGATGTTCCGGCAGATTACCTGATTCAGCGCCTCCACGAATTCGGCGCCTTCTGGGGAATAGGCACTCAACAGTCCCTCATACAGCATGGGATCAATGCTGCCATAGTGGTCGGCGTCCCGCTGACGCCGGTAGGCCTGGTGAAGCTCCGGATTAGAGATCAGAATATTTGCATGATTGACGCCTGTCAAACTCATACACTTTCCCAAAGAGGTGCAGGTGATGGCGAGGGCATCTTTTCCTGCAACCTCCACGTAGGGCGTAACCCGTGTGTCACCTGCCGTGATCTCTGCAAAGATTTCGTCGCTAAATACAGCCACGCCATATTTGCGCGAGAGGGCAGCTATCCTTTCCAGCGCCTCCCGTGGAAAAATGGTCCCCGTTGGATTGTTGGGATTACAGAGCACCAGCAATTTTGCACCTGGATGGGTCATGGCAGCTTCCAGTGCGTCAAAGTCCAGAACGTAGCGAGCCTGACAAGTGCCCGCTCCCAGATAGCGCAGGGGGCAGGTGTATGACGCCAAACCCAGTCGGTCCGCCGCTTGCTGGTAGCGGTTGTAGCTGGGGGAGAGCAGGATTACGTGTTCATTTCTGCCTACCAACAACCGCATCGCGGTGGCCAGGGCAAAGATGGTGCCATGGGTGGGAATGATCCAGTCGGGCTGAATTTTCCATCCACGCATCCTTTCCATCCACCAGCAGACCCGGTCATTGTATTCGGCATCCTGCATCGTAAAGCCGAAGGATCCGTTGCGTGCGCAACGAATCACCCCTTCCGAAAAGGCAGGGCAGGTGCGAAAGTCGAATTCTGCGCCCCAGTAGTTGACTACGCCTGCTTCCCGGATATGTTCCGGGGTGAGCGTTTCATTGAGATTGGCTCCGCGCCTGCGCAAGGCGCGAACCTCAAAGTAACTGGTATCAAACAAGGCGGTAAACCTCTTTCCTTAGAACATTTATAAATTTCAGTCCATAGGATGGAAGCAAGCCACTTCATGTTCCGAATTTACCGGACGGAGAAGGGGCGTCTGGCTGCGGCATGCCTCAGTGGCCCGAGGGCATCTGGGCGCGAAACGGCAACCCGCGCTGGGGTTGATGGATGAACCGATTTCGCCCTGTATGGGCAGTACGATGCGATTCATCTCATAATCCGGATCAGCCACAGGTACGGCGTCCAGCAGTCCTCTGGAATAGATGTGCATTGGATGTTCGTAAACCTCTTCAACACTGCCGATCTCCACAATTTGCCCCAGATACATCACCGCTACCCGATCCGATATGTATCGAACCACAGAGAGATCATGGGCGACCACCAGATAGGTAAGATTCATCTTTTCCCGCAGCTCGATGAGCATATTGACGATTTGTGCCTGTACCGAAACATCCAGTGCGGAAGTAGCTTCATCGCAGACGATGAATTCCGGGTGCAGGGCCAGGGCGCGGGCGATTCCCACACGCTGGCGTTGTCCGCCTGAGAATTCGTGGGGAAAGCGATTGGCGTGCTCACGGTGCAGGCCCACCTGCTCTAAAAGCCGGTAGACCTCTTCCTGCCTCTCCCTGGGTGTGCCCATGTGGGCAATGGCCATGCCTTCGGCGATAATTTCTCCAACGGTAAAGCAGGGATTCAGGGAAGCGTAAGGGTCCTGAAAGATCATTTGCATGCGGCCGGACACATTTTCCTGCTTGCGGGTAGCCTTGGACATTTGCAGGATGTTTTTTCCGTCGAAATAGATTTCACCGCCGTCAGCCTCGTAGAGCCCCAACAGCGTGCGTCCCACCGTGGTCTTGCCGCAGCCGCTCTCACCCACCAGTCCCAGTGTCTCCCCCCTGCGGATGGAAAAAGAGACGTCATCTACGGCGTGAAGGATGCGCCTGTGGCCCAGGTCAAAATATTTTTTCAGATTGCGCACGTCTAACAGTACGTCCGCGCCCCGGTCAACAGCCATGATTTTGCGCCTCCCCCTTGCGTAGATTCTCTGGCATGGATACTTTACGGTCACAGCGCTTGTCCAGGAGCCAGCACCGCACTTGATGCGCTTCACCCACGGCGTAATTCTCCGGCATGATATTCTGACAGACCTTCATGCAGTAGGGACAGCGCGCCGCAAATCCACACCCCTTCGGGGGTGCGAATAGATCTGGTGGGGTGCCCGGGATGCCGGTCAGACGGTGGTTCAAATTCATTTTCAGATCCGGCACTGAACCCAGCAGTCCCCAGGTGTAGGGGTGCCTGGGATGATAGAAGATGTCCCGCAGGCTGCCGCTCTCCACGATCTGACCGGCGTACATTACGGCTACCCGATCGGCCATCCGGGCCACTACGCCCAGATTGTGGGTAATAAAGATGATCCCCATATTGCGCTCGCGCTTAATATCATTCATCAGCGCCAGAATCTGACTTTGAACCGTTACATCCAGAGCGGTAGTGGGCTCATCGGCAAAGAGAATCTGGGGCTTGCAGCTCAGGGCCATAGCGATCATGACACGCTGGCGCTGTCCGCCGCTCAGGGTGTGAGGATAGCGGTTAAAAATGGTTTCAGGATTGGGAAGGCCCACCTTGGCAAAGAGCTCAATGGCCGTTGAGCGCGCCTGGGTTAAAGTCAGCCGCTCGTGCTTGCGCATACCTTCCATCAGCTGTTTGCCCACCTTCGTGGTGGGGTTGAGAGAGGTCATGGCATCCTGAAAGATCATGGAAAAGGCCTTGCCACGGTAGGCTTGCATTTCCCGGTCGCTGAGGCGGGCGATGTCCACCTCTCTTTCACCGCTGCTGTAACGTATTTCTCCGGAACGAATCAGCGCGGGCGGTTCCGGATTCAGGCGCATGATGGTCTGCACTGTGACCGATTTTCCGCAGCCGCTTTCGCCCACGATTGCCAGTGTTTCACCCCGGTCCAGATGAAAGTCCACACCGCGTACCGCCTGAATCTCCCCGGCGGCTGTCATGAAGGAAACACGGAGGTTTTCAACGGTCAGAAGGCGTTTTTTCAGTTCGCTCATGGGCGTACCTCCTTGCCAGTGCGCAACCTGCGCTTCAATTTCCGCAGCCTGCGCGCATTGTATTCCTCATCCCGGAGCTTGGGATCCAGCGCATCTCTGAGGCGGTTGCCCAGCATAAAGAGAGCGAAGATCAACAGCGTGATGACCAGAGAGGGATAGAGGAAGAGATAGAATTTTGAGGGAATCAGAAAAAAGCTCACGCTCTCGCTGGAGAGTTGCCCCAGAGAAATGCTTGGGGGCGTCACGCCGAGGCCGATATAGGCCATGCCTGCTTCCATGAAGATTGCCGCAGGAATGGCACTGGAGATTCCCACCACCAGATTACCCAGAATGTTGGGCAAAATGTGGCGGAAAATAATGCGCGCGGCAGATGCGCCCTGAGCCCTGGCAGCCAGAGTAAACTCCCGGTTTTTAAATTGCAGGATTCGGCCCCGGAAGCTGCGGGCAGATCCCATCCATCCGGAAATGGCCATGGCGATCACCAGGGATTTTACGTTTCCGCCCATCACCATCAGAATCAGGATCATATAAATCATGGAGGGGATACAGAGCATCACGTCGCAAATGCGCATAATGATCATGTCCACCCAGCCGCCGCACCAGCCGGAGACAGCGCCCATAACCGTTCCCACCACAAAGGGTGCCAGGGCGCCCAACAAGCCGATCAGTAGGGAAGAGCGAGCGCCCATCCATACCCGTGTCCACATGTCGCGTCCGGAGCTGTCCGTGCCGAAGAGGTGTTCCTGGTTGGGAGAAATATTGCGTCCCATTAGATCGGTAACGTCATATTCATAAGGTGAAACCATGGGCGCGATGACGGCAAAGGCAATGATGATCAGCAAAATCGCCGAGCAGACCAGCGCGACCCTGTTGTGCAACAGCCGTTTCCAGACCTCCGGCCAGTACCTGGTGGAGGGGCGCACGATCTGCTCCACGTCCCGTTCGGATTCGCCCACCGGCGTAAAATCCAATTCCTGTTGGGATGCTTGCATGTTCAGGCTCTCCTCTCTCATTGAATTTTGACTCGGGGATCGATAACGACATACAGAATATCCACAATGAAATTTGCCGCTACGACGACGACGGCCTGAAAGACCACCAGACCCAGGGTCATAGTGTAGTCCAGCTCATTGATGGAGGTTACAAAGTATTTGCCAAGTCCCGGCACAGAGAAAATTTTTTCAATCACATAGGAACCCATCAACAGGCCGGCAATTTCCATGCCAAGATTGGTAATCATCGGCAAAATAGCGTTTCTAACTTGGTGAAAGAGTATAATTCGCCCGTTGGACAGGCCCTTGGCCTTGGCTGTGCGCAAATAATCCTGCTGCCCTACCTCCAGCATCAGGGTTCGCATGGAGCGGCAATGGCTGACCATCATCCCCAGCGCCAGACAGAGTGTGGGAAGAATGGTATATTTCCATGAACTCCAGCCGCCTGCAGGGAGCCATTTGAATTTGACGGTGAAGATCAGCTGAAGAATGGCTGCCAACACATAGGAGGGGATTGCCGTGGTAACGATGGCGGCAAGTTGTGTGGCCCCGTCCAGAGCGCCTCCCCGGCGATAAGCGGAGAGAATGCCCAGCAGTATTCCGGTGGGAATGCCCAGAATCATGGCCTGAACTGCCAGCTGTGCCGTTACGGGGAAATACTGTACAATGACATCGTTGACGGAACGCCCAGCATGGGCCAGAGAATATCCGAAGTCCAGTTGCAGAAGGTTCTTCAGAAAGCGCAAATACTGTTCCAGCAGTGGGTCGTTCAGACCGTAGTAAGCCATCATGTTTTCCGCATTGGTCATGTTCAAGGGGTTGGCCAGGATAAAGGGGTTGCCCGGCAAAAGGCGCAAAAGGAAAAAACAGATGGTGGCTATCGCCCACACAGTGAGTATGGATATGCCCAGACGGCGGAGAATGTACTTGGTCATGGCGCTTCCCTTCCTATGAAGGAAGCAGGAAGTTATGGTGCCTTCCGGCGTCTTCCTGCTTCCATCTTCTTTTACTGTTTGCGCCGACGCTGCGTGTCGCAGTCGACGCAGAAAATCTTATTTGCCTTCCAGACTCAGACCGGAAACATCATAGCCGCCGGCTTCATAGGGGCTGATGAATCCCTGTACGTAGGGTTTGAGCGCCTGGTAACCCATACCCTCCATCAACGGGAAGTAAACCATGTCGCTGTAGAGAATCTGTTCGGCTTGAGCTATGCCTGCAAACCGGGCGGCGTCGTCGAATTCAGCGTGCAGCTTGGTCACTAGCTCGTCGTATTCGCTATTGGCATGCATGGAAGTCATCTCCGCCGGCGCACCGGAAGCCTGGAATCCGGCAGGATCGGAAACGCCGCCGGCAGTCGTCCAGTAATCCAACTGCTCCAGAGGATTGTCCGGATCAATGGTGAGCTGCTGCAGATAAATGTCAAAGTCCATGAAGACCATGCTCATGATGGCGGATTGAATGGGCTTGAGAGTGATGCTGATGTTGGTCAGTCCCAACTCGCTCTTCCAAAGGGAAGTGATGATTTCCACCATCAGGCTCTGCTTGTCGTTTTCAAAAGTCAGGAAGGAGATCTGGGGGAGCTCAGAAACGTCACTGTAGCCCAATTCCTCCAGAGCGGCGGCCAGATAGTTCTTTGCGGCTTCGATGTCGCCCGTCAGGGGAATTACCGTTTCCAGGGGGTATTCCTCCACATAGGAAGTTTCACCAGTGCCTGCCATTCGAGAGGGAACGTAGCGGTTTGTGGGAGTTCCGCTGTCTTCCAGCGCAGCCACAATTGCCTCTCGATCCAGTGCTGCAGCCAGCGCGTAACGGAAGTTTTTGTTCTTCATAAGGGCAGTCACTTCCTCGCCGCGGGAAACGAAGCCGTCCCCCTCGGTGTAGGTGAAGCCGGTGGTGTTAAATTCCAGGCCGTAGAGGTTGCCTGAGGAATACGAACTGATCTCATTGGGATCCAGCAGTTCGCGCAATTCAGAATTGACGGATAAGAGGGCGTCCACCTCTCCACTGGCATAGAGGGAATAGGTGGTAGAAGTATCCGTGGATACCACCAGACGCAGCTCTTCCACGGGGAAGGAGGTTTCGGCGTTGATGTAGCTTTCGTTCTTGACAAAGGTCATGGAATCGCCGACAATCCACTCGGTGAGCTCATAGGGGCCGGAATATTGCAGATCTGCGGGGGTCCCGCCCAGGGCATCCCCTTTAGATTCGGCGAAGGCCTGATTGAGCGGATATACTTGAAGCTCGGGATCAAAGGCCACATCGGGTGCCTCCAGCTGAATCACCAGCGTCTTTTCATCCGGAGCGTAGATGCCTGCACATTCTCCACCGGCCATGGCTTCATCTGCGCCCAATACTTTATAGCCGGTCATGCTTAACCACGCGGATTTGGTGAGATAGTACACAAAATCTGCGGCAGTAATGGGTGTGCCGTCGGAATAGCTGGCCTCCTTGAGCGTGTAGGTGAAGGTGCAGTTGTCTTCCGAAATGGTCAGATTTTCGCACAACTCGGGAACCATTTCTCCGTTAACGGAGCGGTACAGAGTGGCGCTGGTCAGATAAAACACATATTCATCCAGGTTGGATTGAGACTGGAGAAGGTTGAGGGTGTTGGGCTCCGTGCTGATAAAGGAGAAGGATTCTCCCTCTGCAAGCGCTATGCAGGATGCGCTCAGAAGCATACAGAGAACCAGAAGAAGGCTAATGAATGGACGAATCGCTTTCATGGTATCGTTCTACTCCTTTTCCGCTTAATGTAGACACATTGAACATCTCAGTTGAATTATACTACTCATTACTGAACATGTCAATAAAACAATTTACATAAGTATGGCGTCAATTGCGCATTTCTATATGGGGCAATTTGTAGGATTGCCCCATATGTCGCTACACGTGATCGTTTTTCAAAGATACTGGCGCCAATCTTTTTGACTCTGGACAAACGGGAATTATACGGTATAATTAGAAATGATCTATAAACTGGCGAAACAAAAAATATAAATTATAAGTAATGTTGCGGTTGGTGTTTCAGTCCAGGTTGTTGATTATGAAAATTATAAAAAATATAGAAAAAGAAAGGAGACAATCATGATACGCTTCGGAACGGGAGGATGGCGGGCCGTGATTGCCGATGAATTCACCCGGGAAAATATTCGCCTTTTGACAGCGGGTCTTTGTGCGCTGATGGAAGAAGAGGGGCTCCATGGCAGTGAAATTTGTGTTGGTTATGACCGCCGCTTTCTTTCCAAAGAGTCTGCCCATTGGGCGGCGGAGGTATTGGTGGGGTATGGCTATCGACCTTTAATGATCAATCGATCTTCCCCGACGCCGCTGATTATGTTTACAGTGAAAAACCGGGGACTGAGCTACGGGATGGCGATTACGGCCAGCCACAATCCAGCAATTTATAATGGAATCAAACTATTTACGGCTGGAGGAAGGGATGCAGATCAGACGGTTACCGGCCATGTGGAGGAAAAGATTGCCGGCATCAAATCAGAAGATGTTCGCAGTGTAGATTATGACACTGCGCTGGCATCAGGTTGGATTCGGGAAGAAAACCCGGCTAACGCCTATATTGATAGCATCCTCGCTTCCGTGGATGTGGAAGCCATCAAGCGCGCTCAACTGCGCGTTGCCCTCGATCCCATGTACGGGGTGAGCGAAAATTGCCTCAGTACCATATTGTTGACCTGTCGTTGCGATTTGGAGGTCATTCACGGCCACCACGATACGCTCTTTGGGGGACGTTTGCCTGCGCCTAGCGAGGACAGCATGGGACCACTCAGTGCGGTGGTTCTGGATCGGCACCGCTGTGACTTGGGCATTGCCACCGACGGCGACGCTGATCGTCTGGGTGTGGTAGATGATTTGGGCGCCTATGTGGATCCTAATAAATTGCTGGTACTGATGTATTACTATCTGGTAAAGTACAGGGGGTGGGTGGGTCCCTGCGTTCGGAACAATTCTACAACCCATTTGCTGGATCGTGTGGCGGCTGATGTGGGACAGAAGTGCTATGAAGTGCCTGTTGGTTTTAAGCATATTTCTGCTAAGATGGCAGAAACCGACGCCATCATTGGCGGGGAGTCTTCCGGTGGCATGGCTGTAAAAGGGCACATTCCTGGCAAGGATGGCATTTATGCTGCTGCGCTGCTGGTGGAAATGATTGCTGTGACAGGGAAACCTCTTTCCAAAATTTATGAGGAAATTGTGAAACGCTATGGGGAACTGTTCTATACTCAGAGAGATTTCAAAATGACGCCCGCACGCAAGGAAGAACTGCAAAAATTGCTTTCCGGCCCTGAAGCACTGCCGGATTTCGGACACAAAGTGGCGCGAGTGAACATGGAAGATGGCTTTAAGGTGTACTTTGAGGATGGAAGCTGGATTATCTGCCGTTTTTCCGGCACGGAACCACTGCTGCGCATGGCGGCAGAAGCCGAAGACAGGCAAATGGCTCTGAACGATCTGGAAGCGTGGCAAAAAAAGCTTGAATTATAAGTCGTTTAATAAAGGTTCGAATGTGTGAGGTAAAAGTGCTTGATCTAGATTGGAAGGGTGAAACCGCATTCAGAGGGATGAGGTTGCAGAGCGGGTAGAAAAGGAGAGGCCGTTGAAGTAAATTTATTTTCATAACCCGTTTAAAGAGAGGAGGAATAGGGAAAGCTCTGTAGCCAGTGGGTTGTACACTCAAATTCGGGAGATCTTGACTGACTTTTGCGATTTCGGGGAGGATCATTAAGGTTTACGAGAACTGGTAGATTTTAATGAAACTGTTTTTGGAGAACGAGAGTTAAATTACTATAAGGGGAGAATACAATGCAGATCCATGTCTATAAGAGCCCGGAATTAGCCGCCGAAGCGGCCGCAACGCTGATTGCATCCGAAATCATATCCAAGCCGGACGCTGTGATTGGGCTGCCTACGGGCTCGACGCCCGTGGAGACCTATCGGGAATTGATTCGCATGAATCGAGAAGGCGTGCTGGACTTTTCCCAGGTAACCACATTTAATCTGGATGAATATGTGGGCCTGTCCGCTGACCATCCCCAAAGTTACCGCCGGTTCATGGATGAAAATCTCTTTGATCACATAAATATCCCCAGAGAAAATACCCACGTGCCCTGTGGAATCGGGGATATAGAAGCCAATGCCCGGGAATACGAGGCGGCTATAGTTGCAGCAGGGGGCATCGACTTGCAATTTATGGGCATTGGCCGAAACGGTCATATCGGTTTTAATGAACCTTCAGATGCCTATTCTGATTGTACCGGAGTAATTGAATTGACGCAGTCTACCATCGAAGCCAATAAACGCTTTTTCCCTTCGGTAGACGATGTGCCGCGTCGGGCAATTTCCATGGGCGTAGGCACCATTATGCGTGCGCGCAAAACGCTACTCATCGCTACGGGCAGCAGTAAGGCTGAGACCATTCAAGCGCTGGTAAACGGTCCAATTTCGCCGTACTTGCCGGCTTCGATACTCCGTCTCCATGCCAATGCGGTGGTTATTCTGGATTCGGCTGCGGCGGCACTGTTGAACTAATGCAAAGCGGCGGTGGGAACAATTCCCACCGCCGCTTTCATTATCTGCTGCCGGGCAGTGTTATGGTGTAGGCCTTATCCAGGAAATACTGGGCGATGCCCAGGCTATCTCCATTGGGGCCGCAGTGGGCGTACGTCATGTGCATGTGACGGGTCAGCATGGGCCGATCTTTCATAAAGCGGATGAGCTTTTGCAAAAAACTTTCCCCCAGCAATTCAATTCCGCCTCCCACTACAACTCGTTGAATGCCCGTGGCGCAAGTCAGCGTGTATATGCCGAAAGAAAGATGGTTGGCCACCTCTTCGAGCACCTTTGCGACGCATGGGGTGTTTGTATAGCGTTCAGCCAGTTCAGCAAAGGAGGAGGGAGCGTCTATACCCTGAGCCACACAGGCATCGATGGCGCTTTGAAGGATGGCGTTAAGATTGACATACTGTTCCAGACAGCCCCGATTGCCACATTTGCAGGGCTTGCCGCGGAAATCGATGGAAAAGTGACCGAATTCTCCGGCGGTGTTGTATGGACCAGTGAGAATGGACCCCTCGGATATGATGCCTGCCCCTACGCCATCGCACACATTGATGAAGATCAGATCCCGTACTTCCCGGCCATCTTCCTCCAGTGCATCTAGGCGCTTTTTTTCAGCGTAGGCCAGGCACATGGAGACATTGGCCAGAAAAAGAGGTATGCCCAACCGTTGCTCCAGCCGCCGCATGGAAGCTTCCGAAAAGCTTACATTCATGGCCGTACGCACAGAGAAAGCCTGCTCTTCCTCAATGTAGATGCCAGGAAAACTTACGCCAATGACGATGGTCTTGGATTTGTCAAATTTCCTGGAACGGTGAAGGAGAATATCCTCAAACAGATTTGCGTAATCGTCTCCTGAATCCGGTACGTTTCCATCACCTACAGGGTGCTCTACAAAGAAATTTTCCAAAATTTTGCAGCTCAGGTCAAATAAGGTAAAGCAAACGCCCCGGCGACTTAGGGAAAAGACAGCCAACTGTTTGCCGCCGCTGTTTAGACGCAAACTCATGGGCCTGCGACCAGGTTGAGAGGTCAATGTCAAGCCGCTTTCCAGTATTAATCCCAGTGTCACCAGTTCTTCCACAAGCGCAGACACCGTTGTTGCGCTCAGCTGCATTGTGCGCACCAGTTCAGCGCGGGATGAACACCGTCCACTGCGAACGAGGTCAAAAATATCTTTGGTGTTTTTTTCCTTAATCAATTGCTGATATCCTGGGCGTTGGGAATCTGGAAGTTCCAGAGAAAGATATTTCATTGTTCGATTTCTTCCCCTCTTATTTTCAATCGAGGTGCGAATTACGCGTACGTTCATCGAATTCTGATCTAGTTTAGCATATTTCTTTTTTTCACGCAAGCGCTTCAATTTGTTCATGTCTTTCAGAGCTGTGCGCCCTTTTACCCTCAAAATAAAGCGATAGATACTTGTCATAGATCAGGAGAATGCAGACGTATAATACATGCAGAAGTCTTAAAGTTTTTCTTCAAGGGGCATTGAGGCGGGATAAATACAGTTTGATCCCACGAAGAGTTTTAGAAGAAGTTAATTCTTCAACGCACTTGACAAATGATAACAGATATGATAACATAAATTATCCCAATTCAACAAAGAATATTGCATAGATTGTGATGCTATATGGATTTCATGAAAGGAATGTTCTAATGAAAGGCTTGTACGGCAGAAGAGGATTTGCCCTGAAACTGTGTGGACGAGAGGACATTCCTGTAACGGGCCATATGGTACGCATTCAGGTGCAGGCCTGCGGAGTTTGTGGAACAGATTTGCACTTTCTGCGGGATGTGGAGCAATGGACGCCGCTGGGACATGAAATTTCTGCTGTCGTTGTGGAAATTGGGTCGGAAGTGACGAGGGTCAAACCGGGGGATAGCGTAATTTGTGAAGACGTATCCATGTGTGGAGCGTGTAAGTTCTGCAAAACAGGGCAGGAACGCCTCTGCCGGAATGGATATACGTTGCAGAATCAGCCCGGTATGTCGGATGAGCTGGTTGTTCATGAGAATATGCTCAATGTCTTTGAAGGCATAGATCCCGTAACAGCATCCATGGTGGAGCCTTTAGCGGTGGCCATTCGAGGAGTGAACAAACTTAAACTCAGGCCGTTTGCATCCTTGGCCATCTTTGGCATGGGTGCGATAGGCTTACTTACCTGCGCATATGCGCGCAGCATGGGGGCGGGACGCATCGCAATGTTTGCCCGGAATGCCTCCAGCCTCCGCAACCGAGCGGCGGAAGCTGCAGCGGGTGATCTGGGCGCGGACGAGGTCTATTATTCTTGTAGTGGAGACTATCTGGAAAATGCTCTGAAAAAAGGAACGTTTGACGCGGCGGTGGTGGCGGCGCCGCCTGCTTTGTGTGCAGATGCCATGAGACTGGTGGGCTATGGGGGCAATGTTCTGGCGATGGGAATCAGCCTTGGACGAGAGAATGCCGTAGAGCTGAATGTAAGTGAGATGGTGCTTAACAAAAAGCAGTTGCTGACTTCTCTGGCGGAACCGGCGGTCAATTTTCCGCTTTCAATTGAGATGATACGCTCCGGTCGGATAGATGCAGGTCGCATCATTACCCATAGGCTTCCTCTGGAAGGCGCAGAGGAACTCAGCCAGCTGTACGCAGAGGATGCCCCGGCCATAAAGACAGTGATTATTTGTTCCTGATGTGCTTTCAAAACGAAAGGAGAATTGCTGTATGGAAACCTGGATGCAAAAGGCGGAAAAGGTGGAAAAAATCCTTGCCCGTGCGCCGAAATTTGACAAAAATCTGCGCGTGGAAGAAAGCGAGTTCCGCGGCAGACAGCAGGCTCTGATAGCTAAGTTGGAAGAAGCTGGCATTGACTGCGCCATCGTCTATTCCGACGAGCACTATTGCGGCGACGTTCCCTATTTGGGAGGATGTGTCAATATTGCTATCGAACCCATTGCCGGCGTGCTGGGGAAGAACGGCTTTCACATTCTGGCGGGGTTGGAGGGCGGATATGTAGCCGAACAGCTATCCTATCGATCCGGCTGCTCGATCCACAAGGTGGAAATGTTGAAACTGGCGGATGAGGAGTATCCCATCGATGCCGAGCGCGTGGAAGACGTGCTGGTGGAGGCCTGCGGCCGCATGCCGGAGAAGATTGGTATTTTTACGCCTCGGGAAGTTCTTCCGGTGAGCGTATACGAATATTTTGCCTCCATCGTGGGTGCTCAGAATATGATCGACTGTCAGGAAATCTATTATAAGCAGAAATACATCAAATCCGATCGGGAAATGGAACTGACTCGCCAGGCGGCGCGCATGTGCGACGTCATGCTGGAGGGCATGCTGGCGGTTATGGAACCGGGAATGTTGGAAACGGAAGTGGCTGCCTGGGGCTACCTGATCGGGCAGCAGATTGGTGCAGAGGGCTTTGGCTTCGATGTGATGGTAACTTCCGGGGAAGCCAACCGTTCGCTGATCGGCAAGGCGCTCAACCGCGTGATTGAGGAGGGGGATTACGTGCATCTGGGAGTTGCGCCCAAGTGCGACGGGCTTACCGCCTGTGAACGCTGCACGGTGATAGCTACGTTGGATCCCTCTAAAATTACGGATGATCAGAAATACTGGATTCAATTTGTAGAGGGTGCATATCAGACGGGTCTGGACGCCTATCGCAGGGTCAGTCAGGACAACCTGCCTGCCAAATTGCAGGAACAGGCGCTGTGCGATTATTTTAAGGCACATGAAGAGGAAGTTTGCCAGCGCATCGGGAAGAAGATCGACTTTGTGCGCCAGAAGCCTTATACAGGAACGCACAACGGAGGCTACACCGAATGCCAGGAATTTTATGGGGCAATTACACTCAATTCTGAGGAACCACTGGGCAAGCAGATCGTCACCATGTTGGACGTGGCGGTGCGCGGAGTGGGAAACATGTGGAACGATGTGATCATCCCCGGCATGGATTATGTGCTGGTGGAAAAGACGTTGGGCAAATTCGGGAAACGTGTGGATGTTCTCAACGAACTGCCGGTCAATCTTCAGGCGTATGTAGGTCGCGTGATTGAGAAATAAAGGAGCGAAAAAGATGAATGTACTGGCGATAGGATGTCATCCGGACGATCTGGAAGTCAGCTGCTATGGTACGCTGGCAAAATATGTGAAATTGGGGCACAACGTGTCGGTCTGCCACGTGGCCAACGGAAATTTGGGACATGTGGAAATTTATCAGGACGAGTTACGAGCCATGCGCTTTGAGGAAGCGGAAAATGCGGCGAAAGTCATCGGCGCCAAGCATTACAGCGTAGATGCAAACGATCTGTATGTTACGGCAGAGGACGATGCTCTCATCAGGCGTCTGGCGGAAGTGGTGCGTCAGGCGCAGCCGGATCTCATCATTACCCACTACGATCACGACTATATGAACGATCATATGCAGACCTATTATGCGGCGCTGCGGGCATCCTTTGGCGCTAGTCTGCCGCACTATGATTTGGAGGCCACCACGCCCTGCGCTCCGGTGTGTCCTATCTATCACATGGACCCGGTGGCTGGGACAGGTTTTATTCCCACGGAATACGTGGATATTACCGATACCATCGATCTCAAACTGGAGGCGCTGGCGTGCCACAAATCGCAGATTGACTGGATGCGCGATCATGACCATATTGATTTTCTGGAGTTTGTGCGAACCTGTTCGCGGGTTCGTGGCTTTCAGAGCGGAGTGGACTACGCTGAGGGCTTCCGTCCCAATCTGAACTATTTGCGCATGACCACCAAGCGCTTGTTGCCGTAAAGAGCTATTGCGCTGTGGGAGATACAGCGAAATAGAACTGCACTACTACTATTGAAAGGATCGATGCCCATATGAGTCAGACAGCCCTTCCGAAAAATGGCGGCCTTGGATCGCGGATAGCCAAATTTACCAAGAGCTATGCGATTATTGTGGCAATTTTGTTGCTGATGGTCGTCTACAGCATCGGCTCTCAGCTGATGTTTGGCGCACAGTATTTCTTTACATGGACCAATTTGCGCAATATTCTCAATCAGAGCGTGACACTGGCCATCGTTTGCGCTGGACAGGCTTTGATTGTGACGACCGGACAATTTGACCTGTCCATTGGCCAAAATGTGTGCTTTACCAGCTGCGTCATGGCCTGGCTGATCAAATTTGGCGGATGGAATCCGTGGTTGGCGCTGCTGGCGACTCTGGCGTCCGGCGCGCTGGTGGGCGCGTGCAATGGCGCATTGATCTCCTATTGTGGCATTCCCAACTTTATTGTGACGCTGGGTTTCCAGATGATCTGCAAGGGTTCGGCGAAGATCATCACCAACGCCTCGCCGATTCCTGGCATGCCGGAAGAAATTCAGTTCTTTGGTCGCGGTTACATCGGGCCGCAGAACGGATGGGGTATCCCTGTGAGCGTGGTGATCATGGTTGTTTTATTCGTAATTGCGATGTTTATCACCAATCACACCCGCTTTGGGCGTAGTCTCTATGCCATTGGTGGCGGAGAGGAAGCAGCTTATTTTGCGGGCATTGACGTAAAAAAATATCGCTTCCTGGTGTACACCATCGCCGGTGCGCTGTGCGGATTCTCCAGTATTATTCTGGTTACCCGCTTGGACTCCGCCGCATTGACCAACGGCAACCTCTATGAGTTTGACGCTATGATTTCCTGCATCTTGGGCGGTATATCACTGGCGGGCGGTCGTGGCAAGATTGTTCAGGCACTCTTTGGAGCGCTGTTCCTGACGCTGTTCTTCAACGGCATGACAATGATGAACGTCAACCCCTTTGTTCAGGACGTTCTCAAGGGCGTGGTCATGGTCGGCGCAGTGGCGCTGGACGTGGTGCGTAACCGCCGCCGATAAGGGGGGAGTTGAGCTTGAGCGATATCATCCTTGAACTTCGAGGTATATGCAAGCATTTCCCTGGCGTGAAGGCGCTGGACAACGTTTCTTTTTCCATAGAACGGGGTACGGTGCATGCTTTGGTGGGGGAAAATGGCGCAGGTAAATCCACGTTGATCAAAGTGCTGGCAGGTATTTACCAGCCCGATGCAGGCGAGATGCTCTTTGACGGCAAGGCCAGACACTTTAAAACGCCCAATGAATCCCAGGCTGCTGGGGTTAGCGTGGTGCATCAGGAAATCAAGCTCTCGGAAACGCTTTCCGTTGCGGAGAACGTATTTCTTGGGAATCTGATTTATAAGGGCATACGGGTAGATTGGCGGGCCATGCAGGTCAAAGCGGATAAAATGTTGCGCCAGCTGGGCCTGGCGCTGGATGTCAACGCTGTAGTGAGTGATTTGTCGGTGGCGCAGAAGCAGATGGTGGAAATCTGCAAGGCCATTAACCGCAACTGCCGCCTGCTGATCATGGATGAACCTTCAGCCACGCTGACGGAAAAGGAACAGAAGGTCATGTTCCAGACGGTCAAAAAGCTGCGGGAGCAGGGAATGACCATCATCTATATCTCTCACCGGCTGGACGAGATCTTTGACCTGGCAGACAATGTTACCGTGCTGCGCGACGGCTGTCACATCAAGACGCTGCCCGTTAAGGATGTGAGCCGGCATGATTTGGTGACCATGATGGTGGGCCGGGAAGTTGTCAACGAATATCCGAAGGAAAAAATTGAATTGGGCGATACGGTGTTGGAGGTTAAAAACATCGTGCGCAAGGACGTACTCAAGGACATTTCCTTTACGCTACGCAAGGGAGAGGTGCTTGGGATAGCCGGACTGGTGGGCGCAGGGCGTACGGAGCTTGCCCGGGCCATTCTGGGGATTGACAAAATTGACAGCGGTGAGATCTATCTTAACGGGAAAAAAGTGGCTATCCCCAATTTCCGTGAGGCGATCAAAAAAGGATTTGCTCTGGTTCCTGAGGACAGAAAAAAGCAGGGGCTGGTTCAGTTGCTGACCGTGTGCAGGAATATTTGCATGGTCAATATGGACGCCGTCTCCAAGGGCGTAGTGATCAGCGAAGCTAAAGAACGGGCGAGAGCTCTGGAGTACATCGGACGGCTGGATATTGCCACCCCCTCTGAGGAAACGGAGGTACAGTATCTTTCCGGCGGCAATCAGCAGAAGGTGGTCATCGCCAAGTGGCTGTTGCAGGATGCCAACATCATTATCCTCGATGAACCTACCCGGGGCATTGACGTAGGAGCCAAGAGCGAAATCTATCTGCTGATAAATGAACTGGTGAAATCCGGCAAGTCAGTTATCATGATTTCTTCCGAAATTCCGGAAATTGTGGGTATGTCGGACCGGGTGATGGTGATGCACGAGGGACGGAAGGTGGGCGAATTGACGATGGAGGAAGTTTCGCCCGAGGCTATTATGGCGCTTTGCGTCTGATAATGAAGAAACGCAGGTCTTGGCGTTTCGATGGAGGAATCCGGGTGGATTGGAATCTTCCCGGACCATGACAACATGATCCTATGCCGCGGGTGCGGTAAAATAGATTAGGAGGTACTGTTCATGAGAAAGAGCCTGGTGTCATTGCTTTTGGCCGTTGTATTGCTGACATGCTTCTGCATGCCCACAATGGCGGAAACTGAAGAACCCCTCAAGATTGCCGTTGCGCACATTACGATGTACGACGAGTGGTGCAAATCCGTTTATGACGAGTTCGTGGCACAGTGCGATGCGCTGGGCTGGGAAGTGACCATTGCCGATGGCAACCTGAATGCTGAAACCCAACAGAAGCAGGTGGAAGACTTCATCGCTCAGGGTGACTACGATGCCATTTGCATCGACCCCGTCAATTCCGACGGCATCATCCCCACGCTGGAGCAGGCGGGCGAGGCTGGAATTCCCGTATTCGCGTTTGATAGCGGCACTGCGTACGAAGATCTGATCACTCACGTGGCTTGGGATCATGCAGAGACTGGCAAATTGACGGCCGAGTGGGTGGCGGATTACGCCAATGAAAATCTGGGCGGCAAGGTGCGCGTAGGCGTGCTGGCCATGCTCAATGCCGTGCATACGCAGGTTCGTTCTGAAGCTTTCGTGGCTACGCTGGAAGAATTGCTTGGCGCTGAGAATGTAACCTGGGTGTTCAATCAGGACTTTGGTGAGACCCGTGAGTCTGCCGCTAATATTGTAACCAACAATATCATGAAGCCCATCGATGTCATCTGGGGTGCTGTGGATAATGCCGCCATCGGTGCGACCACCGCTCTGGAGCAGAATGGTGCCACCGGAACGATCGTTGTTTCCGCAGGCGGCTGGGGTGCGGAGCCCTTTGGCCTGATTAACAGCGGAAATCCCTATTACAAGATGTGCATCGGCGTCTCTGCAGCCAACATTGTCAGCATGACCCTCGATTCCATTGCCCGCTACTTTGCTGGCGAAGAAATTGAGAAGTCTCAGTATATTGAACTGGCTGTGATCGATGCCAACAACATCGCCGACTATATGAAGTATGTTGAGGCCTAAGGCCTGATCATTGCCGGGAGAATCGCTATCCGGTTCTCCCGGATTTCTTACAATAATTACTAAAGTGGGAGGACTAATTAACAGTGAGTAAACAAATTATGCAATTGCCCCGCAGTGAATATGATCAGCGCATAGCGAAGGTTCAAGAGAGGATGCGTGAAGCAGGCATTGACTTGCTGGTGGCGCATGCCTGTGAGTGCGAATCTGCAACTGTGCGCTATTTGACGAATTTCTGGGCCGTATTTGATTTTGTCGGCGTTCTCGTGCCGGCACAGGGAAAGGCTATTTTGCTGACTGGTGGTCCGGAATCCTATGATTTTGCGGTGAAATTTGCGCAGATCGACGATGTGCGGGTACATCCCATGTATGTGGAAACCTGTGCACCCGAATGGGATAAGCCCACCAATCCCTGGAATTATTCCATGATTCTGGATGAATTGCGCAAAGAGATGCCCATTCGCAAGATTGGCATAGCCAATGTGAATACCATACCCCATGTAATTTATGCGGACATTGAAAAGGGTGCTCGTGGGGCAGTGATCGTACCAGCGGAGGATATCATTTTAGATCTGCGTGCGTATAAGTCGGAAGGAGAAATCGCACTTTTAAAGGAAGGGTATCGCATCACTGAGGAAGCCCTGAAAAAAACTGTGGAACTGATTCGCCCCGGCGTGCGGGAGCGTGAATTGCTGTCCCACTGGAAGGCGCTCTCTTTTGAGATGGGAGCGGAAGGCTTTGGCTATCCCTGCTGGGTAACTGGCGGACCTTCCACCTATCAGAGCCTATGCAAATCCACCGAACGGGAAATCGGAAAAAATGAAATGGTCCAGTTTTCTGTGGGTGCGAAGTACAATGGCTATTGTGGCAATATTGGCCGGGTAGCTGTTTTGGGAAAGCTTCCGGACAAGCACATGGATATGATCAAAATCGCCGGAGAGTGCCTGGACGAAACCATTGCGGCTATGGGTCCTGGGGTGGCTTTTGCCGAAGTGTACGATAAATTCCAGGCCAGGTTGAACAAATATGGGTTCGGTGGTCTGTCGCTCTATGGGCCTGCTCACTCCACAGGACTTCAGGAATGCGAAGCACCCTGGGTGGATAACCGCACCGGGCGTGTACTGGAACCCAACATGGTGTTCAATATTGATATCTGGATTGCAGACAATCAGTACGGTGTGCGCTTGGAGGATGGCGTGCTGATTCGGGAGCAAGGACTTGAACAACTTACGACCTGGCACCGCGATATCATTCGCATCGACGGCTAGCCAAAGGAGTAGACGATGAATACGAGCAAAGTGGGCGAAAAAATGACGGCGCTGTTGGAGAGGCTGGTGCGCTGTCCCACTGAGAATCATCCGCCCCATGGCGATGAAGCTTCAGGACAGGCTGTGTTGGGCGTGGAATATGCGGGCATGGGCCTGGAGGTTCATCGCCTCTGCCCGGCGTCGCTGCCGGAATATCCGGATCATCCGGCGTTTCTGCCGAGAGACTTTGAAAACCGTGAGAATATCCTGGGGATCTGGCGCGGCACTGGGGGTGGCCGTTCCCTTTTGCTGACTGGGCACATGGATGTTGCGCCCAAGGAGCCGCTGCCATGGACAGTGACACAACCTTATGAACCGCTCATCAGGGATGGACGCATGTACGGCCGGGGAACGGCAGACATGAAGGCAGGGTTGGCCTGCGCAGCGGAAGCGGTGCGGCGTTTAAAGAAAGAAGGTTTTCAACCCAAAGGGGATATTATTCTTGAGAGCGTGGTAGACGAGGAGTACGCAGGCGCCAACGGAACCGTAGCTGACCGGTTGGCGGGTTATAATGCGGACTTTGGCATCGTATTGGAGGCCAGTGGATTGAACATTTGCCCAGCCTGTGTGGGGGGTCTGGTGGTAAATCTGCGGGTGCAGGGCGTTGCGGGCATGCCGTATACGGGCGAAGAAATCGACAATCCGGCCTATGATATTGCGGAGCTGATTGGCCTGGTGAAGGAATTGGGTCAACGGCGCATGGCAGAGGCGCCTCGGCCAAAGCTGTGGGAGGGTACCGTTCAGGGTGCGCAGGTAGTAATTACCAAGGTAAAGGCGGGAGAGTGCGTAGAGCATGGTCAGCTTTCGGCGCCCATAGACGCCTGGATGGAAATTGTGATGCAATCTTATCCAGGCGAGGAGGAAGAAGATCTGATGCGGGCCCTGGATAAACATGTGCGCAGGAGATATCATCATCCTGAGAAGCTGATGATCCATCGGGAGTATCGCTATTGTCGCCCTGCAGCTACCGATCCAGCTTATCCGGGAGTTCAAGTGCTGGCCGATTGTGCTGGGAAATATACTGACAGGGCTCGGGTCTGTGGGGCTATGTTTTCCTGCGATATGTTTGCTATGACAGAACTGGGAAATGTGCCGTCCGTGATCTTTGGACCCATTGGTGAGCGCCTGCATGGGCCGGATGAATGGGTGGATTTGGAAAGTATGGAAATCTGCGTAAGTGCCCTGATGGATTTTATCAGGAACTGGTGTGGATGAGAGTGGAGGTGTACAGTGAGAAAAGTTCGATTTGGCGTCATTGGTGCGGGCGGCATTGCAGACCGGCGTACCATTCCGGGCATGCTCAAGTGCGATCGGGCGGAATTGGTTTCCGTGATGGAGGTCGATGCGGCGCGGGCAGAGGAACTGAGGAAGAAATACAATGCAAAGCGCGCATATACAAGTGAAGCGGAGCTGGTGGCCGATCCGGAAATTGACGCGGTATACATTGCCTCTCCGGTGCACCTGCACGCTAAGCAGGCGATGCTGGCGGCGGATCATAAGAAGCATATTTTATTGGAAAAGCCCATCGCCATGACTTGCGAGGAAGCCGCAAAAGTGCTGGACTATTGTGATGAGAAGGGCGTGCGAGTAGCTGCAGGTTTTATGATGCGCTTCGGCGCCTGCATCAATGCCATGAAGAGGGAGTATGAGGCGGGAAAAATTGGGGATCTGGTGTCTGTTTACGCCCAGTTCACTTGCTGGTATCCGGATATGCCGGGCAACTGGCGTCAGAAGAAGTCCACCGGGGGTGGTGGTTCGCTGACCGATATGGGCGTACATATGATTGACCTGATTCACTATGTCACCGGTTCAAAGACGAAGCAGGTGGCGGCTTTTAACGATACGCTGACCTTTAACTACGAGGTGGAGGATTCCTCAAATGTCCTTCTGCGCCTGGAAAATGGAGCGCTGTGTACCGTTCAGACCAATTTCAACATTCCGGATCAGGTAGCCAAGTGGCGCTTTGAAATGTTTGGAACTCGCGGCCGTCTGGTGGGCGATGATGTGGTAGGGCAGGTGGATGCCGGTAAGGTGGACGCAGTCTATGTAGATCATGTGGGTGGTTATGATGCCCAGCAGGACGGAGATACAAAGGCAGAAACTCATGTGATCAGCGGTGGTTATGGCGATTTGTATCAGCGGGAAATTGAATCCTTCTGCGATTCTCTGATCAACGGCACGCCGTTCCGCGGTGATGCGAGAGATGCGCTGCTGGTACAGAAAGTGCTTCAGGCAGCTTATCGTTCCAATGATGAGCAGATAGTGGTTGCACTGTAGCTTTTTAAGGAAACTGTTTGGCAGGGTGAGGAATAGTTAAGTCAAGAGCATGCGCAAGGCTTAATTGTATTTTTCAGCTCTGAATGGCTCCTGTTGTATGTCCGCAGTGGTAACGCATTTATTTGGAATGGGAAAAAGCGATTTATTGTGCATGTTGAAGGCCGGTTGCTGATCACAGCAGCCGGCCTTTCATATATAATAATTTCAGCTTTTCTTTTCATTCGGACCTTTTGGAGAAAAAGTACCCGGAATCAATTGGTATCTGCGCATAATGGGCCCGCCAATTCCTCCAAGAA
This sequence comes from Clostridiales bacterium, assembly GCA_019419995.1. Taxonomy (GTDB): domain Bacteria; phylum Bacillota; class Clostridia; order Christensenellales; family Aristaeellaceae; genus SFTH01. The sequence goes on from JAHZHZ010000005.1 coordinate 108,164, forward strand.
GAACAGTTTTCCGGGCATGGTGGGGATGAAGCTGGACGTAACAGCCTTGGTAGGTCCATAGCGCAGGGTCATCCAGAAGGACATGCCTTGCCACTGCATGCCCCGGGAGAGTACGCCGTCCGCGCCGCCGATGGCGTAATCGGAGTTGAAAATAATCCAGGGACCAATGGTGTTGGCAAAGCAGGGAATCAACGGCCAACTGGACCGGAAGGAGGTGATGGCGTTTTGCTCAATGGTAAAGGGATGTAACCGGGCGCCGATGCGATAGGGCTGGGCCATCCATTCCTCTACAGTGGCGTATTCCGAGGCAAAATGCGGCTCCCAGAAGGCAATGTGGCACATGCGGCCGATACCGTAGACCATCACTTGCTTGGCGCCTTCAGCCTTCAGCTTGCGAATTTTATCAGGATAGGTGGGCAAGTTATCCTTAGTGGCAAAATTGCGCTGGTCTTCGGGCACGGTCAATTCTCCTAGCGGGCCATAGAAAGCCTCAGTCATGGCATTCTGGAAGGCAGCGGGATCAGAGGCAGCCAGCGTATTTCCCTCAGCATCTGCCCACTCGTCCATATTAAAGCCATAGACGTGTTTGCAATCCACATTCCATTCTTTCAGGAAATATACGGCCCATTTGTACATGCCCATGGGCCCTACGGGAAGAATTAAAATCAGCTTTCTACCTTCCTGCTTGGCCTTTTGAATTTGCAAGGCGATTTCATGGCCCATACATACATTAAATTCTTCCTGTTCGGTGCACTTCACGGGTCTGAAGTTGTCGTTCCAGAACTCCTGACGGTCGCAAACAGTTTCTGGGGGATTGGAAACGCAGGCTTTGATTTTCTCAATATCCCAGCCTTGGGGTAGAATTTCCTCAAAATAAGAGCCCTTCAAAGTGTTGGTCATGTCCATTGTGAATTCCTCCTTGCGGTTATAATAAGCATACTCAATGCTCAAGCCGTCATGGTTACAATGTGAACGCAGACTGAATTGTGAACTACATTCTCTAACATTGTTCGTCAAATTTTGGGAAATTTGCTGTAGAAAATAGGGGAAATATACAGCCGCATTCGTACAATATCTTTAAAACTATTATAACACTTCTGCACATTTAATTCAAGAGCGGACGTATATTTTTATGCTAATAACGATTGCAAAAACTGATTTTATTTTCAGGTTTTAAAAGATTCATTTGTTTCAACGCGGCATTAGAAATGCCCCCTAAAGTAAGTTCAAGCCCGGTCTGCAAGAACAGCCGGACTTGAACGCTGAATTCATCAGGATATATAAATAATAGGAAACAAATTCTATTTTCCATGTGTTTCCGGGATGAATTTCCCGCCCCTTGGAAAAAGGAGTGCGCTTTATGGGATAATCGCCCATAAACGCTGCGATGATGGAAAATTATAACAGTAGGGCTGGGTTTTCCAACAACTTTTTGATGTAGCCGAGGAACTGTGCGGCAGGCGCGCCATCCACAATGCGGTGGTCATAGGTCAATGAAAGCCACATCATGGGGCGCACGGCAATGCTGTCATCCTCCAAAACCACGGCCTTTTTCTTTAGTTGTCCAACGGCCAGAATACCAGCTTCGGGGGCATTGATGATGGCGGTGAAGCTGTCCACGCCGAACATGCCCAGGTTGGTCACAGTGAAGCTGCCGCCAGTGAGATCGTCAGGACTGAGCCCTCCCTCCTTTGCGCGTTTGCCCAGATCCTTGGCGATCCCGGAGAGTTGGGTCAGACTGAGCGTATCGGCATTTCGAATCACGGGAACCAGCAGCCCCGTATCCGTAGCCACAGCCATGCCGATATGGATAGCGCTCTTTTGAAGGATTCCGGCTTCGGTCAGGCTGGAATTCATGAATGGGAACTCTCTCAGGGCCATGGATACGCAGCGAATGACCAGATCGTTGTAGCTGATCTTGACGCCGAGCGCTTTGAGCTGTTCGCGAATGTGTACAGCCTCTGTCATATCCACTTCCATGCGGTGGTTAGCTTGCGCCAGATCATGCAGACTGTTGTGCATGCGCTCGGCGATGATCTTGCGCATGCCGCTGAGTGGGATGATGGTGTCGCATGGATTTTCCAAGGCGGGCTTTACCGGCGCCGAGTTTGTAGAAATGGATGCTGCCGGAGTGGTGGGCATTGGTTTGGCATTGAGTACATCGCGCTCAATGATCAGTCCGTCAGGACCGGAACCCTGCAGCGCGGAGATTTCAATACCTCTGTCTTCAGCGGCCATTCTGGCCCGGGGCGTTGAAAAGATCCTTTGCTGAGAATTGACCGATTCAGCCGGCGTGGTTGTGTTTCCGCTGAGCAATGCGTTTACATCCACATCGGGATCGCCGATGATGGCAATGGTTTCGGTGATGGGCACCATATCTCCTTCTTCGTAGAGGAGCTTTAGGACCGTGCCGGTGGCGGTGGAGTCGATTACAATAGAGAGCTTGTCCGTTTCCATTTCGAACAGAGGATCGCCCTCTTTAATGAAATCACCCTCTTTTACCAGCCACTGGGTAATGATGCCTTCAGTCATTTGCAGACCCTGTTTGGGCATGATGATGCGCTGTACGCCGCTCCAATCCGTGGAAGGGGAACTTCCGGACACGGTGGAGGAGGAAGGCGCAGAAGGCGCGGCACCGGATACCTCATCTGCATTCTGAAGCAGAGAAGCGAAATCCTCACCAGGTTCACCGACGATAGCGATGGTTTCCGCCACAGGCACCATATCGCCTTCCTCATAGAGCAGTTTGAGAATTGTACCGGTAGCGGTGGAATCTATAGTGATGGAGAGCTTATCCGTTTCCATTTCAAACAGCGGCTGGCCTTCGTTAATGAAATCACCCTCTTGGGCTAACCACTGAGTAATCACGCCTTCGGTCATCTGCAGGCCCTGCTTGGGCATGATGATTTTCTGTGCCATGGGCAACCTCCTGTGCATGCAAATCGAAATAAGGTGCGCCGGTGAGCGAGATTGCGGTTGCCCACAGGCACAATAACCTGGCATCCGGGCACCGGCCGGTGCCCGGAACCCAGCACTGGGAATATTACTTATAGCAGACGCTCTTTGCAGCGGAAACGATGTCCTTTACCTGCGGCGTGGCGGCGTTTTCCAAATCTACATTGAAGGGCAGGGGACAGGCCTTGGTACCCAGCCGAACGGGCGCAGCGTCCAGATAGCGGAAGGCTTCCTCAGTGACCATGGCTGCAACCTCGGCGCCCCAACCGGCGGTCCGGTGAGCCTCATGGACCACCACCAAGCGTCCGGTTTTCTTTACGGATTGAATAACTGTATCCTTGTCGAAGGGAACGAGGGTCATTGGATCAATGACCTCAGCGCTGATGCCTTCCCGAGCCAGTTCTTCTGCGGCTTCCAGAGCCCGGCTCACATACAGCAGATTGGCGACAATGGTCACATCGTTGCCGGCGCGCTTGATGTCAGCCTTGCCGAAGGGCAGCATGAACTCCGGATCATCCGGCACCTCGCCCTTGCTGGAATAGAGCGCCTTGTGCTCAAAGAACATTACCGGATTGTCGTCGCGGATGGCGGTGCGCAGGAGACCTGCGGCGTCGCGGCCGGTAGAGGGACAGGCGACCTTCAGGCCAGGAAAGTGCATGAAGATGGTTTCCATGCTCTGGGAGTGCGTGGCGGCGTTGCCGCGGCCGATGCCCTGTTGTCCACGGATAACCAGAGGAATCTTGGCGCGGCCTCCGAAGATGTAGCGGGTCTTGGCTACCTGATTGATCAATTGATCCATGGCGACCAGTGAAAAGTCCATATACATCAGTTCCACAATGGGGCGCATGCCGGTGCAGGCGGCACCCAAACCAGCGCCTACAAATCCAGCTTCGGAGATGGGCGTATTAAAGGCGCGTTCACGCCCGAATTCCGCCGTTAAATCCCGGGTACAACCGAATATGGAGCCGATGGTTTCAATGTCTTCGCCCATGATGAATACCTTTTCATCGCGGCGCATTTCAGCGGCGATGGTATCTCGCACAGCCATTGCGTAAGTTTTGATGCTCATACCTCGTCGCCTCCTTCATAAAATACGTCGTCCAGCACGTGGGCAGGATCGGGATTGGGACTGTTGAGCGCAAACTGGGTAGCGGCCTCGGTTTCTTCATCGGCAGCCTTCAGCATGGCATCCAATTCATCCTCCGTGTAAATTCCCTCCGCCAACAGTTTTTCCCGCCAGCGTTTGAGGGGATCTTTTTTCTTCCAGTCTTCAACCTCTTCGCGGGTGCGGTAATTTTGAGGATCGCCTGTCCAGTGTCCCATCCATCGATAGGTCTTGCATTCGATCAGGCTCGGTCCCTCTCCAGCCTTGGCGCGGCGCAGGGCGCGTTCAAAGGCGGCGTCAATGGCTTCCACATCGTTGCCGTCCACCGTTTCTCCGGGCATGTTATATCCCTTGGCGCGATCGGAAATATTTTCCACGGAGGTGGACTGCCACACGGGAACTGAAATGCCGTAGCCGTTGTTTTCGCAGATGAAGATGATGGGTAGTTTCCATACGGAGGCAAGATTCAGACTTTCGTGAAAGGTTCCCTCATTGGAAGCACCGTCGCCGAAGAAGGAAACGGCTACTCGATCCTGCTTTTGCAGCTTTGCGGAGAGCGCGGCGCCTACCGCAATGGGAATTCCACCGCCCACGATGGCATTGGCGCCCAGATTGCCCTGGGTGAAATCAGCAATATGCATAGAACCGCTGCGCCCCTTGCAGTAACCCGTGGCCTTGCCCATTAGCTCCGCCATGGCCAGATCCAGACGTGCGCCCTTGGCGATGCAGTGGCCGTGTCCTCTGTGGGTAGAGGTGATGTAGTCTTCGTTAGTCAGCCGGGAGCAGACCGTGGAAGCTACGGCTTCTTCACCGATGTATAGGTGTACAGAGCCACGCAGCTTATTTTCTTCAAACAGTTTCAGCGCTTTAAATTCAAAGGCACGGATGCGCGCCATGGTCGAATAGATGTGACCGGCGCGTTCACGATCCATCATAGCTTTCCTTCCTCCTTCAACTTCAGGCAGATATCTACGATGTGCTGGGTGTTCTCCGCAATGTAGACCCCGGCTTCGCTCAGTGCTTTTTCCTTGCTGGCGGCGCTTCCGGTACCGTCGGCTGAGACGATGGCGCCTGCATGGCCCATTGAACGTCCCTTGGGCGCGTTCTTTCCGGCAATCAGCGCGATAACGGGCTTGGAAGCGTGCGCTTTCAGATATTCGGCTGCCAGCTCTTCTTCGTTGCCGCCAATTTCTCCAATCATGATGATGGCTTTGGTTTCAGGGTCGGCATTGAAATCCGGCAGAAGATCCACGAAGGTGGACCCTGGAATCATGTCGCCGCCTACGCCGATACAGGTGGACTGACCGATGCCATGATTGGTAAGCATGAATACCGTTTCATAGCAGTTGGTGGCGCTGCGGCTCATCACGCCCACGTTTCCGGGAGAAAAGATTCGATGGGCCATAAATCCAGCCTTGCTCTTGCCGGGAGAAATGATGCCGAAGGAATTGGGGCCGAACAGACGTGCCCCCTTCAATCGTGCCAGGCGATAACAGAGCATCATATCGTGCACAGGCACGTGTTCGGCGATGGTGAGTATGGTTTTAAGGCCCGCATCCAGGGCTTCCAGGACGGAAGCCTTGGTAAATTTTGCAGGGACAAAGATTACTGAGGCATTGGCATCCGTGGCCAACATGGCTTCGCGCACGGTGTTGAATACGGGAACTCCCATGATTACCTGACCGCCCTTGCCGGGGGTGACGCCCGCTACCACCTTAGTGCCATAGGCCAACATTTGCTCGGTATGGAAGGAACCTTCCCGTCCGGTGATTCCCTGAACGATCAAACGGGTATCTTGATCAATGATGATGCTCACAGGCGATCCCTCCTTTCCAGCAAAATGGCCACCGATTCACGAAGTCCCTCCGCCAGAACCACATCCGCATGCATTTGCTGGATGATATCGATGCCGATGTCTCGGTTGGTACCTTCCATGCGTACCACGATGAATTTACCGTCCAGCGTATGGCGTTCCATGGCCAGCTTTACGCCACCGGCTACTTCGTCACAGCGGGTGATTCCGCCGAAGATGTTGATCAGCACGGCTTTAACACCCGGTGTGGAAAAGAGGATGCGCATAGCTTCGCAGATACGTTCACTGGTAGCTCCGCCACCCAGATCCAGCACGGCGCCTACATTCATTCCGTTTTTGCTGATCATGTCAATGCAGCTCATGAGCATCCCGCTGCCGTTGGAACACACGGCAATGGAGCCGCCTTTCTCAACGGGGATGTATAGGAAATTGTAATCCCGGGCCTCTTTAACCAGAGGCTCCACCGGCAGCTCATCCCTCCAGGCCAGTATGTCCGGCAGGCGATACAAGGCGCTGTCGTCAATATCCACCTTACCGTCCAGTGCTACGAGGGTATCGTCGTTGGCGATGACCAGCGGGTTGATCTCGCAGAGCATGCAGTCATATTCCATAAAGCAGCGATACAGCTTTTTCAGCAGCGCGTCCAGTTGCCGGGTATAGGCGATGTCCAGACCGGAGGAGGAGAGCAGATAGCGTGCCATGTAATCCTGCACACCGATCATGGGATCAACGATGATACGCTTGATCTTTTCTGGATCGGTTTTAGCGGTTTCCTCAATTTCCATGCCGCCATTTGCGGAAAAAATGATCAGAGGCTGCTTGCTCAGGCGATCCAGCATGATGGAGAGATACCACTCAGTCTTGTAGGCAGCTCGCTCCACCAGGTAGAGTTTATTGACCGTGAGACCGCGCAGCTCACTTCCAAGTAACCGCCGGGCGTGTTCCTCGGCCTGCGCATAGTTTTCTGCGAACTGTATGCCGCCTGCCTTGCCCCGGCCACCGATTTGTACCTGTGCTTTGACCACCAGGGGATAGGAGACCTTCTCCTTCTCGATGGCGGCTGCCATGGTGGAAACGTCATCCACCACGCAGCCGTGCATTACTGGTAGTCCGAATTGTTTAAACAGAGTTTGGGCCTGGTATTCCATCAATTTCATTTTCGCTTACCCCCAGATTTCTTCGTCGGAGGGCATGGTGGAGCCGGGCCGGACGTAGGCGATGCGGCTGACGTTGAACAAATGCCTCCAGCTCAGATTTTCGGAGATGGAATTATTGCCCCAGCTTCCGCAGCCTAAAGTAGTGGTGGCAGAGAGGCTGTTGAAGAAGGAACCGCCGTTGTTGGTGGAACAGATCTGGTTGATCAGAAAACGGGATACGGGCAGCTGCCGGGCAGCGGCTTCCACGTGCTCCGGTGTGTTGGAGTGGATGCAAACGCTGTGGCCCTTGCCCTCTACCTCTAAGTTGGCATTGGCGGCGCGAATGCACTCGTCCCAGTCTTGCAGATTATCGTATGTGGCGATCACGGGACACATTTTTTCCTTGGACAACAAGTCCTCGCGTCCATAGGTATCTGCCTTTACCAGGATAACTTTGAGATCTTCAGACACGGGAAAGCCGCACTTTTCAGCTACAAACTTTGCGCTCTTTCCCACAATGTTTTTATCAATGGTTCCATTGGGGAACACTACGTCCCGCAGCTTCTGCACATCTTCAGCGCGGTCAATGTACAGCGCACCATTCTGTTGGAAAACTTCAATCGCCCGGGAGAAGATGGAGCGGGGCATGATGGCTGTCTGCTCGCCTGAACAGATAATGCCGTTGTCGAAGCGCCTTCCCTCAATGATCATGGGGATGGCCTTTTCCAAATCCGCGTCTTCGTCGATTAAACACTGAACATTGCCCGCACCCACGCCAAAGGCGGGTTTTCCGGACGCATAAGCTGCACGCACCATGCCCATGCCGCCAGTGGATATGCACACGTCACATTGTTTCATTACCTGTCCGGACAGTTCTACCGTCGGTTCCTCAATAATCTGAATCAGATCCTCAGGAACGCCCAGTGGTGCAAGTGCTTCCTTCATCAGCCGTACCGCTTCCCCGGAACATTTTTTGGAGCGGGGGTGAGGGCAGATGATGATGGCGTTGCGCCCTTTGAGGGCAAACATGGCGTTGCACATGGGGGTGACGATGGGATTGGTGGTGGGCGTTACGGCGCCAACCACACCCATGGGTTTGGCTACCAACACCAACCCCTCTTCCGGTCGGCGTTCGATAATGCCTACGCTAGGCTTGCCCTTCATATCATTCCAAATGACGCGGGCCTTACCTTGATTTTTTTTGACTTTATCCTCGTAGACGCCCATACGCGTCTCGTCTACTGCCATGCGCGCCAGCGGCTCTGCATTGTCAAAAATTGCCTTGGCAATTGCGCGGCAGGCACGGTCCACCTGTTCTTGATTGGACTTTTCAAATTCCCGCTGCGCGATTCTCGCCCGCGCCACAAGGTCCTTTACAAACAGCTCAGCATCCATGGAAAGGCACCTCCATTTGTTTAATATTGGTCATACCAATAAAATAGCATAGTAACCTGAATTATGCAATAGAATTGGGGAAAAACAATAAAATTTTCTAAATATTAATATAAACATACAGAAAAATTATCATAAATTAGATATCATTGGAATGAACAAATTTTCAATGAGGAGGCGCGGTTATGGCGGAAAATAAGGCGGGCAAGCTCTATGAGGAGATTGCCGAGCAAATGATTGAACAGATCCATGCGGGTGTTCTGCGTCCCGGAGATCGGCTTCCGCCTGAGCGCACCTTGGCGGAGGAGTACGGCGTGAGCCGCACGGCCATACGAGAAGCGCTGCGGTCCATGGAGATGATGGGCTGCGTAGAATCCCGAGTGGGAGAGGGAACATTTATCAAGGCTCCCTCCCTTTCCAACATCATCGATCCCTTTTCCTTGGTATTTCCCCAGAACGGTCGACTCGGCGGAGAATTGATTGAAATTCGTTTGATTCTTGAGACGGAAATTGCAGCCCTCGCGGCCCGGCGCCGCACGGATGATCACCTCAAAGCACTGGATAAAACCCTTTCGGATATGCGAGAGGACATTGCGTCCGGCGGAATGGGGGTGGAAGCGGACGAGGCATTTCACGCTGTTTTGGCGGAGGCTGCTGGAAATGAAGCGCTGATTTTGATTTTAAATATGTGTTCGGGATTGCTTTCCCGAACCCGCCCGCTGACGCAGTCGATTAAGGGTGTCCCCGCACGGACGCTAAAGGATCACGCCTCCATATGCGAGGCAGTGCGCAATCAGGATGAGCGTTCTGCCCGTCGGCTGATGCGGACCCACCTTAACAGGGCGATGCGCAACCTCAGCCGCATTCAGGGAAATTCATAAAAAATCTCCGGCAATTCATTGCCGGAGATTTTTAACTCGTTTTAAAAATTTATCCTTCGGGCGTGAATGCAAGATCCTCTGCCCTGAATCCAAACCCCTTTGTAAAACTCAGCAATAGAGCCCTACAGGGTTTCAGAGAATAAAGCCTTCACCCTGGCACAGCAATTTAAGTTCACAATCAGGCGCTTTTTCCCCGATGGCATCGATGATCTGCTGAGGATCTCCGTGATGCAGCGGGAAAGTCCAGAAGTGGCAGGGCACGCAAATCTTGCAGCCCAGGCGCCCTGCATATTCGGCAGCCTGGAGGCCATCCAGGTTTCCATAGGCGCCATTGATGGGCAAAATGGCTAATTCGGGGCGCAGTGAAAGGGGAAGTGTCAGCCGGTCATAGCTCAGCGCGGTATCGCCCGCATAGTAGATTCGGGTAAATCCAAAATCCAGGATAAAGCCCAAAGCTTCGGGGGCCAAGGTGCCGTGATCACAGTCTACAGGTAACAGGGAACACTCCCCGAGGCTTATCTTTTTCCCTTTTTCCAGCACTTGTACCCGGTTTACATCCAAACCCATGCGTGCCATTTCTGCTGCAACGGGCCTGTTGGTATATACCTGGGTGTGCCCGTTTGCCATCATTTCGCCGATGGCCTCAATGTCAAAATGGTCGCCGTGCTCGTGGGAGATCAGCAATGCATCAAAGGGAATTTCTCCCGCCCCACAGGGTGGCGGAGTGAGGCGCTTGAATCCAATATTTTTTTCCGTGCGCATTACATGGTCGGAAAAATAGGGGTCGATAGCCATGGTAAACCCGGACGCCGTTTTGATTAGAAAACCTGCCTGCCCGAGCCAGAATACGGCCAGCTTGCCTGAATCCACCTGCGTTTTGTGAAAGTACTCGACAAAGTTCATCTCTTTTAATCGCTCCTTTCAAAGTTTAGATCACCATTGATGCTTGCCACTGGGTTTAAGAGGGTTTATAATGTCTTTTAGATACTGTAACATAAAAGAGAGTGTCCGTAAAGTATTTTTTGAGCCGGTATCTACGGAGGAAGGAGAATTTCTTGGAAAAACGGACGACAATCTATGATATTGCCAAACGTTTGGGCATTTCTACCGCTACTGTGAACCGGGCGCTTACCGGGAAACCGCGGGTAAAGGAGGAAACGCGCCGCTTGGTGGTTGAGACAGCTGCTGAAATGGGCTTTAAGCCCAATTTGCTGGCACGTTCCTTAGCCCGCAGACCTCTGAAACTGGCGGTAATGGCTTTCACGAGTTTCCCTGAATTTCATGATCCCTTTCTTCAGGGTGCGCGCAGCGCGGCAGAATCGCTGGTGGATTACAATGTGCATGTGGATTGCTTCGGCTACGATGAAGGTGCTTCCAATACGCCTGAGGCGGATCAATTTCTGGAGGATAGCTTAAAAAAGATCGCGTTGGATGGCTACGATGGCGCTCTGGTGCTGGCCCGAAATGCACAGGCTTTTCATGATCTGAAGGAGCGAGGAATTTATGTGGCCACTGCAGTTAATGATATCGAGGAGGAATTGCGCGGTTTTCATATTTGCTATAACGGCTTTATCGCCGGCCGCATGGCTGCGGAACTCGTTTTTCGTTGGATGCCAGATAAGGGCCGTCCTGTGGCTGTGGCTTCGGGTTGGAAGGGAATGGGTATCCATGAAAAGACAGCTCAGGGCTTTTTGTCTCAGGCACAGCACTAGGGTTTGGACGTGTGTGCCGTCTATTACAACCATGACAACAAAAACATTGCATATGAGTCGACCTGCCAACTGCTGCAGCTGAGACCGGACTTGGGTGCCATTTATGTAAACTCCTTTAACTGCGTAGGGGTTATTCGCGCTGTCGTGGAGGCTGGGCGTGCTGGTGAATTGCTGCTGATTACCTCGGATATCAGCGAAGAATTGCGAGCATACTTCGATCGCGGTATCGTGGCTGCCTCCATATTCCAAAATCAATATGAGCAGGGGCGCCGTGGATTAAGGACACTTTTTGAGGCACTGTCCGGCAGCTCCGTTGAAAAGTTGATCACCATCGATCCACAGATCATTCTTCAAAGCAATCTTGAACTCTTTTATAATTAGAAATTGTGCAAATTAGTAAAAAATTAGGCTTTTTGCACCCTTTATTAGCCGTCATTTTATGGCAATTTACTACGAAATTTTAGAAATGGTATTTACAAAAAATACAAGCTGTGATACAATCTGAATCGAAACCGGAACTAAATGCTTTTTGCACTAGTTCCGGCCTATTCGGGGAATTTGCGTAATCGATTACACAAATGTTTATTTCCCGCACTCGTGGCATTTATTTTTTAAAAGAACGTAAGTTGGAGATAAAAGCTCGGTTTCTTTTCATTCCCATGTGCTTTCCCGCATAGCGGGCAAATAAATGACAAGAGGAGGCAAACCCCATGAAGAAAATTCTTTCCCTGGCCCTGATGTTGATCCTGGTTCTTGCCCCCATGGCAGTTGCGGAGGATTTTAACCCCGCGGACTACCCGGTGGCGATTTGCATGGACAGCATGAATCACCCTGTACACCGCATTGTTCAGCTGGGCTTCCTGAAAGCGGCTGAGGCACTGGGATACACTGATGCCAAGGTCATTGGCACGGAGGGCGGCGATACCTCCGAAGCTTATGCAGCTGCAGAAGCCTTTGCGGCTGAAGGCGGCAAGGGCCTGCTTTTGTGGGCTGGCGATTCTGGCGCCTATGAGACCATTGCAAACGTAGCGAGCCAGGACGTGGTTGTGGGCATTCCTCACTTCCGTCACACTCAGGAAGATGGCAGCTATCCTGAAGGACTGGCCTTCAACATGGCCTGCGATCCCGTGCTCTATGGCCAGCAGGTCGCTGAATTGATGGCGGAGAAGCTCTCTGGCAAGACCGGCTCCGTAGCCCTGACCCAGAACACGAAAAACGTGACGGAGAACTCGGCTACTGATTCCTTTGTCGCCACTTGGGAGAGCCTGAAGGATAAGTATGAGCTGGATGGCATTAAGATTCTGCCGGTAGAATTGGAAGGCGGCGTGGTTGACAGCGCAACCGCCATCAACCTCGGCATTATCCAGTCCAACCCCGATATCATCGGCGCTTTCGGCACCACTGGCAACAGCCCCATTACCTGGGCCGATGCTGCCTCCAAGGCTGGCTATGCGGATGGCGAACTGGTCATCGTCGGCATGGATGCCACCGAGGGCAATCTGGACTACCTGGAGGCCGGAAAAGTGACGGCGATCGTTGCTCAGCCCCTGTATGAGGAAGCTTATAAGACCATGGAATATCTGGATAAGATCTTCCGCGGCGAAGAAGTACCCATGTGGACCGATCTGGTAGCCCCGATCGTCACCGTGGATGGTGAAGGAGAAAATGGTCTGGCCTTCCACCGTGACATTGCGGCGCAGGTGGCCGAGTTCTTCAAGTGAGTTTTTCTCGGTAGAAGTTATGTAGCTTAAATTTACTGGGTTGCCTTTGCCCTCGCAAGGGCAGCCCAGTTTCTTATGAAGGCGATACGCCGCCGGTAAAACCGGTGTGGCCCAATATCACCGGGATGCCCTAGGGGGGTGCCCGAAAAGGAAAGACGGGTGATTTGTGTGAACTATGTTCTGGAGGCGATCGAAATCACCAAGCGTTTTCCGGGCGTTCTGGCCAACGACAAAATCTGCCTGAACGTAAAAGCCGGCGAAGTGCTTGGATTGATCGGTGAAAATGGCGCGGGAAAATCCACGCTGTTGAAAGTACTCAATGGAATCTACCCCCATGGAAGCTATACGGGTACTCTTCGGCTCAATGGGGAAGAGATTCGTCCCCAGAGCCCGAATGACGCCATGCAGCTGGGTATCGGTTATGTTCCCCAGGAGATCAACGTGCTCAAGTATTTTTCCGTTGCGGAGAATATCTACATGTCTGATCTTCATCTGGCGCGGGTCAAGGGGAAGGTGGGAAAATCTCCCTTTGTAGACTTTAAGGGCATGTATGCTGCGGCGGAGAAACTGCTTCAGGACAATCACATCATGCTCAATGCCCGTGCAGATGTGCGCAAACTTTCCATTGGACAGCAACAGATGCTGATGATTGCCCGTGCACTGGCCACGAATCCAAAGGTTTTGATTCTAGATGAACCGACAACTTCTCTTTCAGGAGAAGATGTAGAACAGTTGTTCCGAGTGGTGCGCAAGCTCAAGGAAAAGGGTACGAGCGTCATCTTCGTTACCCACAAGCTGGCAGAAATTTTGGAACTGACGGATAGAGTAACCATATTGCGGGATGGAAAGAACATCTCCACCTTTGAAAAGGCAGAATATGATACGGGTCGGATCATTCATGATATGATTGGACGCGATTTGCAGAATATGTATCCTCCACGTCATGTGGAAATTGGTCGGGAGGTTTTGCGGGTTGAACATCTGACGGTGGCTCACCCGTACATTGCAAATAAAAATCTAATTGAGGATGTGTCTTTTACAGTTCATGCGGGAGAGGTATTGGGCATGGCGGGCCTTGTGGGCGCGGGGCGCAGCGAGGTTTGCATGGCCATCTACGGCATGGCACCGGTAAAATCCGGCAAAATCTTTATCAATGGAGAGGAACTCAAACCCGGTTCCACTTCCAGAGCGGTTCGCAAGGGGTTAAATCTGGTTTCTGAAGACAGAAAGATCTATGGATTAAATTTTGTTTGGGACATTAAAACCAATATAGGCATTTCTAATTTGGACGAGATTTCCGGGGGACCTTTTGTAAGCGTGCGGAAACTGCGCCAGCGGGCTCAGGTTTACTTCGACAATCTGCGCATTAAGGCTCCGTCCATATCCACCAGGGTTGCCACTCTGTCGGGCGGCAATCAACAAAAGGTGGTTATTGCCCGATCCCTCAATACAAATCCTCGCATCATCATATTGGATGAACCCACCAAGGGAATTGACGTGGGCTCTAAAAATGATATTTACAACATCATCAACGACATGGCGGCAGACGGTGTGGCAGTCATCATGATTTCCTCAGAACTTCCGGAATTGATGGGCATGTCGGATCGCTATATCGTCATGGCAGAGGGGCGTGTCGTTGGTGAACTGAGCAGGGCAGAGGGAAGCGATGCCCGCATTATGGAGATGGCGGTATCAACCTTTAAATAACGGAGAGAGGTGAAGGGCGCATGGAGAATACAACAAGGCGCGATGCGCACAGGGGGCGCGATCTGGCGGCACGCGTTTTTCTGACACCTGAGATCGGCGTGCTGATTCCCATCGTGATTCTCTGCGTGGTTACATCCATAATCAACAAGAATTTTCTGACCTGGAAATATTTTTCCTCCATTTTGATGAGCAGTATCTTTATTGGCGCAGCTTCTCTAGGACAGGCATTTGCTTCCATTGCCGGAGAAATTGACCTGTCCGTGGGAATGAATGGCTGCCTCTCAGGTATCATGATGGGAGTGGCCTGCGCCAAGTGGGGATTTGGTCTCATTCCCTGCCTGTTAGTAGGATTGATTTGTGGCGGTCTGGTGGGATTTATCAATGGCTATTGCACTTGTAAGCTCAAGCTGAGTTCGTGGATTACCACACTGGCTACACAATTTATTTGTCAGGGCCTGGCGGTCACCATCAGCCAGGGAGAACCCATCAGCATTCGTGAGCTGGGTACCTCTACATTTACACGTGCGAGGCCCATTGGATTGTCCTGGCTGTTCTTTATCTTTATTCTGATGCTGCTCATTTGTGATCAGGTGATTCGTAGAACAAAATTCGGCTATAAACTTCGTGCTTGTGGTGGAAATGCCAATGCCGCAGTAATGGCGGGAATCAATGTGGATCGAATTAAGATTATCGCCATGGTCATTGCAGGCGTATTTGCAGCGGTTGGTGGAATCTTCGATGTACTCAATGCTGCTACGGCAAACTCAAACTTTGGCGGTGGTCGAGAGTTCCGAACGATTATCTGTGTCAATATCGGCGGAATTGCAGCCGGATCAGGCTCCATGCTGGGAGTGGGGCTGGGCGTCCTGCTGTTCCATGTGCTGTGGTATGCCCTTCGCATTCTCAAGGTGGATACAAATTTGCAGCTGGTGCTCATTGGCTTGATTTTGGTATTGGCGGTATTGCTGGACATTCAGCGCAAGAGATATGAAGCGCGGCGCATAGCGCGCTAAAGGAGGCGAGGAATATGATGCAGGCAAATACTACGAGAAAGGCCGGCTATCTGCGGCGCCTCCTGCGCACCGATGAGGTCAGCGTATTCATTCCTTTGCTGGCGATCATGCTGATCACCACCTTGTTCAGACCGGATTTTCTAACGGCCAAGAACTTTTCGGCCATGTTTACGCAGATTCCTTTCATCGCTATCGTGGCACTGGGTGCGTCGTTTACATTGATGACGGGCAATGTGGATATATCCACCGGCCGCGTGGCGGGCCTGGCGGGAATCGTCATGTCCACCCTGGTGGTGGATGCCGGTTGGGGAGCCTTTCCTGCCATACTTGTGGCGTTGCTGGTATGCTGTATTGTGGGTTTGTACAATGGCTTCCTGGTGGTAAAAATGGGTGTGCCCGACTTTGTGGCAACCATGGGAACCCTTTACATGGTGGGCGGTGCCCGCTACCTGTTCATCAAGGGATATCAGCTTTCACTGAATACTTTGGAAAATTTTACCCTTACAAAGGTTTTTGACCAGCGCTATCTGAGCATGCCTCCACACTTCTGGATTATGCTGGTGCTGTTTCTGATCGTGTTTATCATTATCAAAAAAACTCTGTGGGGAAGGCGGCTGCTGGCCTGTGGCGACAACCGGGAGGTAGCTCTGCTGGCGGGCATCAATGTTACTCGCATGCGCATGACGGCGTATATCCTGGCGGCACTGTTTTCCGCCATTGGCGGCATACTGTTGACTTTGGACATTGGTATTGGCCTGCCGGAGACCGGAGATGGATGGGAATTCAGGGCCATTGCCGGTTGCGTAGTTGGCGGCGTTTCTCTCTCTGGAGGAAAGGGATCACCTTTGGGCGTACTGATCGGCGTTACGCTGGTATTTGTGGCGGAAAATGCCATCATCTTCCTGGGCATGCCTACTACGTTGCGCGTGGCCATTCAGGGAGCTTTGATGGCTGGTGCAGTGCTCTTTGATATTTTCCGGCAGTCCCGCAAAGTTCCCGCGTAGAGCGGTAGTTAAGTTCCAAGCTGAAGAAATGTGAGGTATGTGAATTATGAAAGTAGATCTCAACGGCAAGGTAGTCATTGTTACCGGAGGCGGCGGTGCAATCGGCAGCGCAATGTGCAGACAATTTGCAGCGAACGGTGCCAAAGTTGTGGTTTCCGGCAGGACGCTTTCCAAGCTGGAAACGGTTGTGGAGGAGATTCGGGCTGCAGGCGGCGTGGCAGCGGCGGTAGCAGCGGATGTTTCCGTCAAGGAAAGTGCCCGAAACATGGTAGAAGAAACGGTGCGTATTTTCGGGCGTTTGGATTGTCTGGTCAATAACGCGGGAATCAATGGCGGCCCGGAATACCGCAAACCCATTCACGAATACGATGATGATCTTTGGCAGCGCATTGTCAATATCGATTTAAACGGGGTCTACTATTGCTCAAAGCCCGCCATTCAGCAGATGATCGCCCAGGGAGAGGGCGGCTCCATCATCAATATCGGCTCAATTGTGGGTCTGACGCCTCTCAGATTGCAGTGCGCCTTTACCGCAGCTAAGGCGGGTGTGTTTAATTTGACCAAGGCCATGGCGCTGGAACTGGCCCCCGAAAACATTCGGGTAAATGGAATTGCGCCGGGTTCAATCATGTTTGAAGGCACGAAAGCTCTGTTCTATTCGGATCCGGTGAAGGCGGAGGCAATGCTCTCTCATATTCCTCAGCACCGGCCAGGTGAGCCGGATGACATTGCGGCTATGACCTGCTTTTTGGCGAGCGAGGATGCCAAATACATGACTGGTTCCATTGTTACCATCGATGGTGGCTGGATTTGTGGCTATACCAGAGATTTTTAATTGGAATTATCCCATATGAAGAAGGGGGTAGCGAATGAAAGTTTTGCTGGCATATGCGCCGGGTGAGTTGCGCGTGGTCGAAATGGAAAGGCCCGTGCCCGGCCCCCGGGAGTTGCTCTGCAAGGTAGCCCATTGCGGAGTTTGTGCCACGGATGTGGCGATTATGAAGGGAATCTTGAACCTTGGCGATGGCAATGATCCAATTTATCCGGTGAGAATTGGCCACGAGTGGTCTGGAACAGTGGTGGAGGCAGGACCGGAGACTTGGCGCATCCGTCCTGGGGACCGGGTGATTTCCGATACCGGTTACTTCTGTGGCGAATGTGAGATGTGTAAACGGGGCGAATACCAATCCTGCATCAACGGTCGCGCAATCGGAACCATCGGCCATTGCTGGCCGGGAGCATTTGCGGAATATATGCTGATTCCCGAGCGTCTGGCCTTCAAAGTGCCGGATAAGGTTCCTCTGGATGAAGCTGCTCTGATTGAACCGGCGAGCATCGGTTTTTATGGATTGGAGCGGGCGCAATTTACGCCGGAAACCCGACTGTTGGTGATCGGTACAGGCCCCATTTCCCTGGGCGGCATGGCGTGCGCCAAGGCATTGGGTATAGGTACGACCATCGTCGCGGGGCGCAAGGATGCCAAACTGGATGTGGCCCGGGCATTGGGGGCAGATATCACCGTCAATATGACGCGGGAGAACCTGTATGAAATCGTTATGCAGCAGAGCGACGGCCTGGGCATGGATATCATCATGGATTCTACTGGCGCACCAGAGCTGCTCAATGATTCCATGCTGATGTTGCGCAGCAGCGGCAGACTGGTCATTCCGGCATTTTATGAGCAGGTATTAAATGAGGTTAAACTGGATCGGCTGATCGTGAAAAATTGTACGCTCATCGGAGCTGCTGGTACACCGAACATGGGAGGAAAGATGCTGCGATTGATGGAGAGCGGAAAGCTGAATTTGATGCCAATGCTTACCGATCGCTTCCCCTTTTCCCAGGTGAAGGAGGCCTTTGATGCTGTTACCAGCCGCAATGATCGCCGCGTGAAAGTGATGGTGGACTTTGAATGAAGGCCTGGAAACCGGATGTGAGCCGCGAAGCTTGCGTGCGCCATTACGGCAATATGAAGCAGCTCTGCGGGCTGAAACGGTATGTATTTTCCGACGGTAAGGCGAGCGGCACTGAAGCCGTGGATGTGGAGACCGGCGGGGGATTGCGCTTTACGGTACTGCCAGGCCGAGGCATGGACATTTCGGAACTTCGCTATCGTGGGGTTCCGATTGCCTATCTTTCCAAGAGCGGCGTGACCGCATCCAATCTGCACGACGCCTATGAGGATCAGTGGCTCTATAGCTTCTTTGGAGGCATGCTTACAACCTGTGGAATTACCAATGCAGGACCGAATTGCAGGGATGACATTGGATACTTGAAGAACATGCCCTTTGGCTTGCATGGCAGTATTTCCAATACCTGCGCGGACAATGTTTGTACCCGCGAAGAATGGCAGAATGGGGAGTATCGTCTGCATATATCCGGTCGCATGGAAGAGGGTTGTCTACATGGCGCGCATCTTCAGCTGCGGCGCAATATCGTCACGAAGTTGGGAGAAAAGCGACTCTGGATCGAAGATGAATTTACCAATGTGGGGGAACTCCCGCAAATGCTGATGTTTTTTTACCACATCAATATTGGACATCCCCTGCTGGGCCCCTCTGCCCGCTTTGTTGCGCCGAGCAGGCGCGTCTGGGCGGAAAGCGATCAGGCCAGAGCTGGAATTGAGCGCTATGACCGATGCGCACTGCCGCAAACAGGCTATCTGGAACAACAGTTTTTCCATCAAATGGGTGCGGATGAAAAGGGCGATACTATTTGTGCGCTAATCAATGAGGATCTGGAACTGGCCCTCTACCTTAAATATAACGTGAGGGAAATGCCGTGCATTGCTCAGTGGAAGGTGCTCAGGGATGCGGACTATGTGCTGGCCTTTGAACCGGGAAATTGCCATCCCATTGGTAGAATCGCCCAGAAACAGAGAGGTGAAGAGGAAATGCTGGAGCCCTTGCAAAGCCGCTTTTCCCACATGGAAATCGGCATTGCGGATGGGGCAGAGGAAATTGCGGCCCTTGAAAAGGAGATTGAGATCAGAAGATGATCTTCAGAGGCTTGCGGTTTCATTTATAGTTTTGTGGTGAATCTGAACAGTCCCCGCGCCTAACTTCCCGCTCCGGGGCAGTCGCCGTGGGGATTTGTTGTGAGATGGGATTTGGATCGCGTACAATCATGTCCCTGATTTTGCACATGAGAGATGGGGCTTGTGGATCTTTGGGAATAAGGGCAACTGCAATTCTGCGGACGTTTGACGGGGCGGAAGCGTAAGGATGCCTACCGGGGATATCGTGGATTAAAGTGGGGAAATAAAGATTGGTTTGGAACAGAAGTAATGAGAAGGAGAGAAAATAGCGATGGAAAAGAAAAAATGGACGCTTGTCAACGCTGAAAATGTCGTAGCTTTGGAATGTGACGAGGTATATTCCTCCAAGATGCTTACCGGTGATGAGATGGCAGGCATTCCTGTAATCAACATCAATGAAGGGACCCTCAAGCCCTTCAGCCGTACCGGTGGCGGTGCGCATGAGGAGACGGAAATTTATTACATGGTCAGTTGCGGCGATCCGAGCTATGTGGTATTGGATGACGAATATGTGAAGGTTAAAAATGGCGATATCATCATCATTCCGCCTCACGTATTTCATTGGATTGACAATACAAAGTGTGATCAACCCTTCAAGCTCTTTACCTTCTGGCCGCGTCAGGAGCAGAATGAGGTGTTCTTTGTTCGGGAAAAGGCGTGGGGAACATCCGTAAAGAACGTTGATCCGGATTATACCAGCAAGCGCCTGAATCAACATGAGTAGGCCCTGCATAGCAATTTTCGGCGATCTGCTCTACGATTGCTTTATATGGTCGGAGCGCTTGCCTCGCAAGGGAGAGACGGTGACAGGCTACGCCAGTGGTTTTTTTGCCAGCGGAAAGGGCGGTAACCAGGCGGCTATGTGCGCACGTCTGGGTGCTCAAAGCCACATGCTGGGCAAGGTGGGCGCCGATGAGCGGGGCGAATTTCTGCTTGCCACAATGGTTGAGAATGGCGTGAACGTGGATGGTGTAATCGTCAGCAACGAACATTCCACGGGTACGGATTGTGTCCTGGTGGCTAGGGATGGGCACAACGCCATTGTAGTTGCGCCCAATGCAAATGATACGGTCACCCAGGCGGAGGTCGACGGGATGCGCGCCTGGTTTGAACGGGCACGGGTGGCCCTGTTTCAATTGCAGGTGAACCGGGATGCCGTAGAGTACGCCATGCGGCTTGCCAGACAATGCGGATGCAAGATCGTGCTCAACCCGGCTCCAGCCTGTGAAGTGAAGGATGAATTGTTGGCGCTGGCGGATTACATAACCCCTAATGAGACAGAAGCGGAGTTTTTCACGGGCATCTATCGGGAAGGCATGTCCCTTTCTGCGTGGCGGAAAGCGGCGGCGGAGGGCATGCACCGTCGGGGCGTAAAGGCATTGATCATCACCATGGGGGAACATGGTGCGTATTACAGCGGCCCTGAAGGTGCGTTTATGATGCCTGCCTTTTCCATTACCCCTGTTGATTCAACAGCGGCAGGGGATGCGTTCAATGGAGGACTGTCTGTGCGGCTGGCCATGGGGGATGATATACGCTCCGCCATGCGCTATGCCAGCGCCTGCGGCGCCCTGGCAACCATGAAGCGCGGTTCGCTTCCATCTTTGCCCACTCAGTCCGAGGTGGAACAATTTCTAAAAGAGCATCAGGAGGTATGAACCCATGAACATTGCAAGGTATTTTGATTCGGCTGTTCTCAAGCCCGACATGACGCCACAGCAGGTGCAGGCCGCTATTGAAGAGAGCATAGCCTACAATTCTTACAGCGTGTGCGTGCGCGGCTGCGATATCGATTTGGCGCTGAAACTTACTGAAGGTACTGATACCTGTGTCTCCTGCGTTCTGGATTTTCCTTATGGCTACAGCGGTCTAGAGACTAAGCGTGCAGCTGCTCGGGAATACGCGGCAAAGGGCGTCAGGGACATTGATATGGTTATGAACTATGGGGCAGCACGCGGCGGAGCCTGGGATGTGGTGGAAGAGGAAATCAGAGCGGTGGTAGAGGAAGCCCATGAAAAGGGCGTCATCGTAAAGGTTATTTTTGAAACCAGCCAGCTTACCGATGAACAGATTCGCAAAGCGACGGAAGTCAGTATTGC
Organism: Clostridiales bacterium; assembly: GCA_019419995.1. Classification (GTDB taxonomy): domain Bacteria; phylum Bacillota; class Clostridia; order Christensenellales; family Aristaeellaceae; genus SFTH01. The sequence continues at coordinate 129,739 of JAHZHZ010000005.1, forward strand.
GGCGGGAGCAGATTTTGTCAAGACCTCCACTGGCTTTAATGGCGGTGGAGCCACAGTAGAGGCGGTCAAGGCCATGCTGGAAACTGCGAAGGGACGCATTAAAGTTAAACCTTCCGGGGGCATTCGCAATTACGAAACAGCCAAGATGTATGTGGATATGGGAGTGGATCGGCTGGGAATTGGCTTTACAAGCTGCAAGCCCATATGCGAGGGCAGTGCTTCTAATTAGTAAGGCTTGTTCTTATGCAAGAGAAACGCGCCGTTATGCTTCGGCGCGTTTCTTCTTTTTGGGAAACTGTATAGTTAGGGTTTTTACGGACAGCTCAGTAAATGAGCAATGGGATATACCATGGAATGCTTTCACGCGAAACAAGATTGCCTTTTCTGGTAAAAGGAAAGGTATAGCTTAAAGGGACTCCTTCACCCTGGGCAATGTGGAACCGCCATAAGGCATTGCCAGTACGCTGGCCCTGCTGCCCAACTTTGCCGTTGCTGCATCATAAGCGGCCTGTACGCTGGTATAAGGTTTTAAAAAGCAATTTTCAACCAAATCATCGGGCATTTCACTGACCAGATAAATTTCTGCACTTTCCAAAACCATGGCGATGGCTGCTGCCTTGTGACCGCCGAGCTGAAAATCCCTGCGCACACGTTCGATTAGGCTATGGGGCGTACTTGCCTCGCGCATCCACCTTTCAAAAGTTTTTTCTCCCAGCCCTTCCTTGCAGGAGCCTATCAATATGATTATGCCGCCATCTTTCACAGCATGTTTGGCGTTATCCAGGGCCTTTTGAGTCTGATAGAGGTTCAAATCCTTGGGAGCTCCTCCTTGGGATACCAGCACGATATCCGCTTTACAGGGGATTTCCTTCAAATAAAAGCGATCCAGAAATTCACAACCCGCACGATGTGCCAAGATGGGATGGCCAGCCACGGCATATACAATTTCCTTGTGCTCGTTTAAAACTACATTTACGATAAAATCAATGCCCACAATCGAAGCGGCCTCTTCGATGTCCTCTCGGATGGGATTTCCCTCCAATTTGCCGGCGCAGGCGTTGGGTTCTACCATGCGGCTATGGTTTTGCTGGATGGCGGCGCGGGTGGATACACCAGGCATGATGGCTTTGCTTCCTCCGGAGTAGCCTGCAAAGTAGTGATATTCGATATTGCCCAGGCAGATTCTTCGATCGGCCTCCGCCACTACGCGGGTGATGTCTACGGGCGTGCCGCGACTGGTTTCACCCAGATGAATGAAATCATCCGGAGTTGAATCCAGACAATGGATTTCCGAAAATGCGCGTTCCCCCGCCAGTTTGCGCATTTCTTCCTGGGTGTGAAAGCGGTGGCTGCCCAGAGCAAATACCAGAGAGATATCCTCCCTCTTGATTCCCGCTGCATACAGTTCATCCAGCAAAAGCGGCATAACTTTCCAGGTGGGCATGGGGCGGGTAATATCGCTGGTTACGATAGCGATTTTCTCGCCGGGCTTTACCAGATCTCTGAGCCTTGCGCTGCCTATAGGATTTTCCAGGGCGCGAGAAACTTCCGCTTCTCCCGTGAGCTCCAACGCTACCTGATTGGGCGTGAGAATATCGATCAGATTTTCCTGGGGTACTTCGACGCTCTGTACGGCTTTTCCAAATCCAAAATCAATTTTCATGTTGTTTCCGGCGAATGCCGTGCCTCCCTCCGTCAGCACAAAAATACCATTCAAAATATAACATATACGGCGAAATATGTCAATTTCATTTGCCGATTTTATGAAAGCTTGGGAGGGAAAGCAGAATTTTATATTATACATGCGTGGGACTGTGGCACAATGTGGTTAAAACATGCCGCACGGGATATTACCCAATTGCGTGCGCCCGCCATATCCTCCGGCAATGGTTTATCCTGCGGAAGTATAGCGGACGCTTGCTGGAAAATCAGTTGCTGAAAAAACGGAAGCTTTGGAAGATAAAACTTAATTTGCCTTCAGGCGTGAAATGCTTTCACTCAGGGATTGAAAATGGTCGCCGGTAGGCCAGTATTCCAACCCACAGTAACCTTCATATTCACAGGCTTCAATAGCACTTGCCACGGCACAATAATTGATTTCCCCCAGATGAGGCTCATGCCTTCCGGGTACACCCGCAAAGTGAAAGTGACCGATGGCATCCATGTGGCGGGTAATGCTGTTGATGAGATTACCTTCCATAATCTGCATGTGGTAGACGTCGTACAACAGTTTGATGCTTGGACTATTAACACAGCGCACGATTTCGAAGCCTTCGGCAGCGCTATCCAGATAATACCCCTTGTGGTCGTACAGAGAATTCAGGGGTTCAATGAGCACTGTCGCTTCGTGTTTCTCTGCCAAATCTGCGATTCGCCTGAGGTTTTCGATCAGCAGAGATTTCTGGGCGGCTATGCGTCCGGTTTGTTCTCCTGCAAGTCCGATAAAGCGCATGCAGCCCAAATCCCTACCCATGCGCAGGCTTTCCTCTGTGCAAGCGAGAACCTTCGATGGTTCGTCATTGAGGCGGACTTCCCAGGAATGAAAGAGACTTACGGCAGCCACGGGCAGATCGGTGCGTTCACAGGCTGCGGATATCGCCTTTAAATCCTTTTTGGCGATATCCCAGAATTCCACGGCATCTGCACCACAGTCTCGGGCTGCGTAGATGCGATCGACAAAGCTAAGGTTTTCAAACAGAGGTTCGATGCACACGGAAATTTTCATGGTAATCTCCTTTAATGGGCTTTTAGTGGAGCAATGCCCAGTTCGGCCGCCTTTTTCTGAAAGTGCGACGTAGCCTGCAGATATTGTTCCTGAGTTTGCAAATGTTCGGCCATTACGGGAAGATCCGGGTCCAATTTGTTGCATTCAGTCAGCAGAGCGTCGTAGTCAAACAAACCTTCGCCCGGAAGCGCCTCATCTATGTGTAGGGTAAGGTGCTTTCCGATGACGCTGTCCTTAGCGTGAACGGCGCGGATGCGATTGCCAAATGCCCCAAAGAATTCACGAACCAGGCGTCCGGAGTGGTAGAGCAGGTCAAAACTGTTGATCATGTTGCACATATCTGCGTGGACGGCAAAGGCTTCGCGATTTACGGCTCGAATCAGTTTCCACATATCATCTATGTTGTGGGGAAACATCCAGGGCATAGGTTCCAGGGTATAATAGCAGTTTTTGGGCTGTGCTTCATCAATAATTGCCTGGATATTTTTGACCACTGCCTTGAAATTGTCTTCCGAAAGATTGTCGGGATGGGGGCCATCCCAGGTTTCGCCCAGCGAGCCGGAAATATTGACGCAGCATCTGGCACCGATCCGGTCGGCCAGTTTGAATTGTTCTACGGCGTCATGAAAATTCTGTTCGCGTTTTGCCGGGTCGGCGTCCAATTGATTGTTCCAGACACCAATTTCTGCGATGACCAGGTTGTGCCGCTGGGCGGCGTCTACGAATTCCTCGATTTTTGCAGGTTCGTCCCTGTAATTGAAAGGGAAATATGCCGCTCCGTAGCCGTGCTCCACATGCCTGAGCGCCCAGCTCTCTCCGTCGGTGTATTCAAATACATGCGCTCCAAATCTCATTTGTTTTCCTCCAGTCTCACAGGCATTTGCTCAGGTATTCGTAGTTAATCCTGGCGCTCTCCATCTCTCCCAGAACGGAGGCATCCTGTTCTACAATAATGCTGTAAACCTCCGGCATAGCTTTCGCCTTTTCCACAATGTGGCGCACATCCATAATCCCATGTCCCAATTCCTGGAAAGCTTCAGGGGCATTGGAGTAATGCACAAATGTGTTCCAATCGATGATGGTGCCCGGAGCGATTGTCTCAAACAGATTTACGGGGTGGACGTTGGCGGAGAGATCCTTTTGATGGATCAGCTTCAGTCGGCTTCCCAGCTTATCCATCCACGCCAGAGGATCTGCACCGCCTCGCAGAGCCCAGAAGGTATCCAGTTCAAAATCTACCAGGGCGGGATCGGTGTTGTTAACCAATAGGTCTAGAACAGTTTCTTCACCGAAATACTGAAATTCGTGATAGTGGTTGTGGTAAAGAAATTTCTGCCCCTGAGATGCGGCAAATTCACCCACATGATTGAAAAAGTCCGCCAGACGAAGGGTCTCCTCCTGTCCGGAAAAGGTAGCCACGGAGCAGCAGATGGCCTCGCAGCCGATCTCTGCGGAATATTCGGTTAAACGCTGCCATTCCTGAAAATCGGGATGGAAGTTTACTGGCATGGCGATGGAAAGTAAGCGCAGTCCCAGATCCCCATACAACTGGCGGGTTTGCTGGGGTGTGAGCTTTGGAGCGGGACGGCCATTTTCAAAATTCGGAGCACAGAGCTCTACCTCTCGATAGCCCATCGCTGCTACGGCGCGTACTGTGGCCTCTTCGTTATTGCTCAGCGAATTTCGAACAGAATAAAGTTGTAAACCCAAGCCGAGATTTTTCATAATTATGATCCTTCCTTCCGCTTGAAAAACGCCGTGGCCAAAGCAAAAGCTTTCGCGCACGGCGCGGTACAATATTTTTTATTTTTTGAAATCACAGAGCAATTCGATAAAGCAGCCCAGATCTTTGGTGGCGTCCAGATAGGCGTAGGCGCCGCTGGCATCGTTATACATGCCCCACTGTGTCAGCTTCATTCCGAAGTCCTCACAGGCTTTAATGCCCGCGTGGATGTCCTCCACTTTGAAGGCGATGTGATGCAGACCCTCACCGTGCTCTTCCAAAAAATCGCGCCATGTGGACTGACCCTCATTGGGCTGGATAATTTCAAACTGAAGTGACTCTAGATCAAAAAAAGCCATCTTGCAGCCAGCTTCCGGAGCGGGTCTTCCCATGTATTCGGTCTTTGTGATTTCGTAGACGCCGGCATCAATGGTGGGAGGAACCTCTACGCCCCAGAATTCAGCGTACTTGCGCTTCATTTCTTCCACGTCATTGACAATCAGTGCAATCTGAGCGGGCTTTCTGGTGCCCAATATCGGTTTATTAATCATAAGAATTTGCTCCCTTTCCCGTAAAACTTATTCCAGATTTGTATAGCTGGACGGATCTGCTTCCAGTTTAGCGATCCGCTGGGTGTTATCCTCGTCCCGCTTAATGTTTAACTCTACCCCCAATTCCGGGTAGGTATCTACAAAGCTGTAGGTGCCGCCTGGGTAAAAACCTTCGTGGTAGGGACCTTTTGCCGCGCATACTTCGTGAATGTCGGCATACGCCTTGCTGCGATCTTCCACATAGAAGGCCAGATTGCAGACGCCTTCACCATGCTTTTCTAGAAATTCGCGCCAGGGGTTGGGTTGATTGGGATTGCCTGGGCCGAAGATTTCCAGGGCCATTCCTCCATCCAGGTGATAGACCAGAAAATCTTGTTCCACAAAGCGATCCGCTTTGCCGTGCGTGAAGGAGGGAACATCCTTCCATAGCGGGGTTTTGAGCTTTTCAGGTTGAATGCCCAAGATGTGTGTCCAATGTTTTTCCGCCCGTTCCAGATCCCATACTGCAATGCAGATCTGACGAATCAGCTTGGAACCGATGGCCATAGTCGCGCCTCCTCAGTCGTCATAGTAGAAGCTTTCTAATAGTTCTATGGTGGCCTTCAATTCAGGGCGAGAATCCAGATAGGCGTACATGCCATGACCATCGCTGTAATTTCCCTTCTGCGTGCAGCCAATGCCGGTTTCTTTTTCCACTTTTTTCAATAGTTCATTGGTATGTTTGGTGGCAAAGGCAAAGTGATGCAGGCCCTCACCGTGTTGATCCAGAAAGTCCTGCCATTCGCTGGGTACACCTCCCACAGGCTGAAGGCATTCAATGGAGATGTCTTCGGTAAGCTGGTAAAAGCCCATTTCGCAATTGGCCACGGGCTCAGGCTTGCCCTTGTATTCCGCCTGGGTAATGTAGTAGGGTCCGCCGTTTGTGGTGGGGGACACGGGCATGCCTAAAAATTCTGCCCACTTCTTTTTCTTTTCCTCTACGTCCTTGACTACCACACAAATTTGAATACATTTTTTGCTGCCCAATAGAGCACCCATGATATCCCTCCTGTCGAATATTTATTGTTCTGCCATATCATTGCACATCACCTGCATGCTTACAGGGGTGTACTGCATCAGTTCAATTTCGTTTCCCTCTGGGTCTTGAATCCAGGCGGTAAGGGAACCGCATGCGCCGGGTTCGTTGTCACAAATGTAGGGAACGCGCAGAAATTTTCCCTCTGCTCTCGGTCCCTTGGTGATGAGTACGCCCTTCGCCTCCAGGGTGCGCACAGCCTCAAATATATCCTCCACCAACAGGGAAACGTGGGAAAAACTGTATTCCCCCCAATTGGCGGAAGGCTCATAGCAATCGTTAAAAAGTTCGATAAATTGTCTCTCGGCAACCTTGAGATAGGTCAGCCATGGGGAACCATCTTCGTTGCGCAGGGTGAAAATGGCTTCAAGTTCCAATGTATCCCGATAGAAGTGCAACATTTTCTCATAATCATTGCAGTAAAAGCTGCAATGGGTGATTCCGTTGATGTAATTTTTCATCTTGCTGTCCTCCTGCTATTTGCACAACAGCTGCATGCTCTTGGGAGTGAACTGCTGAATCTCGATCCAATTGCCCTCGGGATCGTGAATGAAAGCGCAGCGGGTGCCACACATACCCAGTGGATACTCCGAATAGGGCTTGGGCATTTCAGGACCCTGGGGATAGCGATAGATGGGTATACCTTGTTCCTCGAGGCTTGTCAGCGCTGCCACCTGATTGCCCACCTCTAGGCAGAAGTGAACGTGGGAACGCTTGCCAAAGGCGTTGTCTCCGTTATATCCGTCTGAGAAGAGCTCAATAAACTGATCTTTTCCAAAACACACATAGGTCAGCCAGCGCCGGCCATCGCCCTGATTTTGGGGTAGGCAGTCCCGATTGAGATAAAAGACTTCTCGACCCCCGAGTTTGTTGACGTAGAAATCATACATTTTTTCGAAATCGTTGCAAAAGAGTGCAATGTGTGCCAGCCCAGCATAGTGCATGGCCATGATTTTTCACCTCCGTCGCTTATTTACCAGTTGTAGGGAACACCCTTGTAATCAAAGAATTTCTTTTCCAGTGGAACGTCCTCGATGTGCGCCAGAATTTCCCACAGACCATCCGCGGTCTCCCAGGGATCGATATTGCTGTGCGCTCCTCGCATAGCGGTACGCATGCGACCAGGATGGATCATAATTGTGCGCACCTTTCGCTTGCTCAGCCAGTTATCCATGATTCGGGCGCCCATGTTCATGGCGGCTTTGGACATGCTATAGGCGTAATTGATTTCTCCGGTCTGATCGGTGATGGAGCCGCCTTCGGAGGATGTGTTAATGATTACGGTGCCCTCTGAGATTAGATCCAGCGCAGCCTTCACAATGCGTAGCGGGCCGACGGCATTGATATTAAACATGACCTGACAGAAGTCTAGATCGGTTTGATCCAGCGTCACCCAGTCCTCAAAGCGGTGGATGCCCGCGTTGTTAAATATCCGGTCCAAATGTCCTGTGATCTTCCTGGCTTCATCCATGGCGCGTTCCACGGATTCTGTTGAACCGATATCGCAGGGGATGATGTGGATCAGATCGGGATATTTGGCCTGCAATTCACGTAATACGTCGCTGATTTTGATTTCCATAGCCAGAACTGACCATCCATTTTCCGCATGTTTGCGGGTCAACTCATAGCCCAGGCCGCTTCCGGCGCCGGTGACGAGCGCATAGTTCATTGTTTTTTCCTCCTTTGTTGAACCTAGACGGCATTTTCAGCGGCCGGAGGCTTGCGCGGCCTGTTTGTTCAGGCGCTCCGCCTGAGCGCGTGCAGTCAGGGTATCGATGATGACCGCAAAGAGGATCAATACGCCCTTGGCGATAACCTGCCAGTTGGAATCCACGCCCAGCAAATTCAGACCGTTGTTGACGATGCCTACAATCAGACAGCCAAACATCGTGCCCCAAACGTTGGCATTGCCGCCGCTCATGGCGGTTCCGCCGATAACTACGGCTGCTATGGCATCCATCTCCATGCCTACGCCGGCGGATACCTGTGCGGATGCGGTTCGAGCTGTCATAACGATGGAAGCAATTCCGGTGCAAAAACCTCCAACCATGTAGACGCCGTAGCGCATTTTGTCCACATTGATGCCGCTGACCCGTGCGGCTTCGGCGTTTCCACCCATAGCCAGCACATAGCGGCCAAATTTTGTACGGTTCATCATGATCCATACCAGAATGATGACGACGATCATAATGTAGACGGGAACAGGAATGCCCAGGAAGTAGCCCTGGCCGATGAACACCAGGTTGTCGGGAAGCCCCGCTACGGGTACCAGGTTGGAAATCAGATAGTTGGCACCCTTAAAAATGGACTGTGTGGCCATGGTGGCTACAAAGGGTACTACGCGGAAGATGGTGATGGTAGCGGCATTCAGTGCTCCGCAGACGGTACCTAACAGCAGGGTGATCAGGATGGCAATTGGAATGGGCACATTGCCCTCTTTGATCATTTTAGCCAGTACCATGCCGCACAATCCCATTAAGGTACCTACGGACAGATCCATGTGCCCGGAGGACAAAACGACTGTAAAACCTACCGATAGCAGGGTGGAGACGCACACCTGACGAGTGATGTTGAGCAGATTGCTGGTTCTGAGGAAAACGGGGGAGGCGAAGGACATGATAATGCATAGTCCTACGACGATCAGAAAGGCTTTATTGCCCATCAAAAGATTGCGCACACTGGCACGCAATTCAGATTTATTGGAAGTACTCATTGCGTTTCAATCCTTTCTCTGCCCAATTATTTGGATTCGATGCCAAAAGCCAGCTGTGCCAGGCGCTCCTGGGTCATTTCAGGTCGTGAAACTTCCCCGGCAAAACGCCCGTTGCGCACCACGAAGGTCCGGTCACACAGGGAGAGGATTTCTGGCATCTCAGAGGAGATAAACAGGATGGCCAGTCCCTGGGCCGCCAGGTCATTAATCAATTTGTATATTTCATTTTTGGATCCGACGTCAATGCCGCGAGTCGGCTCATCAAGAATCAATACCTTGGGGTCTGTCATTAACCAGCGCCCAACGATGACTTTTTGCTGATTTCCGCCGGAGAGAGAATTGATCTTATCTGTTTCCTTAGCGTATTTAACGGCCAGGGTCCTGGAGGTCTTCTGAAAAGCAGCGTCCTCCTCATTGCGATTGACAAACAAACCATGGGTAAATCGAAACAGATTTGCCAGAGTCATGTTATGCTTCACTGAGAGCTTGTAGATGGCACCCATGCGCAGTCTGTCCTCAGTTACCATGCCCATGCCGGCGCGGATGGCGTCGTGGGGGGTACGAATGCGTACTTCCTTTCCGTTGATAAAAATCTGGCCCGAGGTATGTTTGTCAATTCCGAAGATTGCCCGGGCAATTTCGGAGCGGCCGGCTCCCAATAGACCGGAAAAGCCTACAATTTCGCCGGCGCGAATCTGGAAATTGACATCCTTGAAGACGTACTCTGAACTGAAATTTTTTATTTCCAGCACCACGTCGCCGATATTTACCGGAACTTTCTGATAACCGCCTGCCAGATCGCGGCCAACGATCATATTGATCAGATCGTTCATGCTCAGATGTTCATCCAAGGGGTGTGTGCCAACCATATGGCCGTCTCGTAATACGGTCACATTGTTGCAGATGGAGAAAATCTCATCAATTTTGTGGGAGATGAAGATTATGGTGACGCCCTGACGGGTGAGGTCCCGAACGATGCGGTAGAGCAGTTCCACTTCTTCATCGGTCAGAGCGGAAGTCGGCTCATCCATAATGATAATCTTGGCGTCATAGGATACAGCGCGGGCCAGTTCTACCAACTGCATCATAGCCACACTCAGCAATCCTACTTTGCGGTGCGGGTCCACGTTAATGCCTAAACGATCAAGAAGTTCCTTTGTGGCCTGGTAGCGTCTTTTCGCATCAATGAACATACCGGCCGTCATAAACTTATCTTCCCGCCCCATCCAGATGTTTTCTGACACATCCATGGTGGGAATCAGGCTGATTTCCTGATGTATCATGGAAATGCCTGCATCTAAAGCATCCTTGGGCGCGTGAAAGCGCACGGGTTTTCCCAAGAATTCAATTTCTCCTTCGTCTGCCTGATGAATGCCTAGAAGCACTTTCATCAGCGTGGACTTACCAGCGCCATTTTCGCCGATTAAGGCTCGAACTTCGCCCTTTTGCAATTCAAAATCCACTTCGGACAGAGCCTTGATACCGGCAAAGCGCTTGGTAATTCCTTTCATTCTCAGAATGGTCTCTTGCATGCAATTCCTCACTCTCTGTCAAAGGCTCGGGCTCGGTGTACCCGAACCCGAGCCTTGAATCGTCGGTCTGAGGCGTATGCCGCAGATCTATTTCAGAATCTGTCGCTTAAGCTTCTTCGGTATACCACTCGGCAATATTGGTTGAGTCGATGGGCGTCAGCAGCACGGAGCCAATGGCATATTCCCGATCGGTGAATTCGCCTGTGGCAATCTTGATGCACAGATCGCAGATGATTTCTCCCTGCAAGCCAGCGTCAATGCCCACGGTCATGTCTACCTGTCCTTCATTAATAGCATAGAGTACGTCTGCCGTAGCATCGGTAGTAGTCAGAATCCAGTTGTCCAGATCTTCGCCTGCACCTATAATGGCCTGAGCGGCGCCGCACTCCATCATCGCGCCGGCAGCCACCACACAGTTCATTTCGCCGGCAAAGCGCTGCAGCCAGTTTTCCATGCACTCCATGGCTTTCTGGGCATCCCAGTCGCACGGCTGGCTGGCCAGAACCTCAACGCGATCCGGATATTTCTCCTGCAGCAGTTCTACCAGGTGATCCACGCGAATCAACTGGGCGCTTTGAGAGGCCAGGCCATAGATCAAGCCCATTTTCAGGGTGAGGTCCGGGTTTTCGGTCAGCAGGGCATCATACCACTCGAAGGCCATCTCAGCCATCATGTATTCGTCTGCGCCATTGAGCTTGACGTCGATTTTATCGTAAGTCATGCCTCGGGTTTCCACCACTTTTACTCCCGCTGCATTACAGGCATCGATGGCGGGAATCAGACCTTCGAGGTCTACAGCGTTGAGGTAGATTACATCGCAGCCCATTTCAATCAGGGCATCCACATCAGAGAGCTGCTTGTCCACAGAAGCCTCTGCCACAGTCACCGCAGTTTCAACTTTCGGAGTATTGCCTGCGGCATTCCAATCCTCTGCATATTGGCAGAAGTGGTCGGCTTGCTTATTCATGTTCTCGTCGGATGCATTGCTTGCAAAGCCGAGGAGAATGGTGTCCTCTTCTTCTGCCATCGCAAAACCTGCCAGAGCTAGAATCAGTACCAGTACCAGAGCAAAGAGTTTCTTCATTACCGGGGTCCTCCTTTGTTTTTTTAAGGGAACTTATCCCTAATATACGTATGTGTGCCGAACGGGGTTGCGCGTGCGCTATTCGCTGTACCAATCGGAAATGTTTTCCTTGGTGATGACAGCCAATACTTCACTGCCGCATTCCAGATAATTACCTTCCAATTCGCCCAGCGCAGCTTTTGCCGTGCCTTCCGCCATCATGTAGCCGCCTTTGTAGGCGTCAATGCCCACGGTCATATCTACTTGGCCCTCATTAATTGCATAGAGCACATCCGCGGTGGCGTCTGTAGTGGTAAAAATCCAGTCGTCGAGATCTCCACCGGAGCCAATTACTGCCTGTACTGCCCCGCAGGCCTCCATGGCGCCAGCGGCCACCACGCAGTTCATCTCATCTCCAAAACGTTGCAACCAGTTCTCCATGCACTCCATGGCTTTTTGCGTATCCCAGTCACAGGGCTGACTGGCCAACACGTTAATGCGGTCTCCGTACTTTTCCTCAAGCAGCTCTACCAGATGATCCACGCGAACCAGTTGAGCGCTCTGAGAGGCCAAGCCGTAAATCAGGCCCATGTTTAGCACCAAATCCGGATTGGCATCCAGCAATTCTTCGTACCATCCAAAGGCCATTTCAGCCATTGTAGTTTCATCACAGAGGTTGAAAGTGACAATGCCGTCATGGTCCATTCCTCTGCATTCAATCACTGGAACTGACTTGGAGATGCACAAATCAACACTGCTTTTGAGTCCCTCCAGATCCACGGAACTGAGTGCTATGGCCTTGCAACCCATTTCCAAAAGTGTTTCCACATCAGAAATCTGTTTTTCTACCGATGCTTCAGCAACCGTGACAGCGGCCTCTAATTTGGGGGTATTGCCCGCTGCGTTCCAGTCCTCGCAGAACTGCTTAAACGCATCCATCTTGCTGATTTCGTTTTCATCCGATGCGTTGCTGGAGTAGCCAATGACAATGGTTTCTTCCTCTGAAAATGCCATTGGTGAGCATGATAGCAACAGAATCAACGTCAGCATCAGTGCCAGTGCCTTTTTCATAGTGGAATCCTCCTTGCAATTTATTTATAGAGCATTGCTCTATGGATTCGGGAATGAAACGTTTCACTGGATTTGGGCGTATTTTCAATAAATATCTAAATAAATATAGCGATAAGTGCTGAATATACTCTGATTATTAGTAATTAATACCGATTTTTGAAAAAATAAGAACTGATATCTGAGCCTTATTATAACATCAATTCAATATTTTGCAAGCATTACCATGAATATATGTAAAAAATCATCATTATAACCATATATTATACTAATATTTACAGCATATGCTCCTAAAAATATGATACAATTTCATTTATGAGAGGATGTGTTTCAATAATTTTCATAAAATATCTATTGATTAACAGAAAGCGTCTGTACAAATGCGCATATTAATGCTATAATAAACCACAAATTAGACTTTGTTAATTTAAATAACAGATAAAGTGGAAGAAAAATGTGATGTCGGGGACCGCTTGGAGGTTTTTATGAACAGGCCGCACAAGGTAATTACAATTCGGGATATTGCATATGAAGCCGGTGTTTCACCTGCCACAGTTTCAAGGGCAGTGAATCATCGGATAAAAGTTAGTGCGGATACCTACCGGCGCGTGACTGCGGCGATGGAAAAATTGGGGTATGCGCCACCCGAACCGGTGGAAAAGCTTGATCCTGATGCCAGTAATCGCATTGTGTTATTGAATATCCCGCAAATGGGGAATCCGGTCTTTTCAGATTACGTTGAAGGGATCAATGCGTCGGCACAGAAACACAATTGGCATGTATTGATAAATACGGAGCGGATCACCCGTAAGACTCAGGATACTTTTTTAGAAATGCTCAAGAGCAGTCGCTCCGTGGGATTAATTTCCATGAACATGTGCGATCCTGAAAGCTTATTGTTTCTCAATGAATATATACCGGTGGTTCAGTGCATGGAAAGGAACCCTCAAATTGATATTCCATACGTTTGCGTGGACGATTTTTCTGCTGCGATCAACGCGGTGGAATATTTGATCCGAACGGGTCGGCGCAATATTGGCGTTATAGGAACATCCAATATGCGCACGTGCATTGATCGCTGCAATGGTTATATGGAAGCGATGAAGAGGCATGGCTTTACACCCGATCCATCATTGTGCATACAGATTGAGAGCATGCGGTCCAGCATGATCCGTACGCTTTTTAAGCAATCCTTTAATAATTTTCATTCTGTGCCGGATGCCTTTTTCTGCTGTAGCGATCAGACGGCGAATGCCGCGCTCATTGCGCTGACGGACTTTGGCTATCGGGTTCCGGATGATATTGCCTTGATTGGTTTCGATGATTCGGATATATCGGAACTATCGACACCTAGAATTTCTACGGTGAGCTACTCCAAGTATGAAGCGGGCTATATCGCCTGCGAAATGCTCTATGAGAAATTTATGAATCCTGCGGCGACGCCGCGCAATACGATTCTGGAGACGCAGTTAGTAATCCGCCAATCCACCTGAGTTCGTGGTACATAACGAAAAGCGTAAATTGGCTGACGGTTATCCAGAAGAGCATCGGCAAAGATGTTTTTAAAGAGAAGTGTGCTATTAAAGCTTCGCTGGAGGAATGATTAAGACCCTGAAATAAAGAAAATCGCTGCAAACCTTTGAATGGGTTTGCAGCGATTTTTTGGCACCCCCGGCGAGACTCGAACTCACTACATTCCGCTTAGGAGTACGGCGTACCATTTCGTAAATTGTTCATATCATATCTTCCCATGTTG
>JAHZHZ010000006.1 GCA_019419995.1 Clostridiales bacterium
GATTTGAACCAATCCCGGTAGGGCCTTTTTTTACCCCACCGAGCCTGAAAGCCCCCTGATACAAGGGTTTTTCCGCGAAATTTCGCCAAATGGTAGGCTTCTCAGGATGCTTTCCGGCACAAAAAAACGGTGCAGACGGCTATGGTAGTTGTTTGCGCTTATTTTTTTTACCTTTTCGGCGGCTAAATTGTTCTGACCGGTAACGGAGATATCGTATACAGAGATAATCATTTACGCTGATCTCAAACACTCTGATAGAAAATTTCTCAGGAGTGGATTATTAATCAACTTTAAAATGATATAATACATATATAATGGCCTACTGATTGGAAAAGTATAAGTAGGGGGCAGGAAAAGGGTGGATAGAAGGCACTCATCATCTTTGTGCAAGACAGCAAAAAGCGCAATTGTCAAATTCAAACGCAAAATTCGGAAAACGTGGAAGAATTTTAAGATTCAGGACCAAGCTACTGATGCTGCAGTTGCGGATGCAAAAGTGGCATTCCGGAAAATGCGAAAAGATAAAGAAAAAATGAGAATTGCTAAACGTCTTGTCTTACGTTGTCCTTTGCAGACACACTTAGAGTCGCTCTGATTGTTTTGATTGTTGTTATACGATGCGTAAGGAAACTTACAATCATAGTTATGCAGCTGCCATCAAAAGAGGTTGGGAATTGATCAATAGATATCATATTTTGTAAGGGGAATCTATATGAAGAAAGTAAGAATTGTCCCTGGACATGTATATGGATTAAAGACCCGCAAGGGAATTGCTTTGATGCAGCTGGTTGAAGAACCAATTTCGCAAACAGATCTCTGGCTTACCCGAATCTGTGATGGTTTCTTACAAGAAGATTATACGCAAGAGGATATCATAAGCATCATTGAAAGGAAAGAGTTGTTTTTCATGGGAACACCTCTGCCGATTATAGGGCCCAGGAGCAAATTATACAAAATGTTTTTTGCCTTTGATCAACCGTGCAAACTTCCTGATAATGTAGTAATTCCTTCATTCCTGCGAGGTTTTGTGATTTTGAGAGATGGAACGATCAAGTGGTATAAAAAACGGAGAGGCAGTAATTACAGAGTGTTTGTTGACAAGCTAACGCCTGATTTTTTGAAATTGTCTCCGGATAGTTTCTGGAGCTTCCCGGATCTCTGTGAGTTTCTTGAAAGCGGAAAGACGATATCGGATTATATATAGCGCATCTTGAACTGGCGTTGCAAAGCCATGATTCGTATGTGGACAAAACCCGCTGCCTTCCGTGGCGGGTTTTGTCTGTGCTTGTCAAGCGACTTGTTCCACGCCAAGAAGCCTTCTCCTTCAATTTTACCCCCTCTACCTTTTCGCCGGATTGGTTTACTTTTGGGTAAGGGAGCCAGATTCGGTCAAACGACGAATGTTGTTTGCCAATTTATTTTGTCCGGGTTCAAATCTTACTGTTCTTCCAGTCCCAATCCGCGCATCATTGCCTCTGCCGTGTTCTACTTGGAGGTCGCGTCCATATGGGCATAGATGTTTGCGGTAGCATGAAATCACTGTGTCCCAGCCATTCCTGAACCTGCTTGAGTGGAACGTGATTCGCCAACAGAAGGCTCGCGCTGCTGTGCCGCAGATCGTGAAAGCGAATAGGGCGAAGGCCGTTTCGTTCCAGCGTACGCGTAAATGTTTGGGTCAGACAGGCCGGTTTGATTCGTTCGCCAGCCTTGTTCAGGCAGATGTAGCCCTCGTCCTCGCGGCTGTATAATCTTCCGCACAGCCTGCGCTGCTGCTTCTACCGTTCCTGAAGGGATATAAGCATTTCACGGACAGGCGGCGTGCGGCGGCTGGCGCAGGTCTTTGTGATATCCGACGCGATAATCCTATATTTTGTGGTATAATAATGTTTAGCGGACGGGGTGCAAGACATTCGTCACGCGGGTCGCGTGCACGAAGTGTAGGCGACAAACATGGTATAATGACTATAATACACGAGGCGCAGTTCCGGAATAACAAAAGAAGGATGATTGCATGATGATACCGACCGCAATTTGTGCGATAGAAAATGACGATGACCGCACATTTATGATCCAGCTGTACATGGATTACAGGTGGTTTATGTACAATATCGCGTATGAAATCATCCGGGATT
This sequence comes from Clostridiales bacterium, assembly GCA_019419995.1. Taxonomy (GTDB): domain Bacteria; phylum Bacillota; class Clostridia; order Christensenellales; family Aristaeellaceae; genus SFTH01. The sequence continues at coordinate 2,133 of JAHZHZ010000006.1, forward strand.
CTCAGATCGCCGAAGATATGGTTTCGCAGGCAGTATGCGAGCTAATCGATGCACTGGACGATATACGGAAAATTAACTGTTGCAAACTGAAGTCATATATCGCCTTATTAGTAAGGAACGATTCCATCGATTTCGTGCGCAAGCGAAAAAGGCAGAGCAAGTATTGTTTTCTACCGAAAGATGAAGCGGTTCTGAACAATGTTGCAGCGGACGGAGAAGTAGATGCGGCGCTGATTCGTCACGCAGAGATCGCGGAATTGAAAAAAGGGTTGGCTCGTTTGTCCGAGAATGAACGCATGCTTCTGACGATGAAATATCTCGACGGTGCATCCGATGAAGAGATCGCCAGAAAGTTTGGCATAGGAACCGCGAGCGTGCGAGCCTATCTAACTCGGGCTAGAAGACAGCTTTGCCAAGTTATGAATGAGGGTGATTAAAATGCGCAGGGACATTGAGAATCTAAAAACAAGGGAGGAACTCGAAGGCGAGCTGATGGCGCTGAAACTGAAAATGGCACTGCGTGAATATCAGGAGGACGAGTTTGAACGGATGCTGGCAGAACACGAAGACGACACTGTCGGAAGGAAGCGACTGACAAATGGTCAGGATGAAATGATTCGGCTGATTGATCGCCAGCTGCGAAAAAAGCAGGTGCGTCAATTCGCCAGAAAGACGCTTCCTCGCTTTGGAAAGGTTGCCATCTGTCTTCTGCTTACGTTCTACATCGGCCTAACCGTAGCAGTTGCCACGGTACGTTCTGTACGCGTGGAGCTTTTACAGTTCATCCTGAGCATAGAAGAACGATATACATCGTTCGGGTTTGAATCGACGGATGAATATGTCGAAATTCCTGCTGAATGGAAGGGATATTATTATCCAGCTTATATTCCGGAGGGATATGTAATTGCTAGAATCCTTTCAGAAGAAATTGAATACGAAGGCCCCAATCAGGAGGCACTTGTGTTCAGCGAGCATGGAGTCAATACGCGCGGTACAATTGATACAGAAGATGCATTTCTCGATACAATATTGATCCGTGAAAAACCCGCAATGATTGTCGAAAAGGATATGTGGACGACAATCATATGGACTGTGGATAACCATTGCCTGATCTTAGAGTATACCGGAGAAAAGGAAGAGGCCATAAAGATCGCTGAAAGCGTGGTTATGGTTCGAGAATAGTGAACGTGAAAAATACGCTCTTCGTAACGGAGAGCGTATTTTTTATGTCTGAATACGCACAAGAATAATATTTCAAAAAATTTTAGAAAATGTGTTGCAAATGCCGTAGATGTATCGCCTTTATATATAGAACAGCAAAGAAAGGGTGGAAATTATGAAAAACAGGGAGATGAAAAGATTCTTAAGTATCATTGCAGTTTTAACAAGCATTCTTTGCATGAATGTTTGCTTGGCCGAAAATCTCGGATTCGAAGAATTGGATTATACGGAAGGAAACGTTATTTTTGATGCGAAAGTTTTTGGATCGGATAAATCCCATGCGCCAGTACATAAAGTTATGTGCAAAACCTATAATCCTGAGAAAGATAATGAAATTATTCAGTATCTCAGTGAAAAAATTCCTCACGAAAATGGTGAATTAAAAATTCTCAAAGAAGAAAAAGACGATTGTGGCCGGATTGTTGAACGCGAGTATGGTACTGATCTGGATGTCGCCCGTGAATTTAACAGCTACTATTTTTATGATGGAACGATTGGTGCAAACACTTATGAATCCAGTTTCTACCGCGGAGTCATGGATATTACTTCTTTACTGGAATATGATGGCGCTTGTTATATCCCCAATCGAACGGGATGCGGAAACTTGCCGGGCATGACCTCGCAAGAAGCCGCTCAAGATCTATTGCAAATTTCTCAAGAGCTTGGATTAAATATTGAAGCCACTCCATATATACTGTGCGCTTATTCAATGGATAGCGAGATCGTTGGAAAAAATGGGATTCGAGCATATCGACAAATGATCGTTCAAGGTAACGATTTGACAGCCGAAAACCTTTCCGTTATCAGTTCATATGGCTCTAATTGCTATTTAATCGCTTATCGATATGAATTTAATGGAATACCTGTTTCCTATTCATATCATTATATCGAATCAAAGGATTATACCACTCTTTTAAGTCATGTTCAGGCCTTATATAATGATAGAGGATTGATCCAGTTCTGTGCTTTTAAACAGCTGGATTTGCAAGAAACGTCAAATGAATACGAACTTGTTACCGTTGAATTTGCGGCAACGAAACTTGCGGAGCATCTAAATCAGATACTGGGCGTTGAACCGTTTGTATGCAAGGAAATTTCGCTTGAGTATATTCCGTTTGCTTATAAAGGATGTGACCTCGAACACGAAGCAGTATTGATTCCTTCCTGGGTGTTTTACTTCGATAATCCTGAAATTACACCCATTTTGATGAATGCAGTCGACGGCACAATCATCAGCTAAAGATGTAAGATGAGGTGATGATATGCAATCATTTAGAGATGAAATACGCAGGTCAATCTTCAACAAAGGATTCCTGCTTGCAGTCGCACTCATATTTTTGATGTATTCTATTGACGGAAATCAGGCTTTGAATGAATATGCTTCCGTCTTGTCCCTATTGGAAATGATAACGGGAATAGGCGCTTTTAAGTGGGTAATCCCATGTGTTGGAACCCTATGCTATGCAAGTTCTTTTGTAAATGAATATGAGAGCAACTATGTACGGTATCATATTATTCGAGGAGGGATCAAGCGCTATGCGCTACAAAAATGCATTGCGGTATATACTTCAGCGATTTTAGCAACGTGCATTGCGATTTTTACATATACATTATATGCGTATGCTGTTTGCAGAGAAATACTCGATATCGGTGAATTAGGAAACTACCTACCCTATATTGAGTCGTTTAGCTTCTATAATTTGATTGCAGACGGACACTATATATTATATATCGTTTTGCACACAACGTTTCATGGTATGGCGGCAGGTATGTGGGCCCTGACAGGATTGTTTTTATCAACCATATGGAAAAATGCCTATGTAGCTCTATTTGCGCCGGTAATCATTGTTTATTTTAAGGATTTCGTTTGGGCATGGCTTTCGATCCATCCATCCGTGACATTGAAAAGTTTAGAAATGGGAACACTTTATATTGGAGGAACATGGAAACCGCTTGTAATTATCGCCGGTATATTTACGCTTTTGTCCTGTTTGCTTGCATTCTGCACTTGCCGGAGACTAAGGAGGATGTTAAATGTTTAGTCGCGCATATGGAGTTTGCTCAGTGACTCTAAAAAAGACATTTCGACATCCGCGGTTTCTACTGTTATTGATTCTTCTGTTTATTTATCTGGACTATACGCTGCGGGGGGTGCGAGACTTTTGTTCCGCATTTGAAGTCAAAGTATCCTTGCTTGAATTGATGGTTCAACTATTCAGCAACGCAAACACACAAGGATGCTTACTCCTCTTCTTTGCTTTCATGATTTTGGATATACCGGGTATCGATATTGGCGAACAGTATATCTTAATACGAAGCGGAAAAGGAGCATGGACTTTAGGAAAGATTTTTACTGTAATTTGTCTGGCTTTCACGTGGCTTCTAATGATCATTCTCTTTTTTTGTATTATTGTACAGAAATTGAATTTCTGTACAGAATGGCAAAGCGGCATGATTACACTTTCCAAAACAGATGTTTATAACAGCTATGGCATTCGAATGGCGTTTCAATATAAGGTTATTGTAAACTATCCATTGCTGCGGGCGACGGTACTCTCTATGAGTCTAAACCTTGGATTTGCGATTTGGGGCGGCATATTTGCGGCATTTCTCAATTTTGTGAGCCATCGATCAATAGGTTGCTTTGCCCTGGCCGTCATGGCTTTTATAAGTATGTCTATTGGTGGAATCTTAAACAGTGGAGCGATTTATAAATTTTCTCCAGCATCGTTGGCATTACTTAGCGTAATTGACGGAGGCGTTGAAACGGCGTACCCCACGCTTCAATATGCGGTCTTATTCTATATAATTGCCGCATGTATCAGTTTAACCCTTTTTTCCCTTGCGACAAATCTACGAAAAGACTATTCAAGGCTGAAGGTATGAGGAGGTACGATGATCATGGAGATTATTCTAGAAAACGTCGGGAAACGATATAAAGATACAATGGCACTGGTAGATGTGTCCGCAAGTTTCAGACCTGGAAAGATAAATGGCATCATCGGGAGAAATGGATCGGGAAAAACCGTATTATTCAAGTGCATTTGCGGCTTAATCCAGGATTATACGGGGAAAATCATAATAGATGGTTGCGAAAGAAAGCGTATTCCGCTTGGAAAAATGAATATTGGCATGATCATTGAAGAACCTGGATTTCTTTCTGGATACTCCGGATATGACAATCTGAGATACTTAGCGAATATACGTGGGAAGGTAAAAAAAGAAAAACTAAAAGATGTGATGCGCTTGGTTGAACTTGATCCCGAATCGCCGAAAGCAGTTGAAAAATATTCACTTGGTATGAAACAGCGGCTGGGAATTGCTCAGGCACTCATGGAAGATCCTGAGTTGTTCGTCCTTGACGAACCCTTCAATGGATTAGACAACAAAGGCGTTAAGGAGATGCGCAATGTTTTGAAGCAATTGCGCAATCAGGGCAAAACGATTTTAATTGCAAGTCATAACATGATGGACATCAATGAATTATGTGATGCATGTTTTGAAATGGATGCTGGCACATTGACTACGCTTGGTTAAAGCATGACGTTTTTGACAATAGTCAAAACCTAAACTGCTTATGACACAAGTACTTAGAGGTTCGATTCCTCCACCTCTCTTCTAAGCAGCCACTCGCAAGGGTAGCAGCTTTCCATGATAAAACTTACGCTTCATGGGAAGTGAGAGGATACGTAAGTTTCAATCATTTTAAGAAAATGGCATTTACCTGCGAATGCTACTTTGGGTGTGGGAATGATTGACTGATGTGCATCGTATTAAAGCGCATGTCTACCCTAAGGCAGAGCAGCAGCAATCAATCGCCTCATTACTCCAGGGTATAAACAGCGGAACTTTCCTTGAGAATTTTACCCCCTCTCCCTTTTCGCCGGATTGGTTTACTTTTTGGTAAGGGAGCCAGATTCCCTACCAGGATTTGATACAATCCTGGTAGGGAATTTTTTACCTCATAGGGATGGAAAGACCCGTGATATTTTCAGAATGAATGCTTACCACGGTAAACTGCTCACTCACTAGACGGTGAACTCCACGGATTTCAACGGAGTAGCACACAAGGATAAGTTGCACTTCTTCTACGATGCGCAGAGCTATCCGGCAAAGGTGGAGTTCAACGGCACGGTGTACACCTACCTCCTTAACCTGCAGGGAGACATCGTGGGAATCGTTGACGACACCTGGGCCCTCGTAGTAGAGTATAAGTATGATGCATGGGGCAAGCCGCTGAGTGCCACCGGCACCTTGGCCGATACGTTGGGTAAACGCAATCCGTTCCGGTATTGTGGTTATGTCTGCGATGAGGAAACCTGGATGTACTGGCTCAAAGAACGCTACTACTATCCGGAACTCATGCGCTTCATCAACCCTGATACCGATGCGGCGATTCGTGAATCTATCGGTACTATCGCTGACCGGAATACCTATGCATACTGCGGCAACAATCCGATTCACCGCGTTGATATGAACGGAGCCTTTTGGGATACCAGCTTCGACGTAATATCCCTAGGCGCAAGCATTGTCGAAGTTATAAGTAATCCTTTAGATCCGTGGAACTGGCTTGGCTGGAGATATCGTAGACCTTGTACCTTGCGTAACGGGTGTTGGCGAGGCTACAAGGATGATGAAGGGAACCGCAAGAGCCGTAGAAGGTGCAAACGACGCTGTTAAGGCGGCTAAAACTGTATGTAAGGCCGCAGATGCAGCTTCACCTCTGCAAAAAGCAACGGGATCCTACGAAATTATCTTCAAATCAGGCACTAACTATGTAGGAAAAGGCGGATATAAGAGAGCGATTACCTCAGATATCCAAAGGTCTCCCAAATATAAAGATGAAGTGATCTCTATCTCGTGGAAACCTGCAAAAACAACTCAGGATGCTTTTGTCGATGAGTATATGAGAATGATGAAACGAGGGATAAACAATCTCAATACTTGCAATAAGGTGTGGAGCCCTGGCCGACGTATCTACCAGAACAGAGTGTATAGTCAGTTAAGATAATCCATGTACAACACCAAGAAAGGAGATTTATATGCAGATTGAAAACAATGTTTTCTTTTTTCATGAAGCTGATAAACAGTTGTTCTGCAGGGAACGCGGAGGACGTACGGGAAATTGACGCCGTTGATAATCGACAAAGAGATGCAATATACAAAAAATCGATCAGAATTGCACATTCATAGACTTACGCAGGCTGGCTTGGAACACTTTGTGGATCAGTATGGTTCTACCTATGAAGTCCTGTACTTGGATGACTGCACCTGCCTGACTGATCTAGCTCCCTTAGCCGATATGCCGAATTTGACAGCCATACGAATCGAGCACTGTCGAAACATTACTGATTTGTGGCAATTGTCAGCAAATAAACGTCTTCGTATACTAAGTATTTGTGATTCAAAGAAACTAACGAATTATCCTTCGAAGCTGAACACTTCCAATACTCTGGAGGAGGTTCGGTTCTGGGGTGGGAGCGTTGAACATAAATATCACATGCAATCCATGTCATTCCTTGAAGGGATGGCATCGCTGAGACGCGTGGATTTGAATTCTATTGTTCTGGATGACCATGCAACCACAGTATTATCAACACTTCCCAACATAGAGGAGTTTCATTTTGATGCAAGTATGCTTACCACCGAGGAAATTGCTATGATATGCGTTCGATATCCACACATACACGGCCAATCTCTCGGACCTTACACAGCGGATGATGTAAGTGCTGATGGGAATGTGCGGATATGTGGGACCAGAAAGCCAACATTGATGCTCCCTGCGGATAATGATAAGTTACTCATGTATATTGAGAACTTCAATAATATAAAGAAAAAGCTTTTAAAGGAATAGTATACAAACATTAGCCCGCCGCAGAACAGTCTGCGGCGGGCACAGAGCTCTGACACCCCCTGCGTTTAAACCCAAACGCAGGGGTAAAAAGCAGGGATAAGAAAAAAGGTGAGGCGGAAAGAGGCGACCAGCCTCTTGATGTTCTGGACGGCCGCGGTCAGGAAGCACTGTTCCCGCATGTTCTGAATTCCGAGCATGTCGTTTCCAGCAGGTGCGCGATTCCGGCGTTGTGGTATCCGGCGTCCAGCCCCATGTATCGCGGCAATCTTCCCAGCCTATCTTTGATTTCCTCGAGGATCTTTGGCAGCGGGGTTACGTCGTTAATATTTATTGGCTCTACATGCACATTGACGATGACGTCGCACTTGCTATCCACTATTCGGTGCTCGCTGTAGTGGAATCTGTCCGGTTTCCCGTCGCGGCTCTGCTGTCCGCTCTCCGGATCGGTCGTGCTCTGCATGCGCGTAGTCATTTCTCCGCCCTTGTGTGCGTCGTCGTCCCGATCAAAAGGTTTCTTTCTCAGTCCCTCCCATTCCTGATCCACCTGCGCGTCCAGTTCGCTGAGATATGCTTTGGGCGTGACCGCGACTTCCACAAGCTTCTTCTTAGGTTTGTTCGCCTTGGCTTTGACGTGCGTCGAATCCGTATACAGGATCGCTCCGCCCACCAGTCCTTTCTCAACGCATTGCCGCAGGATCTCGTTGAATATCTGCTCTGCAATGTCGTTGTCCCGGAACCGCCGCCGTCGGTTCTGGCTGATCGTCGATGCGTACGGCGCCTTGTCCATGACGTCCAGGCCGCAGAACCATTTATACCCTAGTCCACCCTTGCCACAGGCCTCGGTTTTTGATAGAATCAGGATAGATAAACTGCAATGGAAATGAGCGATGCCATGAAATTTTTATCGGTGGAAAAGATAAAGGCAGACCCCAATCTGCTGTACCACATGCTGCTGGCCGTAGCTGCGCTACTGGCGGTGTTTGCGGTGATTTTGCAGCCAAACCTCAGTTTGCTGACAGGATTGTGGAAAATTCAACTGGGGCACGCGGGATTAATTACCGATCCCACCGTTACCGGTGGGCCGGGCGCAGCGCTTAAGATGATCCCCATTATTTACGAGAACAGTAACTCTTTGACCTTCGGATAAGGAGGTATTCATTCAATGTATAATATTATGAAAAGGTTGTGCGATGAAGGTACTTATGTAGCAGTATATGGTAATTTATCGGATACATCCAAATTTATGTTTGGGAAACTCCTGTGCGTCAATGAAACTCGCTTCGCAATGCTTCTGATTTCTCCAAATGGAGATTATGACGGAATCGTTGTCAATGACACCGACGATGTTTTTCGTATAGACTGTTCTGGACGTTACCATGATAAGATGGCGAAACTGAATAATTTATGTATGGAATGCATTAAACTCCCCTACATTGACCCATCATACATTGATTTATCCATTCTTTCTTTTGCAAAAGAAACGAGAAGCCTTGTATCGATTGAATTGCGTGACAGTGGCGTTGTTGATGTTGTAGGTTTTATTGAAAATGTTGACGAGGAATCCTGCCAAATTCATGTAGTTGACGAATATGGTTATGATGATGGCTGCACGTTTGTCGATATGAACAACATATCTCAAATTGCGTTGGGTTCGGAAGATGAACAACGCATCATGAAATTGTACCGTGCCAATAACCAGAATACGAATAAATGTTCTGACTGGGATACATAAGAATTGATACTGTGAAATGTGGCGAAGATGCCGGAAAGGTTACCAATATCTATACATTATATGGCCGATGGCTACGGTATATAAACTGAAACTATTCAACTACGTTTTACCCCCGTACCTTCCATACCCAAATACGAGCCATGGGAGTACCCCCACATCCTTGCGACAGCAGTTGGCATTGAAAGTAGCAATGATGAGTCCGCAAAGCGGGAAGTACCTCCGTACCAATGACTGACCCAAGAATGCCATGGTGGATTGGTTAGATTTTGCCCAAACCTGATCACGTGTGATGATGATACTCTTGGCATGGAAGTGGGAAAACAATATGAAGTATCCTATTTCACCCATTCAAAAGCAGTCATTGACGTGATAGAGTGATCGGAATTAAGATGTTCATTGAATTGAAGCATTGCGTTGAGAGACGATGGTGATTCATTCTCATATGAATGAGACAACATCTGCATGGATTAAAGCCTAACATATGATGATAACATTAGCCGGGCTCGGGTATCGCTCATAATATAGCATCAAATGTTATTCGTACAGGAAACGGTTCAAGGAAAGGGGATTGATTGGCTGGCTGAAGGAAAAAACGGTATTGGGTGTTGCAATTGACTTCGGGGTGGGAAAGGCATTAAGTAAGACAGAGCGCTTTGTGGACAATAAAATCATTCCTAAAAACGATTCAACATACAAGCATACCTTGTCTACCCGTTATCCCAATATTACTCGCCAAGAAGTTTATAGCAAAACACGTTTCCGCGGAACTGTTGTGAGAGGTATTCATACTTGCACCCGATTCTCAGTTTATAGCGTACGAGCAGCGTTGCCAGTCTGAATAAAATGATGTATACGTTGGATGGATTGTGGTATAATGTACTTTTTTTCGATGTAATTGCATTTATAGCTGGTATATTCTGTATCATCTTCGGATTGTTTCGGATCTTTAAACGAAAAATAGATTTCGAAACAAAAGCTACGTTAGTAGTGGGGGGCCTTTGCTTTTTTATGACCGTTCAGAAGGGAATTCAGGATATTCACAGCATTCAGCAGAGAGATTTTATAAAAGTACAGGGCGTATTTGAATATTGTAACAGAGAGTCGAGAGGTGTGGCTCCTCACACATGGAGTTATGTTTTTTCAACAGGAGAGCCCAAGAAACAAACTTATTATCTTGATTCGGTAACGATGAGAAAGCATTTAGGCGCTGATTTTGAGTTTTCCAAAGGTTCCAAATATGAGCTTATATACGATTCATCGTCCAAAATACTCGTCGGAATCAAAAGTATCGACGATGATTCAGCCGAAAAATGACGAGAAATATAGATAAATCAAGTTTTTAAAATTATGCCAAACGAATTAAACTGTCCCCCCGCACTTCAGAGGCTTCTTGTTCCACGTCAAGAAGCCTCCCCCATTTTCCCCCGAGGTAAAAAGCGGTGGAATTTTCCCCTGAATTTTACCCTCTCTCCCTTTTCGTTAGATTGTACCACTTTCTGGTAAGGGTGCCAGATTTCCTACTTACCTTTGATACAAAACCAATAGGGCGTTTTTTTACCCCACTGAGCCTGAGAGCCCCTGTGGCAAGGTCTTCTTCGGGAAATTTCGCCAAATTGTATAATTCTTAGGGCGCTTACCAGCACAAATAAATATCCCCCGGCAAAGCCGGGAGCATAAACGGGTAAAACCCTGGAATACTAGCGCATGCGTCACGTCGCGTAGGTATGCTCTACCTGTCGTGAAGGATTATTACTTGTGGCGGGTAAACTGGCTTTTTTGATGTTTCCCATCGTTAACTGTACTCCGGCCTCGTCTTCTTCCACCTGGCCCATATGTATTTCTCTATTTTCTTTGCTTTTTGCCTGCCGTATCGACATAGTACCCTCTGCACCAAAACTGCTCATTACGGTATTTATACTTCAATTCCGAGTACTTTTCGTATATCATTAGGCTGCTCTTCCCTTTTCAGACATCCCATGAAACTGGATACCGAATATTTAGGGGTATCTCTATGAACATGTTGTGGTGCGGACATACTTCTGCCCCTATGATTTTCTCTTTCCTCCAGTTACACAGTGTTCCCAGGATCTCCCCAACTTCTTTTCCCTTCTGTCCATAGAACACTTTGCACCGATATTTCAGCGCAAATACTATGTGATATTTGCGATTCTTGCTTGTGGGCGATAAACTATTTATGTCGTTCTCTCCCAATGACCTCCCTTCGCTTGGCTTGTGCAGTTGGTAGACCACACGAGCCAAGGGAGTTTTTCTTTCTGCGGTATCCACTTTTGCCTTCTTTACAACCGCTCCCCTGGCGAGAGGTTTTCGTCATACAAAAACCCCTTTGAGATATGTCTGTTCGGCATCCCTCAAAGGGGTTTTTAGTATTTTAACACGGTAAATCCACCGTCTATTCTACACAAGTCATTGAGTTACATTAGCGCACACTTTCTACCATCCATGGCTTGTTCGGATCCATATAATTCGCTGTCGCATTACCTTGGAAGTTGGAATTGTACAATATTTATTGCTTGCTTTTGCAAGCATGTACACGTTCATCCCTTACCCTTATTCTTAAAGTCCACCGTGCGTATCCATATGAAGCCACTTGACCCTTTCATCGCCCTCTTCAAAAGCCGCACAGATACGGTATTCATTTCCCGACAGGTCGCAAAGCTCGCTTTCGGAAAAAACATACCGCGCTTGCACGATATCCAGATACATTGGGTACGCTGTCAGCCCAACACCCGTAAGTTTGGCCATGCTCTCCTTACGACACCATAGCCTCGTAAAATCCCCGTCAAAACAAGCCTGCTCCGCTGGGGAAAGCGTTCTGCGTATCAGCGCCAGGGAATAGGTCTTACGTACGCGCTCTACATCTACTCCCGTCAAGCAATCCGAAAGCGACACAGCACACAGATTCCCACTGTGCGAAATGCTAAAATACAGATCGCTCTCCAGAAAACAGGGCTTGCCCCCGTCCAAAAAGGCGACTTTCGGTACGCGAGGGACGTGCGCTTCCATAAGCGCACACTCCAACAACCGCCAGGCACTCCAGGACGCCTTTCGCTTTCCTTCGTTCGTTATGGCATTCAGATGCTCGGAAAGCGCTTCGCCGAAACACGAAGGCGCTTCCCCAAAATCAATTTCCGCGTAATAGACCCGTCTCATTGCCCAACATTTGCCAAGGCGTCCAGTTGGGCATACTTGACTTTTCCGTAATCGTTGCGCGGAATTTCATCGACGACAAAGACTCGGAATGTGGATATATGCAGATGCGTTTTTTCGCTGATGAACGGCCGGATCTTCTCTTTCAACGAGGGATCGGTGATGTAAATATTCATATGCCGATCATCGCCCGTACAGACACATTCGCAACCAAACTCCGTGCGAAGGATGCGCTCTGTCTGATCAAGGCTAACCCGCAGCCCATACAGCTTCAAAAAGCGCTTCTTGCGGCCAATGATGTAATAAAAACCATCCTGATCGCGTCGAGCAATGTCGCCGGTATGGTATTCTCCCTGAAATTCATCATCCTTGAGCAGCTCTTCACGGTTAAGCGCGTAACCCATCGTCACGTTCGGACCACGATAGCCGAGCTCGCCGTCTGCGGAACCATCATCGTTGACCTTTTCGTCCAGAAGAAACAACTCGCCCTGCGGGATCGCCTTGCCAATGCTTCCAATTTTTTCGAGCGCCAGTTCCGGCGGCAAAAAGCACATGCGCGCGCTGGTTTCACTCGTACCGAACGTAGCAAAGAAGCGCCTGCCTGAAGCCGCGCAATAGCCGGCAATCCACTGGAACATCTTGTCGGTCAGTTTACCTCCGCCCTCTGCCAGTGTACGCAGCTTGGGAAGATCCATCTTGTCAAACCCGACGCGACGCATCACCTCGTAGCTGTAAGGCACACCGCAGAAATTCGTACCCTCATGTTCGGCAATAAACGTCCAAAATTCCGGATCCATGAGGTTGCGCTGAATCATCAGCACCGTGGCCCCCGAAACCAAATGGCTGTTGATGACGTTCAAGCCCATCGTATAGTGCATCGGTAAATCGCAGATGCCGCGCTCCGCGCTCGTCCAGGAAAACACTGTGGCGACGTTGCGGGCATTGGCCTCAAGGTTTCCATACTTATGCCGCACCATCTTCGGGCTTCCGGTGGAGCCGGATGTGGTCAGCAACATGGAGAGTTTGTCGTTCACTGGATACGGCGCGTTCTTCGTCTTGAGCAGCACGTATCCATACGCCTCAAAGATATTCTCGGCGTGGAATTCGCTCTCCATAGTGCACGGAACCCAATAGTAGCTGGGTGCATAGCGCTCATCCAACTCGCTGAGCAGACTGCGATCCAAATTTGCATTAAGCAACACCGGAACCTGACGGTGGCTCATAAAAGCAACGAATCCCGCTAACGAGCCTGCGCTGTTTTGGCAAAGGCAAAAAACGAGGCTACGCGGTAAGCCAAGCCCGCCCAATGTGTCGACAAAATCACACAGTTCCCCGTAAGAAACGACGCGCCCCTCGTCATCCTCTATCGCTATAGAGTCTCTTTTCCACTGCTCTATACCTAGAAACACGTTCTCATCCACCTTTCCCCGCAGTTTACATGATCGTACAGCCATCTACAGCCAGTACCTGACCGGAAACATACCCCGAAAGATCCGACGCCATGAACATGCAGGCCTTTGCAATGTCTTCAGGCTCTGCCAGACGCCCCATGCAAATATTCGCGATCCTGCCAGCAAGTTTTTCCTGGTCGGCCTGCTGCATCATCTTTGTATTGGTCAAACCCGGGGCAATGGCATTGACGCGGATTTTTTTCTCTGCAAGCTCTTTGGCGGCAGAGCGCGTCAAAGAAACGACAGCACCCTTCGTCGCCGAATAAACCAGTTGGCCGCGATTCCCTCGCAGAGCCACCATTGAGGCGATGTTGATGATGCTTCCGCCCTGCTCCTGACGCCCCATGATTCGGCTGACGATCTGCAACATGTTGATGGTGCCAAAAACATTGACGCTGAACATCTTCTCCATGTTCTCGCGGCTGATCATGCCAATGAGTTCGTTAAACTCGACGCCTGCGTTGTTTACCAGCACATCAATGTGGCCACTCTGCTTTTTGATCTGCAATACGGCTTCCTTGGCCGCTTTTTCGCTGACAATGTCAAAGCATGCGGGAAGCACCTCGCCCGTGCAGTTGTTGTTGACCTCCCCACACCAGCTTTCTACTGCCTCCGGACGGACATCATTGGCATAAACAATCGCACCGTTTTGGGCAAAAAGCGTAGCGATCGCCGCACCGATACCCCTGCCCGCTCCAGTAATCAAGCATACTTTTCCTTTTAGCAATTCCATGTGTGCGCCTTCTTCCATTCAACCTCGATTTCCCGTACCTCGCATGCCGGTTCACTTTCTTGGTTATACTTTCTTTTCAAAAATTCCTCCGCAACGTGCGGGAACATGATATAGCTGAGCAAATCTTCTTCGCTGTGCGCGTATTCCCCCGCCATTCTCCGCATCTCCTCCAATTCCGGAGCAATGAGATCGGCAGGACGGCATTCAACAATCTTACTGTCGCCAATCGCCTTGTTGCGTACTTCCTCGTTGACGTGGCCTGGCAAACGCCCGTATTCGCCATGCAGCAACATTTTCGATTCCTGCGTAAATATGCTGTATCGGCTCTTCGTCAGCACGTTGAGTACCGCCTGCGCGCCAACAATCTGGCTCGTGGGCGTAACTAACGGTGGATAGCCGAAATCCTTACGTACAGCGCAGATTTCTGAAAGCACATCGTCAAGGGCGTCTTCCGCGTTGGCTTGCCGAAGCTGCATCATCAAATTGGAAAGCATACCGCCAGGCACCTGATTGAGCAGCGTGTCGGTCTGCACCTGCAATACGTTGACGTCCAGCAGTCCCTCATTTTGCAGTTTTTTTGCGACCGCTTTAAAATGGGACGCGGCAACGTTCAATTTTTTCAGATCCAATCCCGTGTCCCTGGGCGTACCTTGCAAAGAGGCCACGAGCGATTCTGTAGCAGGCTGCGAAGTACCATTGGACAGCGGTGAAAGCGCGCAGTCAATGATATCAACCCCCGCCAAGACCGCCATATATGTACTGATGGCACCCGTGCCGGTGGTATTGTGCGTGTGGAAGTGCAGTGGCACATGCACCTTCTCGCGCAATTTTTTGACCAACGCATAGGCATTCTGCGGCAGAAGCAGATTGGCCATATCCTTGATGCAAATTACATCGGCGCCCATCTGCTCCAACGTGATCGCCAGTTTTACGAAATAATCGTCTGTATGAACGGGGCTGGTGGTATAACACAGCGCAGCTTCGCAGATTCCACCGTACTTTTTCACACTGGACATGGCCGTTTCCATATTGCGCACATCATTCAGCGCATCAAAAATACGCACTACGTCGATGCCATTTTCGATTGCCCGCCCACAGAAGGCGTCAACCACATCATCCGCATAATGACGGTAGCCCAGCAGATTTTGCCCACGAAGAAGCATCTGAAGCTTCGTTTTGGGCATGGCTTTGCGCAGCGCGCGCAGGCGTTCCCATGGATCTTCATCCAAATAACGCATACAGGCATCAAATGTAGCGCCGCCCCAGCACTCCAGTGACCAGTAGCCCATATCGTCCAGCACTTCGCAGATGGGGAGCATATCCTCAATGCGCATACGCGTCGCCGCCTGCGACTGATGCGCGTCGCGCAGGATTGTATCCGTTATATTGAGCTTTTTCCCTTCCATTTTCAGCATGGCTTTTCCCCTTGGCAAAAAAATCATTCAATCACAAAGAGGCAATCCCCGCTGGCCACGGTTTCGCCTTCCACGGCCTGCAGCTGCGCAATCCGTCCGGCCTTGGGTGCATCAATGCTATTTTCCATCTTCATCGCCTCGAGGATAAGCACCGTCTGGCCGGCAAGCACCATGTCGCCTTCCTTGACCTTGATTTCGAGCACCGTTCCCGGCATGGGACTATTTACCACGCCATCTGCCACGGCTTGCACACTGTGTTTCTGGTTCACCGTACTCCTGCTACAAGGCGGAATCTTCTTTACTTCTGGCTCCGTTGTAGACGGCTCGCCTTCCTTGAGCAGCTCAATCTCCATTTCGTACACCTGATCGTTAATTTTAATGCGATATTTGTTCATTCTCATACCCTCTTTTCCCAAAGTCAGTTGTTCACAGAAGGCGTTGGCAAAACAAATTTTTTGTATGCAATTGCATGATCTTCAACATACTGTTCCAGCGCCGTCTTGCGAATTCTGCGAAAAGACACAACGCGAACGCGTTTGATCTCAAAGCCTTCTTCTTCCGCAATCGCAGCAGTGGCCATTGCCAGAACCATCTCTTCTGAAAGCTCCCTATCCTTCATACTACTCTCCATTATCTATCAAAGCGGAATATTCCCATGTCTTCTGCGGCCATGCCGCTCCTTGTCCTTGAGCATCTCCAATGCAGACACAATGCGCTCACGCGTTTCGGAGGGCAAGATGACCGCGTCTACATAGCCATGCTCTGCGGCAATATAAGGCGTCATAAATTTGCTGTTATATTCCTTAACCAGCTCGGCATACTTTCCTTCCTTGTCTTCCGCCGCATCAATCGCCTTCCTCCCGATCACGGCAATAGCGCCCGAGGCGCCCATGACGGCAATCTCAGCGATCGGCCATGCGTAGACCACATCCGCTCCCAAGCCCTTGCTGTTCATGGCGATGTATGCCCCGCCATAGGCCTTTCGCATAATGAGACTGATCTTTGGCACGGTCGCCTCCGCATAGGCATAGAGCAACTTTGCCCCATGGCGTATAATGCCGTTATACTCCTGATCGCTACCCGGCAGGAAAGCAGGAACGTCGACCAGCGTCAAAAGCGGTATGTTAAAATTGTCACAAAAACGGATGAAGCGCGCTCCCTTGTCGGAGGCATGGATTTCCAAAGATCCAGCCAGGTAATTGCTCTGGTTAGCAACGATTCCTACCGTCTTGCCCGAGATACGGGCGAAGCCTACGACAAGGTTCCTGGCAAAACTGCTCTGCACCTCAAAGAAGCTATCTTCATCGACAAACGTGCTGATCACATCGCGCACATCGTATGCCTGCTTTGCGTCACAAGGCACGATCTCCGGCAGCTCGGCACAGCGATCCACCTCAACACCGCGCACCTCCATGGACTTCCCTTCACGGTTCTGAGGCAGATAGGACAAAAGCTGGCGCACACCGTTGAGACACTCCAAGTCGTTTGGATAAACAAAATGCGCGACGCCGCTTTTGCACGCATGCACATTAGAGCCACCCAGCGCCACGGCTGTAATCTCTTCGCCCGTCACTTCGCGAACAACCTGTGGACCCGTAATATACATTTGGCTGGTGTTTTCCGTCATAAACACATAGTCACAGATCGCCGGGGAGTAACATGCGCCCCCCGCACACGGTCCGAGGATGACAGAGATCTGGGGGATCTCACCGGATGCCATGGTATTGCGGTAAAATATGTCCGCATAGCCTGCAAGGCTGTCGATCCCTTCTTCAATGCGCGCTCCGCCGCTGTCATTCATAGAGATAAACGGTGCCCGCATTTCAAGCGCCTTATCCATCGCCATGCAGATCTTGCGTGCATGTGCTTCACCCAGAGAGCCACCGCTGACGGTAAAATCCTGAGATGCTGCAAACGCAAGCCGGCCATGAATGAGCCCGTAACCGGTAATAACGCCATCGCCAACTTTGCGCTTCTTGTCCATACCGAAATCGACCGCACGGGAGGTAATCATATCGTTCAATTCCACAAACGTCTCATCGTCGAAAAGTGCCTCCATGCGCTCTCGGGCCGTCAGCTTACCTCCATTGTGTTGCTTGGCAACCCGCCCCGGACCGCCAGCCTCCATTACAGCAGCGCGCCGGTCGAGCAGATCATTTATCTTGGTTTTCCAGTCTGCCATTGTTCAGATTCCTTCCTCTGTCACCGATGGAACAGCTTCTTTAAAAAACCCTTCGCGTAATTCCATACGTATTTAAATTCCGCATTTTTGCTGGCACAGGCCATTCCAATATATAGCAGCACGCCCAAAATCACCTGCGCGACCAATTGGACAAGCATGCTGCCGAACGGAAGCATACCCAGCAGAAAAACCCCCGCGCCCATCGCCACAGACATAATCAGGGCGGGCAGAATATCCGAAATTTGTTCCTGAAAGTCGTATCCAATCAAATTCTTGTTGGGAAAGGCATTTACGATCAGTGAGAAAATGCCCAGCGGCACCGCGCTCCACACCAGTGCGCGCAGACTGATCTGCACACAGATAATTAATGCAACTACGGTGACTACCTTTTTGATAATTTCCAGCCGCAAATACACGTCGCTGCGTCCTACCGCCAAAATCGCCTGTAGGTTTGTCGTATGCAGCGGCCACAGGGCATAACTGAAGCAGCCCACCTGCATATAGAATACCGCGGGAAGCCACTTCTGCGTATACAACACGCACACGAGTGGCTCTGCAACCACGGCAATTCCGACCATACATGGGAAAATTAAAAACGACGACAGCCGCACCGCCTTGCGCATCAGCGACAGTATCTTCTGCCGATCCCCGCCGCAGCGCGTATATGCCGGGAAAATGACGCTCTGAATGGAGGTGTTGACGTTTGTAATGATTAGCTCTGGCACGTGGTTGCCACGGTTGTTATATGCCAGATCCTTTTCGGTATAAATTTTGCCAATCAACAGAGAACGTAGGTTCTTATACAGCGTATCCAACAGCGAAGAAGCGAACACCCGCCAACCAAACCGATAGAGGGGCTTAAAGCGTTCAACGGAAAAGCGAAAAGACGGTTTCCAGTCGATTGTAATCCAAAGTAGGATCGTGTCTATAAGCTGATTAGAAAGGATCTGACCCACCAACGCCCATACGCCCAACCCGGCCATCGCCATGCCGATGCCCACGAAGGCGGAAAAAATCGTCCCGATCAAGGTTGCCTTGAAAAAGAGCTTGAACTCCATCCGGCGCGAAACGCGGGCCTGCTGCACAGCATTGATGCCACCCATGAGCAACGTCAGTGAAAGCACCCGGACAACTGGCGTCATCTCCGGCTGTTCATAAAATCTGGACAACGTCGGAGCGAAAAAGAATGTTCCTGCGTAAAGGAGAATTGATATCCCCAGGTTGAAGCAAAAAACTGTGGAGTAATCCAATTCATCCACGTCGCTCCGCTGAATCAATGCCGAACCAAGGCCGCTTTGCACAAAAACGCTTAGTATGTTGTTAAATACCGTCACCAGAGAAACAATCCCGTAATGCTCCGGCGAAAGGAGACGTGCCAAGACGATCGAAACGATAAAACTGACACCCTGCGCGCCGATGCGCTCTCCCAACCTCCAAAGCACATTGCTGGTTACAGTCGTACTACTCTCTTGTTCTCTCAGGTCACGCATTGTCTAATCCCTTCATCACCCGGAATATGGTCTCCCACTTGTCTTTTAAGTTCCGTATATCGACATTCTTTGCAATACACTGCATATTGATATTCTTTGTCTCTTCGTCATAATGGATAAACGAGGCGTAATCTTCTTCGTCGATCTGCGAAACGGATTCCAAATGGTAGCCCTTCTCCAGATACCCCTGCCACATCGTCGTATCCTGCCGGATGTAAACCTTCGCCCCGCAGGCATTCAGTATGGCGATATTTCCCATCGCCTGCTGGCGGTTGTTGTTGAACACCGCAACATCCATCCGGCTCAGAAAATCCACATATTCGTCCCCCGTCATCCGATCCCGGACAGGGAAGACATTTTTCTCTCCAAAGATCTCCTGTGCAGTCTGAATTACCTTGTCTGCGTATGCCTCATAGCCCTTAAAGCCGTAATTAAGCGGAAGATACAGGTTGATCTTCCGGCCCGCATACTTCCTGAGCTTTTCCAGCGCCTCAAAGTGGCAGTTTGTCTCTGTCGCAGAATTACCCAGAACCAGGTTGACCGTATCATTCTCCGTCTTATGCTTTTGTAATCCCAGCGCGTGCAGCTTTTCCATTGTGCCGGGGTGCTGTAGTGGCACGGGGTAGGAGGCCTTCAGCCATTTTCCCGTTACCTTATACCACTCTTTTACCAGTGGATAGTCCTTATCCGTCAGCGTGGTAATATATCCAAATTTCGGTGCGAGCCGCACGCGCAGTTTTTCCGCCAGGCGGTCCTGCAGGCTTTTAGGGGGAAGATTATGCCGATAAATATCTCCGCCCCAGACAATCCAGTTGACCTTGGGAAGTAAATCGGGAAACCACGACAGAATAAGCAAATGCTTTGCGGAAAAGGCGCCGTGCAGGACAATCCCGTCGCTTTTCTTCAGCGCGCGAATGTATGCGATCAGGTTCTTGGGCCGCACACTTTTCGGCGCATGAACAAGCTTGCCCGTGCCGGCACAAAGCTCCTTCATTCTTTTCGAATTGAGCAAACCGTTTACAAACTGATGTTCGCTGGCATCAAACTGCGAATAGACAAACGAGATCATGTCCTCGGTATACATGGTATTGCCCATAATATGCAAAAACAAACGCCCATCACCTCTCTATCCGCTGTAAGATACTTCGTTTCCTCTTGATGAACCGGCGGCCAACGCCACTGCCGACCAACGCCATGCATCCCAGCAGCGCCCAGAAAAACTGATATGCCCAGTATGAGTCCGAAAGAAACAGCTTGACGTTCATGGAAAGCAACACGCACAACACGCACAACGTCTCATCGTCAGCACTAAACAACGTGCGCAAAATAGCAAAGACCAACGCGCCCAGCAGTATACAGCCAAGCATCCAGCCATAGTCAATGATAAACTCCAGAAAAATGTTGTGCGGATATCCCCAATAATAGCTGGGGGCAATCGCCCATCTGGAACCGTAAGCCCCATTGCCAAAGAAACCCTGCTGATCAATAACCTCCCATGCCAGTTCAGCGATACGGTTACGCCCATTATCGGACATGAGCGTGTCGTTGAGCAGCATTTCAATGGTTCTGGAGTTAATGTTCATACCCGAAAGCAACTTGATAAACCAGGACAGGATGTCTGTCCATGTGTTGGCAAGGACGACATACGCGGCGATCACCAACGCGACGATCAACAGTTTCTTGGGGAGGGACATGTTCTTGATCCGCAAAAGGCAATAGAGAACGATATAAGCCACGAAGCACACCATAGGTCCACGCGAACCTTCAGTAAGCACTAATACGAAGCACAAAGCCGTCAATATCAGATCGTACCAGCGCTTGCGATTGCTCAGGAAGGAGTCAAAGAAGACAATGCAACAGAAAATCATCGAATAGCCAAAGGCTAGATTGTAGTTGAGCTCCTCCATATCCCCCTGATATGAGTAGGCCTCCCAATACCCCAGTCTGCGAGCCATCAGAAATTGGTAGATGCCGTATAAAAGCATCAGATAGGCCGCATACAAAAGCGCCTTTCGGAGCTGTTTGAAATTGCTGCACAAATAAACTGCCAGAAATCCGAACAAAGCTCCCGTATCCGGACGAAAGACGGCGTAGATCGCACCAAATACATCTCTCGTGTAATATTCCAAATAATTAGGATGAATTGCCAGCGTAATAAGGAAAAACAGCGCAATTCCCAAGTATAACATAAAAAAGCGAATAGCTTTCCTTCTCAGCCGGCTGTCGACAAACAACATGCAAAATAACGGCGCGTATATAACCACATTCGTCGCCAAAATATATAAGGAACCTACTCTAAGCTTGGCAAGCACAGCATAACACACCGTACGCACCGCGCCGCTGGCAAGATATGTTGCCAACATCCAACTCACGGCAAAGTTCGTTGTCAAACGCAATCTCTTCATCGCTAGCTATCTATCCTAACAATTATCTTTATACAAAATCTACACCATAGCGCTTCAGTATCTCTATGCCGTTCAGATATGAGCCGAAGTGCAGTATATCCTCTGATTCAAACAGGACGTCAAAGGCATCCTCCAATTCAGATATCAGGGTCAGGTGCGCTACGGAGTCCCAGCGTTTCACATCCTTAAACGTAAAGCTCTCGTCCAATTCCGATGCATTCACGTTGAAAACTTCCATAAAAACGTTCTTGTACTTCTGAAGATTATCCATGCGCATACCTCACTGCATCATTTTGATAATATCCCCAACGGTCACAAACGACTTGATCGTATCGCCCGTCAGCTTCACGCCGAACTCGTCGTCCATCATCACGATCAGCGACAGCTTCG
This sequence comes from Clostridiales bacterium, assembly GCA_019419995.1. GTDB lineage: Bacteria > Bacillota > Clostridia > Christensenellales > Aristaeellaceae > SFTH01. The sequence continues at coordinate 24,174 of JAHZHZ010000006.1, forward strand.
CCATCGAGTCGTATTCTTCCACATCCGCCAGCACGGTCTCAGCCGTCAGCGTTCCCTCATCCAGTTCCAGCGTCTCTTCAATCAAGGCAATCTTTTCCTGCTCAGTCATTGTCTGCTCCTCCTTACTGCATCGCTTTCAAAATGTCGGAAACCGTCACAAACGACTTGATCATATCGCCCGTCAGCTTCACGCCAAACTCGTCGTCCATCATCACGATCAGCGACAGCTTCGCCATCGAATCGTATTCTTCCACATCCGCCAGCACGGTCTCGGCCGTCAACGTTCCCTCGTCCAGTTCCAGCGTCTCTTCGATCAAGGCAATCTTTTCCTGCTCAGTCATTATCTGTTCCTCCTTCATTGCTTTCCAGATCTTCCAGATTAAAACCATCCCTAAAATACTCGTCCGTATGCACCAGCGGAAGTATATCACGCGTATCCAGGCGCAGCTCCATGCTTCCCCAGGACAGGCCCACACCAAAGCCGCAGCACAACGCACAAATTTCCTTCTTTTCCTGATTCTCGCCATAAAGATCCACCAGCGTCACAGGAATTGAAGCGGAAGACGTGTTGGCGAAGCGACGCATGGAGATCGGCATCTTTTCCAGCGGGAAGCCCGTCTTCTTGGCGATTTGCTTCATGATCATCAGGTTTGCCTGATGCAAAACGAGACAATCGTAATCCTTTTCCGTCTTTTGGAGGCGCGCCATATATTCATTGAGCTGCGCGGGTGCCTCGCTGGTAGCAAAGTTGAACACCGCGATATCATCCATTTGCGCATCATTCCCACGCCCCGGCGGGCAATCGGGGTTGCGCCACCCCATATAGGGCGCGATGATCGCCTGATAGCCATCCCCATCGGTGGCCATCGCCACTTGCAGGGCATCATCTCCGCTTTTTTCCAGCAGCGTCGCCGAGCCGGCATCTCCAAACAACAGCGTCGATGAGTGTGCAGCCCTATATTGTTTCTTCGCGCTGAATTCTCGTGCGCAGATATCCCCGGCAAGCATCAGGCCGTATCGCGTCTCGCAGGTGCGCATCACACTTGCGGCAATATTCAAGCCGTACACATAGCCGGAGCAGCCGAGGTTCACATCAAAGGCAATGCAGTTTTTCGCAAGCCCAAGGCGGTGGGCCAATACGCATGCCGTCGCGGGAATGCGGTAGTCACTTGACTGTGAGACAAATACCAATACCCCGACCTCATCCGGAGAAATCTGTTTATGCTTGAGCAATGCCTGCGCCGCCGCATAGCAGAAATCGGACGTCGTCTGCCGCTGAGAGGCCGAATAGTGGCCCTCCACGCCGGTCTTTTTGATAAAGCGCTTTATATTGGCTTCGTCCCTGTCCGTGGAAATTTCCTGTACGGAATCCCATTTCCCGGAAACAGCCGCGGCCACGCCGCTCACTTTTACGCCATCAATCTTGCTGAACACTTTCCTACTCCTCTCAACACGTCGTCAGCCCGCCATCCACAGGCAATGTAATGCCCGTAATGAATCTCGCAGCGGGGCTGATCAGGAAGGCAACCGCATTGGCGACATCCTCTGTCTTTGCCACACCAAGATACTGACGCTGAAACAGTTCCTGAAAGCTTTGGCTTTCCTCTCCATATTTCTCAACAAAGCGGTCATACATCTCCGTAGCCGTCATCGCCGGCGCCACTGTGTTGATGCAGATGCCCTTATCCGCTAATTCCCGGGCAATGCAGCGAACAGCCGCGTCCATGGCTGCCTTTGAAGCGGCATAGATGGTCTGCGCCTTATTTCCCCTGATGGAAGCTGTGGAAGATATGCCCACAATACGCAGGCCTTTGTTAAAGCGCCCGTTTCTGCAAGCCTGCCGCACCGTCTCTAAAAATCCAAAAAGGTTGATGTCAAATGTAGCCTGCACCCTCTCAGGATTAAACTGAGCCAGCGGCCTTGCAGCGCTGATGCCCGCCGCATATACGAGCCCGTCCAGCCGCCCGCGTTCGGCAACGATCTGCTTGATCAGCGGTTCAATCTCCGAAACTACGCTCAGATCCGCGCAATAGTAGGCATGTCCCGCTCCTTCCAACATCTGAAGAGTCTCTTGCAGTTTTTCCTCACGCCGGGCGACCAGCACAAGCTTTGCACCGAGAGCACTGAGCGTGATGGCAATCTGCTTTCCAATCCCGGAAGACGCGCCTGTAACCAGAACCGTCCGCTCGGAAAGATCTATCAACTGCGTCAACTTTATCTCCTCCTCATCAGTACTTGCCCGGCTGCAGCTTACCTTCGGCATAAAAATCTGCCGTCTGCAGAATCGGGAACACATTGTCCGTATTTATGCTGGCATTCATCACGCCCCAGGAAAGGCCGATGCCAAAGCCGCACATCAGAGCGTTGAGCGTTTCGCCGCCCTTTTCGCCATACGCATCGCACAGCGTAAGCGGTATGGATATGCCTCCGGTATTTCCAAACCGATCCAGCGAAATGGGAACCTTCTCCTTGGGCAGCTTGAGCTTGCGCATGATCTGCTTGAGCATAAACAGGTTCGCCTGATGCAAAACGCACAGATCGTAATCCTCTGACTTCGTCTGCGTATGTTCCAGATAATCCTGTATGGCCTTGGGTACATCCGTCATCGAAAAGGAGAATACCGAAGTGCCGTCCATGAAGATATCGTAGAGCGAGCGCTCAATGCCATCGCTGCAGACAAAGCGCTCCCGAGAGGGATACATGTCGCGGAAGCCGCCCGCGGGCAGCACAATGGCCTTAAAGCGGTCTCCGTCGCTGCGCAGCAGGGTCTGCGTCTGCGCGTCCTCCTGCCGCTCGAGCAGGATCGCCGCCCCCGCGTCACCATACATCATCACAATAGACTGATCGTGCGGGTCCACTAGCTTCGACGCCGTTTCGCCGAGCAGCAGCAGCGTATAGCGGTAATCGGCGCACTGCATCATGGACATCGCCGTCTGCATGCCGTAAATAAACCCGGAACAGCCCAACGCAACCTCAAGCGTAGCGCACTCCATGGAAAGCCCCAAGCGTTTTTGCAGCACGCACGCCGTAGATGGCCGCCGGTAATCCGGGGATTGCGTAACGAAGATGAGCGCACCAATCTCGCTGCGATCCACCTGCATCCTCGAAAAGAGATTTTCCGCAGCGGAAAAGGCCAGGTCGCCGGCGGTCTGCTCCGGCAGCGCCTTGTACATCGCGGCAATACCCGTTCCCTTAGTGAACTTCTGTGTGACCTCGGCGCCAAATACGGGAATAAAGCTATCCACCGTCACATGATTTTGCGGAACGACGCAGGCCATTCCCGCAATGCCGACACCTTTGCTTTTGAAAAAAGCCATCCCTTTTCTCTCCTTCTTGGGTTACAACATATACCCTTCAAAATGTCCTGGCCAGACGTACGTGCCCGCGGGCAGGCGCTCGACGCGCGGCTTTCCCACGTGCTCCCAAAGCGCCTCGCTCCCGCCCGGAAAATGCAGCTCAATCGGCCGGCCCTGCATCAGGCTATCCCCAGAAAAGAAATGGACGCCATCCAACAGAATGCCGATGCTGCCCTGCGAATGGCCGGGGATCTCCATAAAATCGAAAACATGTCCCTGCCAGCGCCATTGGGCGACGTCTGTAAACGTCCTGTCCGCCTCGCAGGTATAATTCTGATCCGCTTTCGGAATCCGCTCAAGCGGCACCCACGTCTGCAATTCACAGAAAGCCTCAAAATAACGCGCCATATTCCTGCGCGCCGAGCGCAGGTTCTGCGCGCAGGCCGCGCTGCAAAACAGCGGCGCGCCATAGCGCTCCTTCCATGCGTTCACGCCGGATATGTGGTCATAGTGTTCATGCGTTACCACGAGAAGATCCACCTCGAGCCCCTGGGCAACGCCGGTGTTCCCGCAGGGATCAATCGCAACCGCATGGGCTCCATCCACAATCAGGTACATATTGGATGAAAGCAGACCCGTGTCGTACCGACGGATGTCCATCAGCACACACCCAGCGCCGCCAGCGTATCTTCCAGCGTCTTGCGGTTCTCCACGCGATATACGGCCACTCCCTTAAGCGTCTTTTTGACCAGGCCGGTCAGCGTCTTTCCGGGACCACATTCAATGAACGTATCAACGCCGTCGGCCTGCATGTTTTGCAGCGTCTGCACCCAGCGGACAGGGCGCATCGCCTGCGCCACCAACAATCCGGGGATCTGCTCCGCCTGCGTATGCGCAAGCCCATCCACATTCATATATACCGGAATGCGCGGGGCCGCAAACGATTGGTCAGCAAAAAACGTCTCCAACCGCTGTGCCGCCGGGCGCATCAAATCGCAGTGAAACGGCGCGCTGACCGCCAGCTTGATGGCGCGCACCTTCTCTTCCGCCGCCAGGACAATCGCCTGATTCACGCCCGCCACCGTTCCCGATACCACCGTCTGCACCGGGCTGTTGTAATTGGCAGCCACGACATATCCATCGGTTACTTTCGCGCAGATCTGCTCAATCTGCTCGGGCGTGCCGCCCACCATCGCCGCCATGGCGCCCTCGCCGGGCGCGACGGCTTCCTGCATGGCGTCCGCGCGCACCTGAACCATCTTGAACGCGGCATCTGCATCAAAGACGCCGGCAAAGGTCAGGGCCGCATATTCCCCGAGCGAGAAGCCCGCCACCACCTGAGGCTCGATGCCGTGGGCCTTGAGCACCATCCCCGCCGCGAGATCCGCCGCCAGCATACAGGGCTGCGTATTGTGCGTGAGATTCAAATCCTCCTGCGTACCCGAAAAACACAGGTCGGAAATCGAGCGGCCTAGGCTTTGATCCGCGCTTTCAAAAACGCTCTTTGCGGCAGTCTCTGTCTCGTAAAGATCTTTCAACATGCCCGGGTATTGTGCACCTTGGCCGGAAAATAAAAATGCAATCTTCATGGTGTATACATTCTCCTTACAATTCTAGTCTGCGCGCCGGGTTACCCAATACGTGCGTCCCGGCCTTTACCTTGCGGAAGACGACGCTCCCGGCCCCGATCACAGCGTCGTCACCGACGCTGATCTTCGGCACGAGATAAGCTTTGCCCCCCATGAACACACGCTTGCCGATGTGTACATGCCCCGTGAGCGAACAGCCGCCCATCATGCACGCATAATCCTCAATCACAACGTCATGACCGATTCCCACGTTTTCATTGATCAAAACGCCGTCACCAATGGTGACGTTCACCGTCATTCGGACGCCCCTGCACAGAATGGTTCCCGCGCCGATTCTGACGGTGGGATGCACTTCCACATCCGGGGAAATGAGGGTCTCAAAGGCAACGCCCTGTGCCATCAGGCGCGTTTGTATCGCCGCTCTGGGTTTGGGTTCACCCACTGCGCAGGTACAAACCACCTCATCCCTATGATCGATAAGCCACTGTTCGTCGCCGACCACGGGATAGCCGTTGACAACTTCGCCCTCGTGATAATATTCGTTTCCCACCACAAATCCCAACAGATCATAAGTGGGCTTCTCACGGTTGATGCGCTCCACCATAAAGGCGACTTCGCGCCCAAAGCCACCTGCTCCGTACAAAACCAGTTTTTTCATTCTTACGCCCCAGCCTCCACGGGAGAAGCCGTCCTTTCTTCGGATATGTAGCGCTCCGCCTCTACTTCCACAATAGAGCTGTGCCCTCTTTTTTTCAAATAGACTTGCAGCACATCATCCGGCACGCAGCGACTGTCTACAACGTGGCCCTTAGCGTCGTAACCGAGGAAAAAACCGCATCCTGCTGTTTCACGCTCAGAGCCGTTCTGCGGAAAGAGCGTTATGCGCACAAGACGGAATATCAGGCGGATATCCAACGCCAAGCTGCAGTTTTCAACATACCATACATCATTTTCCAACCGAGCTTCCCAGTCCATGCTGCTCATCGAACCCTGCAATGCGGGACATTCCAGCCCAGGCCGCACGGCAAAACGCGCTGTGTGGCGTTCGGTCATCCATCTGGTGTAATAGTCATGCAATGGCCTCGGACCGATGATCGACATATCGCCCTTGAGAATGGACCAGAAATTGAGCAGTTCGTCCAACGATGTGCGCCGCATAAATCTGCCGAACCCAGTCACCCGCATATCCGGTGGCAACAGCTCGCCATGCGCATCGCAGTCGTTGCGCATATTGCGAAACTTGACGATCTTAAATTCCTTGCCATGCAGCCCCGTGCGGCTTTGCTTGAAAAAAATGGGCCTTCCGACATCGAAAAACGTAATGATCCCCAGCACGAAATTGAACGGCAACGTCACCACAAACGCAACCAGACCTACGATGAAGTCCAGGCAGCGCTTGCCATGTCGGGTATAAAAACTGTCCCTGGGGACGACCGGCTTTTGCCTGTCATTCGCGCCGCGCAGATGCAGCTGACAGTTGATATCCCCTATCTCCCGAAGCTCATTCAGGGAGAGGCGAGAAACGTTGTTCAAATAGATACACCTCGTTTTGATTGCATAGGTTGTCATTAGAGCCTCGGCCCACATTCGCCTCGACCTTACCTTCTGAACGAAAACGTTCCTAGTAAAGGCAGATGCGTTCCTCTTCACGCCCATTTTTTCGCCTATCCATCGACCGGCAACGTTTCTGATGCGCGTGAAACGGTCGTGCACGCCGATATGGCGCCGCAAGTTCTCCATGCGCAGCATTTGCGCGGTTTGAACATATCCACAACTACATTCATCGAAAAAACAGGCTACTTGCCAGAGCAAGGATGGCCGTCGTCCTCTGCCTGTCCACGATTCCTGATTTTGTCATGCTGCTCCCAAAGCAGCGCACACAGCTGATCGGAGATCTCCTCCTTGCTTGGGCGCAATTCACGCGGATAGGTGTTCTCCCCCATGCGCTTTTCTGCCACATCCGCAAAGCTGCCGATCACCTTCGCCGGCACTCCGCCTACAACGGAACCGGGCGGTACATCCTTGGTAACGACGCTTCCTGCGGCAACGATCGCGTTTGGACCAATGCGCACGCCGTAAAGGATCGTAGAATTTGCGCCAATGAACACGTTGTCCATGACTTCGATGCAACCGACCATCTCGCTGCACGCGTTCGTCCCGTTCATGCAGTTCAAAACGCTGTGAATGATGTCGTGCGTGACAAATTCCACTTTTTTCCCGACGCGCACATTGTTGTGGATGCGGATAAGTCTGCCATATAACGGTACGACACGGTTTTGCAGGTAAGAATTGTCGCCAAACATGTCGAATATCCTATGTTTGCGTATGTATGCCGTGCGCATGCTCTGCCTGGGCAACGCATGCAGACACACCGTTTGCCATAGACGTCGGAGTTTCATCCTCGCTTGGCCCCCGTCCTCTGCTGATACGCCCCGGAGAGGATATCCTCCCACCAGGTGCGGTTATCCAGATACCACTGAATGGTCTTGTGGATGCCCTCACTAAACATTGTCTCCGGCTTCCAGCCCAGCTCCCGGCCCATCTTCGCCGGATCGATGGCATAGCGAAGGTCATGGCCCTTGCGATCAGCCACATAGGTGATAAGGCTCTCAGGCTTATCCAGGGCCTTGCAAATGAGCTTCACAATGTCTATATTCTGCATCTCGTTGTGGCCGCCGATGTTGTAAACTTCTCCAACGCGACCATTCTGGAGGATCTGATCGATGGCCTTGCAGTGATCCTCAACATATAGCCAGTCGCGCACATTTTCTCCCTTGCCATAGACTGGCAGGGGCTTATCGCCCAGCGCGTTGGCGATCATTAGCGGAATGAGCTTTTCCGGGAACTGATAAGGTCCATAGTTATTGGAGCAGCGCGAAATCGTCACCGGCAAACCGAAGGTGCGGTGATAGGCCTGCACCAACAGGTCCGCGCTTGCCTTGCTGGCAGAATACGGACTCGAGGCGTGAACGGGTGTTTCTTCTGTGAAAAACAAATCGGGACGATCCAGGGGAAGGTCTCCGTAGACCTCGTCGGTGGAAACCTGGTGGAACCGCTCCACGCCATACTTACGGCAGGCATCCATCAACGTCTGGGTACCGAGGATGTTGGTCTGCAGAAACACGCCGGGGTTTTCGATGGAACGATCGACATGCGATTCTGCGGCGAAGTTGACCACGACGTTCGGGCGCTCTTCCTCAAACAGGCTGAAGACCGTATCCCGGTCGCAGATGTCCGCATGCACGAAGCGAAAATTCTCCTTGCCCAAAATGGGTTCCAGAGTCGCCAGATTCCCCGCGTAGGTGAGTTTGTCGATGCAGACAATCCGGTACTGGGGATGCTTCTCCATCATGTAGAAGATGAAATTACTTCCAATAAAGCCGGCACCGCCGGTGACAATCATCGTCATTTCACTTCGCTCCTTTTGCAAGCTCGATCAAATACTGACCATAGTCGGTCATGTAAAGCTCTTCGCCAATTTCAAGGAGCTGCTGCGTTGTGATGAATCCCCTGCGCCACGCAATCTCCTCAATGCAAGATACATAGAAGCCCTGCCGTTCCTGAATGGTCTCCACGAACTCAGCGGCCTGCAGCATACCCTTGGGTGTTCCGGTATCCAGCCATGCCATGCCGCGCTTGAGCAGCACGACCTTGAGCTCGTTCTTCTCGAGGTACGAATTGATCACGGACGTGATCTCGATCTCCCCCCGGGCCGACGGCTTTACGTTTTTCGCAATCTCAACGACGCGGTTGTCAAACAGGTATAAGCCCGGTATGGCGTAGTTCGACTTAGGCTTCTGCGGCTTTTCCTCGATGGAGATGACCTTGAAATTCTCATCAAACTCGACGACGCCATATGCCCTTGGATCATGCACAAGGTAGCCAAAAATCGTTGCGCCTTCCTTGTTCGCCACCGCCTGCCAAAGTATTGAGGAAAGATTCTGACCGTAAAATACGTTGTCGCCCAGAATCAGGCACACGCTGTCGTCCCCGATGAACTTTTCACCGACGATAAAGGCGTCTGCCAGACCGCGCGGCTTCTCCTGAACCTCATAGCAGAATCGGACACCCAAACGCTTGCCATCGCCCAGGAGCTTTTCGTAAACCGTTATGTCTTCCGGCGTAGAAATGATCAGAATATCCCGAATCCCTGCCAGCAGCAACACGCTGAGCGGATAATAGATGAGCGGTTTATCAAAGATCGGTAACAGCTGCTTTGAGATGACTTTTGTCATAGGATACAGCCGAGTTCCCCTTCCGCCGGCTAGTATAATTCCCTTCACTCGTATCCCCCCGATATCAAGTCCGCATTGGTAAGATCAGAATCATTCCAACACTGCATCGCAGATCTCGTCGACTTCTGCACAGGTAAGGTCCGCATACATCGGTAGGCAGAGCACACATTGCGACGTATGCAGCGCAATCGGAGTCTGATTCGGATCGGCGTCGTAGCAATCGAAGTCGTTTGTCGCTGGATAGAAATACTTCCGCGCACGAATGCCCCGCGAGAGCAACCGATCAAAGATCTCATCGCGACTGCGCTTATATCCGTCGAATACCACAGGGAAGTAAGCGCAGTTGCGCTCGACACCCTCCTGAATTACATTAAGGCGAATCCCCGGAATTCCAGCAAGACGTTCACGGTACCGCGCATCGACCGTGAAGCGCTTTGCCAGCTCCCCATCCAGATGGCGCAGGTTGCACAGCCCCATCGCGGCTTGAAATTCGCTCATTTTTCCGTTTCCGCCGCAGACTTCGACAGATTCAGGGGAGGTAATTCCATAATTTTTCTGCATCTGTAGCGCTTGGGTCAGGTTCTCATCCGTATAGGTGACCGCGCCGCCCTCAATGGTGTGGAATACTTTTGTAGCGTGGAAGCTGAACATGGACGCATCGCCCATCGAGGCCACGCTCACGCCGTTCAGGCGCTCTCCAAAGGCGTGGGCCGCATCGTAGATAACCTTGAGCCCGTGCTCGCGAGCAATCTCCCGGATCGAAGCATCGTCACAGATATTGCCGTAAACATGCACCGGCAGAATAGCGCACGTGTCCTTCGTAATAAGCGCCTCAATCTTGGCCGGATCAATGGTATAAGTGTCCTCCTTGATATCGCAAAAGACGGGCTTCAGCCCGCAGCGGGTAATCGCGTGCGTCGTCGAGGCAAACGTGTAGGGTGTAGTGATGACCTCGCCGTGCAGATCAAACGCCCGCAGGATAGCCTCCAACGCGATGTGCCCGTTGGTGAACAGCGATACGCCCGATACAGAGAGTCTCTCCCTCAGCGCAGCCGACAACGCCTCATGTTTTTCCCCCATATTGGTCAACCATCGGTTGTCCCAGATTGACTTGATCTCCGCGCAATACTCCTCAAAAGGAGGCATTGATGAGCGCGTTACATTAATCCTTTCCATTGGTATATCCCCCTCAAAAAAGAAATGCTGTTTCGCCATCAATCGACTCGACTGTTCATCGTTTTCTCAACAACGTTTTGTATGGAACAGGGAAATTGTTCAGCCCTGTCTCCACGCGTCGCGCACAAGCCGCATGACTTCAGCATGTATTTCACTTACTCCGCGCATCTTACCGTCGCGGTGGCATTGCACAGTCTTCCAACCCATCTTCCCAGCACAATACTCAGCTGCTTCGCGGGCATGCCGAAGATAGCCCACGTTTCCTTCGTGAATATCTTTTTTGTTCTCGTCGCCGTGATAGCGAACGTTCATGAGTTTTTGCGTATCCTCAACGTCGACCTGCAGATATATCACCAGATCCGGCGCGGGAATTCCAAGCAGATCATACTCAAATGAAGTCAACCAGTCCAGGTATTTATCCCACTTTTCGCGGGGTAACTTACAGCACTGGTGAATCGCGTTGGATGTGGTATAACGATCGGCAACAATGATCCCACCCTCACGATAGAATCCTCTCCAATCCTGCTTCCAACTGGCATAGCGATCGACCGCAAAGAAAGTAGAAGCCGCGTAAGCATTCACATCCTCCGGATCCTTGCCAAACTCGCCCGCCAGATACATTTTTACCAACGCACTGGAATCACTGTCATAATTCGGAAACGATACCATGCGAACATGCTCTCCCGCCTCCTGAAGCGCCTGTGTCAACAGGCTGGCCTGCGTATTCTTACCGCTTCCGTCAAGACCTTCTATGATGATCAGTCCCATTTTTGAATACATCACTCCATCCTCAGGAATTCTATTCATCTTCTCTAACCAGTTGGCTCACTTCAAACAGTATTTAAAAGCCTTATCCCAGCTCAAGACGTTTACAGTTCGTAGCATGGCAGTGAGAATGCCTCGAACCTCCGGCTCTACACGTATGTCAGAAAACACAAAAGCACCCTATTTGATGTCCAAACGCCTTGCGCATAAGCGAGCATGTTCAAGCCCTCCAATTCCTATGCCGTTCCAGAGTATCTGGCCACTCCTAGCATAGTTTAAAGGCAATAAAAGACTTCCCCGAGCCGGTAGGATGAACCACTGTTGCCCTTCCGGTACGAGAAAGTAAATCTACTCTTGTCTTGTATGCAATTTGATTATGTCTATACAGTTCAATCAAGTGCTTATTTACCTCTTTGCCCTGCATTCGATTTAAAACACACCTACCTGTCCGCTATACTGGACAGACACTTGTTTAAATCCTGCAACCAAAATCCACAGCGCGACTATTATTGAAAATCATCCGACGCTGCATCTCGTTTATCCACAATCACATATGTCATCCAAATCTGTCGAAGCATGCCTGCGCCATCCAGCGAAACCAGAAATCTCCTTTTTCGACGATCCATCCGTACAATGGTGCCATGCAATTGCTTGAATATCCCATCCGTAATTTCGATCCAGTCGCCAATCTGAACGGCCTTCATTGGGTTAATCCAGCCGTCATTGCGCCATATCCAGTCAGCAAATTCCTGATCCCGTTCAGTCAGTTCTTCATGTCCTGCATCATAGCTCAAAACACGTATCACATAATTGATTGCCTCTAATTCATGCGCCAGTACTTGCTTTTCCTCTGAATATACAAAGACATAGCCTGGAAGGAGCGGTTTTGAAATTTCGGTCCATTGGCCATTGGTGCGCACCAAAGCCGATCTCTTTGGGAAAATGGCACGTCCCCATCCGTTTTTGTGTACGGTATATGCAACATTTTCCTCTTTTCCCGTAACACAAAACAAACACCGTACAGTGTGATATCCCCTCATGTCGGCTCCTCGATTTCTCCTACCATTAAAGGGTATAGCTCCGCCCACCGCCCTATTGCGCGGCATTTATCTTTATATATGTCAAGCGCTTTTCATCGCTACGCAATCCACAGTAACCGATGTTTCAACGCCTTCATTGTTTACACCCAGAAAGACCCAAGAATGCATGATCCTGCGTTTTTAAACGTCAAAAGGCCTAAGCCAGAATCAAAAGCCTTCTATAATTATTAAAACGCACATCAGTTTACATCCTTAAAATGGTGAAATGTATAATACTATGCTTGCTAAGCCACAAAACTACCAATTTGCGGCTGACAAACATAAGGTAGATTTTTATGACAAAAATCTATCTATACCAACTGCTATTATAGCCCCCACATTTTATAATGTCAATAAAATTACCGGTTATTAACTGTTATTTCCCAAAAACTAAAGAAAGAGAAAGAAGGATGTAAAAATAACAGATGACCAGTTAAACGCAAACGAAAAAATAAGCCCTCAAGGCGGCCGCCAGGCTCGACCCCAAATAATATAGAAGGAATTGTAAGAATAGCAAGACGTGGATAAAACATCTATAAAAGGCAAGACGACCGATGCGAGGGGAACTATGTGATCGAAAAAAATGACAGTAAAACTCGCTTTCCTATGTGTGTGCAAGACAATTTGCCGATATTGGAAGTTTTTGCATCTATGGTTAATGCCAGATGTGGCTGTGCAAAAAAATTACGATATTTTCTTCGCTCCGAAACTGTGCTGCGGATCATGCAGGAATATATCAAGTCCACAAGAACAAAAGCGGTTAATTTCTTTTCCTCCCCCAAACAGAATGATTGACCAAAATTTCCACTTCTACAGCCATGAACGCATCCAACCAAAGACTCAATAATTCCTTCCAGAGTGTTTCTTATACTGTCCGTACAAGTTTCGGCTGTTCACTAATCTAAAACCCTGCCGGCTTGGTTAAACCGACAGGGCTCTCCTTTGCATGTAAGATCAAAAGGCCTACACTTCCAAACTTGTGCCGTCATATGCACTGTACTCACCCATGGTCGCATCCATAAACAGGCTGCCCAGCGGTACCTGCGTATCTCCGCTCATGCACCAATAGGGTGCATAGCGAATTCCTTCAGCCTCTTCCGCCACCGGAAGATACTGAAGTTCAACCATCGAAATCTTACCGCCATCATAGAATAGCCCTTCTCCGGTCTGCGCGGTCGCAACTGCCAAATTGAGTTGTATCTTCCTGACACTCTCCTCAACGGGAGTAATTTGGGACAAGCTGCATTTCATTTCCAGCAGTCCCTCTTCATCGTAGATAAGCACCATTTCCTGACCCGGAATAATGTGAGACGCACCGGAAAGGCTCATATCGTGGTTTGCCAGGGGAATGCCATCGTAGCTCAAAGCAAAATTATAGCATTCCAGCAGGCGACTTTCCTTATTGCGCGTGAGCAAATACTGATCTGCACCGATCAATACGGGCATCAGATCTGACGAAAGCGCGGCCATATAGTCGCTTGCCTGGCGCATCACATCATCGGGCTCCACATATTTAGGATCTGTGCAAGGATTTTCCTCACGCTCTTTGGCTGTAAAGCAAAATTTCACCGCACCGCCCTTGTTGGAAAACATATCTACAGACGACCAATCAGCCTCCCGAAGATACCGAAAAACACCGGACTGTGCATCATAGCTACAACTTTGGCCCTCATACATGAAGGCTTCAACTGTACCCGTGATATTCGTTTCCATTTCTTCCCCGTCAATATCCGGCCAACAGGCTTTTGCTAGCTCGCCCGCATCTGCCGTCATAGGCGCAATATGGAATTCACCCGCTTCTTTCGCGCCAAAGGAATACACTCGCGCATTAAACTCAACCTTGCTGTTGGCTTGCGCTGGAGGCAACTCCAGCACTTCATAATCTGGGATGGGTACCTCAATCCAGGAGACAAGTTTCGGCAGGTCGAAAAAATTATAATCCATCACATCCCCATTCTCCTCAACCGCAAGAGCTGCCCCAGTAAAGGCCCCCACACAGAGGGAAAACATAGTCAACAGACATAAAAATTTCTTCATTAATCTGTTCTCCTCCTCTCCAATATTTCAACCCAGATCTCAGAAATCTCCTTCACTATTGCACAATTCAACGATACGATAAATTCCAAAACTGTCAACATCCTCTCCCCTCAATCAGCTTGGGCTCTCATCGCCCGTTGCCTTAGCTTCGGTGCTTCCCATGACTGAATCCCCATGAAAGCGCCGGTATCCAGGGTCACCCCCCTTATTTCATCCCCCACTGCCATCGGCACGAGATAGACAAATTATCCCCTGCCGCCCTGACATTGGCCCATCATTCCTACAACTCAATCAGCAGCCGCCAGAACACCCAAATTGCAGGCCCTGGAGTATCATAAGTGCCCATTTTCAGCCCTTTCCAAATCTCCAACCCTCAGAAAGAACTGTACTGAACGCCGTCCGGACCCCACACCCAAGTATGATCCGCAGGAACCTGATCTATGGGCAAGTTGAAATAATCATATCTTACCCCCGGATCCAGATCATCCCATGTCACGTCAACCATGCGCCACTGACCATCCACCCGCACCCAGTTCCACATGTGATTGCCACGCCAGTCTGAGTTTTCCTCACCACTGGGAACCAGGCCCGTCTGAAGCCGCACCTCCAGACCACACATCCCACCAAGGAGAAAGAATGTATCCGCATATCCGTCACACACGCACATTCCCTCTAGCAGCGCTCCCAGGCAGGTGTGCCGGATATTTCCATCCACCACACCATCGGTATCATATTCTACCCGGTCACTGATCAGATCGTGGATCTGGCGCATCACGTCCTGCGCGCTTCCCGGAGAAATCTCCCCAGCCCACGCCGGCGCTACCTCCAACGCTTGCACCTCTTCTTGAGAAAGAGACGAAGAATCACCCGTCTTCCAAGCATGCAACAGGGTATAGCTGGGATACCGTTGTTCCGACCTGACACACAAAACAGGCAGGGCGCCAATGGTACAACTCCGCCCATTCATGATACCGCAGTTTTCACTGCACATCCATTGCGTTTCCATCCACAAATCGCCGGAAATCTGCGCAAACAAGTCCTCACTGCATTGAATATAGATAAGCTCCCGACACTCCGACACCCCCTGATGCACGGCCTCAATCAGGCCCAAAAATCCTTGGCATACAAGGCGCTGTCATCAAAAACGCTGTTTTTGTACTCCACCTTAGTACTCACCGCACCGTAATGCGCTTCCACCAGCCCAGCCTAAAGTTCCAATTGAGTCATTATCGCAAAATCGTTTGCAAAAAGCTCTTCCTTGAGTTCTTCACTGACCCAGATTTCAAAAGAGGTATACTTACCCTGTGCACTGGCAGCTTTGGCAGCCAACAACGCATCCAGATGCTCCTCAGGCTTGGTACACGCATTTTCCTGTGCCAAAGCAGGCGTCAGCAGTGCCATAATTAACACCAAAATCAGCAACCCCAGAATACGGCACCTCAACCTTATCTCCCCCAGTTGTTCAGTATAAAATTTTCATTATTTCCCACATTAGAGGCACACCGCCTTCCCTGCCAGACCTATCAGGATGATGGCTGCAATCACTACACTGACCCCAGCCATTTAACCCATACCCGTGCCTAAAATGCCCAGCAGAACGAGGCAAATAGCAATCGCTTTCACCAAAACCTGTTCCGTTGCATATACCCTGGGAGGCAATCCTTCTGCATTCCTTGTCGGAACCATCCCCGTTGGACGCGACTTCTTTTTTAATAAACGCTGCAAGGCTTCCGCCTCTGCTTCGCGGTAGTTTGCACCCAGCACCTGACCAGGGCAATGCTCCAGCTCCATTGCTGCGCCCGCAGATACAACATAAACTTGCCATCCTCTATCTTATATCCTATAATTTGCGGATAATTCGCAGATGAGGCAGACCCATAAATCGCACACTTCACGTTATTTGTCTTCCAGTGGTTGCTTTTAAATTTCCCAAACAACTCAAAGACATCTTTACCATTTACAAATTGATTTGGTCTATAGTTATTATATCCTTACAAAAAATTAATGTCAATATTACGCTTTGTTGGAAAAAATCATTTTATACTTCACAATTTAATTTGTATTTAATTTATATAGGATAAAATACATTCGGAGGAGTTGTCCCTGATAAAAAGCAGAGTTCATAGATTTTCCTAGTATAAACGGAATGAAGCAAATGATACATGTAGATCGATTTCTACGATGACAAATATCATGTACCGTTTTCCGCTTCATTTACATAGATATAAATTTTATGGATTCTGAATTATTATTCAGGAGGGGCTTTTGTTTTCTTCTTAAAATTATTCTATATACTAAAAGACACTTCCGGTCGTCCTCATTTCTACCCGCGCTCTTTTGAAAGTTTTATCAATAGCCAGGGAATAGCGGACAATATTGAGCAAACGGACGGAGCACAAACTTTTTCAAAAATCTGATGTTGTTGAGGAGATGGCCACCATGACCCCGGAAACCTTGGAAAGAATTAAAGCTTTGCTCAAACAGTTAATGAACCGGAAGGATAGTTTCTACGCACAAAAATTTGCAGGAATCAATGTTGATGCTCTGCATGGACTTGAGGATTTTCAAAACTTACCCTTTACAGAAAAAAGTGATTTGCGCAACGCCTATCCCCTTGGATTATGTGCGGTAGATCCGTCTCAGATCATTCGCGTTCACTCCACTTCCGGTACAACCGGCACCCCGGTCATCATTCCTTACACTCGAAAAGACGTGGCAGACTGGGCGGAAATGTTTAAGCGCTGCTACCAAATCGCAGGAATTACTTGTGAAGACCGCCTTCAGATCACCCCTGGCTATGGGCTCTGGAGTGCGGGCATCGGCTTTCAGGCTGGTGCAGAACTATTGGGGGCCATGGTCATCCCCATGGGACCGGGCAACACCGAAAAACAATTGCGGTTTATGGAGGATATGAATGTCACGGTTCTCTGCGCCACCTCCTCCTACGCCTTGTTGCTCACCGAAGAAATTGCCCGCCGAGATATGCGAAATCGCCTGAGTTTAAAAAAAGGAGTGATCGGTTCTGAGCGATGGGGAGATAAAATGCGCCAGCGTATTTCCTCAGAATTGGGCATCGCTCTCTACGACATCTATGGACTTACCGAGGTTTACGGCCCCGGCATTGCCATCAGCTGTGACGCTGCGGCAGGTATGCATTATTTTGATGACTATCTCTACTTCGAAATTATTGATCCTAAGACCGGTAAAACGTTGCCCGACGGAGAATTAGGCGAGCTGGTGATTACCACTCTAAAAAAAGAGGGGGCACCCTTGATTCGCTATCGAACCCACGACCTAACACGCATACTCCCAGGTCCCTGCAAATGCGGCTGCCCATATCCTCGCATCGACCGGATTCTGGGGCGCACTGACGAAATGGTAAAGGTAAAGGGCGTCAACATTTTCCCGGGACAGATTGATGATCTGCTCAAAGAAATTGAGGGCGTAAGCAGCGAGTATCAGGTCTTCATCGACCATGTAGAGGGAAAGGATATATTGACCCTGAAATTTGAAACAGAAGCCCTCCTACAGGATCGTCCAACAATGGAGCGCCGGGTCGCCTCCCACTTTAAATCCCGCATTGGCATCGCCATCCGGCCTCAGGCTGTAAGTCTGGGTGAACTGCCCCGGAGCGAGAAGAAATCAGTGCGCATGTTCGATAATAGATAAAACAATTCATCTTCCCTTTTTTCCGCTACTTCCCATAGAAGTAGCGGATTTTTTGTCTGTATGAATTATTAATATTTATATCCTTGAGAAAAAATATTGAATGTTCTTCCCGAAGCTCCCTTGACAAGTCAATCTAGATTCGCTATATTATATAGCAGTGCGATATATCGCAGTATGATATATTATAGGAGAAAATACATTGGACCAGCACATTAAAAAAGTTTACGTTCCCATGACTGAAACCGCATTTTACATTTTGCTATGCCTGAAAAAACCCAATCATGGTTATGGAATTGTACAGAAGGTGGAAAAACTAACCAAAGGGACAATACGGCTTGCCCCGGGCACCATGTATGGCAGCTTATCAAAAATGGAAAAAGACGGTTTGATTCAGTTTATCCGAGAGGAAGACAAGCGGAAGATCTATCAAATCACCGATTTGGGATTTGAAGTATTGCAGATAGAACTAAAGCGAATTGAACGCCTGTATAAAATCTCGCAGGAGGAATTGTAAATGGAAACAAAGACGGTATTTAAATTCTTCACAATATTCGAATATGAAAAGGAACAAGATTATCTCCGAAAAATGCACCAATCCGGGTGGAAATTCGTCAAGGTATCCGGGCTATGTCTCTACCATTTTGAAAAATGCATACCAGAAGACGCAATTTATCAGCTGGATTATAACAGGGACGGCATTGCACACAAGGATGAATACGTAAAGCTGTTCAATGATTGTGGCTGGGAATATTTGCAGGACTTTGTGGGTTACAGCTATTTCCGAAAGCCGGCTTCCCAAGCGACTCAAAAGGAAGGCATCTTTTGTGACGAAAGTTCAAAATTGCAAATGTTAGAACGCGTTTTCAAAGGCAAAATTTTGCCGCTGCTGGCACTATTCTTATGCATCCTGATACCAACATTTGTGGAGAGTTTGTATTATCATCAATATTTCATTGCCGCAGTGTTGGGTATGATAAGCTGCGTTTACATTTTTGTATTCACCAAATTTGCTAATCAATACCTAAAATTAAGGCACAAGGGCTAGCGCGATCCACTAACCGCTCAAGCAGCAATGATGAACTGTACATGGACAATTGGAGAGGGGCGGAACGCTAAAGCGTTCCGCCCCTCTCCAATTATAACATAGTACTATTTCACGTTAATGACCACGGGCATCCTCGTCGTAGAACGAAGTTCGCCCGCTTCGTCGTAAATACGGGTCACAGCTACAGCTTCATACTTCCCTGATTCCAGCACTCGATCAAATTGGAAATTTTCTAACATTTCCCCGGGAAGCAGGGAAGCAGAACGATAAATCTCCTCACCATCCAACTCGATGCTCAAAATAACTTCGTTCCCACTGCGTGCATCGTTCACATACTGCCAGTGAGCAGCTGCTTCTCCGGCAGCTACCACAATTTCATTTTCCAACGTCGCAGCGGAATACGCTTCGCCTTCACCCAACTCGCGTTCCATTTTATAGACCGCCAACTCCGCATATAGGTGGTCCAGCTGATCCCTGGCCTCCTGCACTCGATCTCCAAGCTCTTGTGCATTGAGCTTTTCCTTTTCAATCTGCGCATTGAGTTCCTCAATCCTCGCCTCAGCATCAGCGGAATCGCTCTGATGCTGGTTGCGCAAATCTTCCAGTTCCTCCTCAAGGGTGGCAATGGTTTCTTCGCTTTTCGTAAGCGCAGCACTAAGTTCTTCCGCATGTGCCTGCGCCTGCTCCAGCTGAAGCTCCATCTCCGCCGGATTCTGTTGCGACCCCGCGTCCTCTTCGGAAGACAGATTATCCGTCTGCCGCGCTGTAGCTTCCTGTTCAGGCTCAGAGGTAGCTACGTTTTGATCGGACGCAGGCTCCGCCTCACCCTCCGCAGTTTGCATTTTCTCCAATTCCCGAGTCAGGTCGATAATTCGATTCTCCGCTCGGGCCGCATCCTCTTCCAGCTCCGCAACCTGTTTCTCGTAAGCTTGCACTTCTCCCTCGAGGGTAGCAATGGCTTCTTCTGAAACTTGTTGGCTCTCGATAAGGCTCTTTTGATCCTCTCTCGCCGCCTCCAGCTGCACCTGTAAATCTTCAGACTCCGTCTGAGCCTTATTTAATTGCGCTTCCAGTTCCTCCGAATGGGACTGAGCTTCGCTCAGCTGTGCCTGATAATCCTCCGACTGCATCAAAGCATCATCCAGCTCCGCCTGAAGTTTCTCTGATTGCGTTTGCGCCTGCGTAAGCTGTGCCTGTGCATCCTCTCCGGCCTGGCGGGCCTCCTCCAGCTGCGCATTGACATCGTCGAATTCCGTGTTCAACACCGCAAGTGTCTGCTTCGACTCCGCCAGCTGGCGGTTGACAAAGATCACACCAGCAATGGCTGCTACCAGCAGCACCGCCAGCAGAATGAGCCAAACCCTATTCCTGCGATCCATGAAACGCCCTCCTTTGTAAGTAAATCCATGCCGGCAACCAGTTCTTTATTCCTGCGTCTCGCTGTTGACTGCTTCCATCAATACCGTAGTCTGTTGCATGCCAATGATCTTCCATTCGCCGTTTTCATTGACAAGGGTGATGTCATAGCGGCCACCCTGCCAGCTGGGTACGGTGGCAGAAACCTCGCTGCGGCGACTGGAGATTACACTTCCAGTAATGGAAGGCACCCGTTCCACCACGGTGCAGGTGGCGTAATCATCCCACGGCCAGGCCCAAAGCCGTTCAATGGTCAAATCATACTTAAAATCGGTAATCGTATAGTCGTTGTAAATACTGGAGCCGTCAAAGGCTCCCTCTAACGCTGGATCTGTGCTGAGAAAATCGGCATGAAAATACGCGTTCAGGGCTTCGGCGTCCTCCCTTGTAAGAATAACGTCCGCTCGCTTCTCCAATCCGTCGCTAAGAATGATATAGATATTTGCTGAATTCAGACACATATAAAAGCCACATACCAACATGCCACAGAGTATGCACAGCAGTATCAGCCGGGAAGCGATGAACCACACCAGCCTTCGCAAATGAAGCACCTTTCCATTACCCCTTCGTTAATTTAATTCTCCTGTCGCTCATTCCGCCTCCAGAATTTCCCGAAGCTGCTGAATCATCTGTTCGTCCGTAAGTCGGAATTTAAACACCACACGGCGGGATGCAGCCATATTTTCCGTACCGTCCGCATTAAAGATGCGATCGGAAAAGCTACGACCGTTAACTGTCACCACTGGGCGCAATTCATTCTTCACATCCGCTGAAATGGCCGTGCAGCTCTCGCCCAGCACATAGCTGGCCACTGAAAGCGCACGCTGCTGGGAGAGCTCCAGATTGGACAGATAACCACCCTGGGAATCGGTGTGCCCCTCAATAATAATTTCGGATACATACTGCCGGTACTCTTCAGAAAACAGCACATTCAGGTATACCGGCAAAAACTGATCCACAAAGTTACGGCCCTGAGCTGTCAACTCATACTTGCCCGTTTCAAACAGCACGTCTGATTCCAGCGCAATGGAACCCGTTGTAGGATCCACCGTGGCAGAAATATTGCTGCTCTTAAGCGCGCTGGATAGAGAAGTGATGATGCGGGTCTTCATACCCACCAACTGTTCGATTTGCTGCTGCTGGTTTTGCAATTGGGTCTGCTGGGTCTCCAGCTGAGTTTGCTGCTCCTGCAGTTGAGCGCTCAGGCTATCCAGCTGGCTCTGAGTGTCAGCCAATTCCGTCTTCTGCGCTTCCAGCACTGCCTGTGCATCATCCAATTCCTTTTGCTTGGCATCCAGCAAAATCTGCTGGGCGATCATTTGCTTTTCCGCCTCGGTCAGTTTGGCGCTCTGATCCTCCAGTTCTGCCTGTGCCTCGTCCAGCTGATACTCGCGGCGGGCAATTTCCGCCTGATTGATTTCCACCAAATTAAAGTACTGGTAGATGATATAGAACATCACCAGAATGATAATCAGAACCAGCGAGCTCATCAGATCCGAAAAGCTCAGCCAGAAACTACCGTCATTGCCCTTCCGGGCACGGGTTACTGTTCTGCGATAGGAACGCATGCGCTTCACCGTCCTTTACTGCTTCCGTTCGCAATCAACCACGTCGCACCCGAGAATCTGAGTAGACGCGGTCCTCCAGCGTGCGCTGGGCGCGAACCAGGGCATCAGTAAGTCGGTCCACCTGGTCCAGGAACTGGTTTGCACTATCATCCACCGCACCGGGCAGCTTGCTCAGCGCGTCGGTAATTCCCGCCGCCAAATAATCTACCCTCTGCGTAAACTGATTGACATAATCCTGATAGGCATCCAAGGTAAGCTTCAGCTCGTTGGTGATGGAAGCCGCACACCCCTTGTGGATCTCTTCCAGCTGGCTTCCTGTGGCCCGCAGCTCCGCCGCCGCCTTGGACAAGGACGTGGTTGCATTGGCTCCCTGCTCGCCCACCTTCTGGGTGAAGCTGGTCAACGCCGTGTTCATCTGATCCAGAGAGCGGCTGACTTCTGCCTGCATGGCCGATACGCTCTTGAGGTAATTGGCTTGCTGGCGATTGATTAAATCCATCTGTTCCACGCTGGATGCCACCCGGTTAAAGGCGTCATCCGTCTGCTTTTGATTTTCTCTCAGATCTCGAATGTACTGGGCATTGTTGCGTACCATTTCATCCGCCACATGGGTCACCTCTCGAATGCTCTCGAGCATCTCAGAGGTATCGGCCATGGCATCACGCACCGACTGCATGGAACTCTCCTGATATCTGGCTGCATCGTCCATGGCCTTGGAGAGGCGCCGCATTTGACCACCCAACATTTCATCCATGCGATCGATAAAACGAGTAACCACCGCATCCAGGAAGCGCATCTGTTCCCGACTGCTGACGGTGACAAAGTTTTTCAGATTCTGGTTCAGCGGCTCCACCGCCCGGCCCACCGCCTCCGCGATGTTGTCCGACAACTTGCCGGAGAGATCCTGGCTCATCTGGTGAATCAGCGCCGTCTGCTCCTGTTGATAGATAGCCACCTGCGTCATGGGATCTACGGACAACACGCCCGCATGGCGGCTCATGGCCCCATAAAAGCTGCGCAGCACATGTTCAGTAGAACCATATACTGCACGGGTAATCAGCGTAAATGCCACTGAACCCACAACGCCTACGATGGAAGTCATAAACGCATATCTCATGCCGGGTATCAAAGTCACAATGGAATCCATAACCGCCTGAGAATCACTCATACTGAATCCTGAGAGACCCTGGGCCAGACCCACCAATGTACCCAGAAAGCCAATAGATACCAGCAGACTGGGCACTGCATCGGAAAAACTCCCTCTGCCCGGTCCGGTGATCACCGTTTCCTCATTGATATAATCCTCCACATTGGAGGCATTGTGGTATACCCCGTCAGCAAAAAACAGGTTGTTTAAATATTCGCTCCAGTGGGCATTGAGTACGCCCTTACCCAGAAAATCATCCTCCTGCCAGGACTGCTTGGCTTCTTCGCCGGCACGAATATTTTTCACTGCCCGGCGCAGCAGGCTCCGATTGCGCAATACCGGCCCCACACACTTGATCAGGCCTATGACGAAGATAAAGAGGATAATGGCATATACCAGCAGATTCACGATTCCACTGCCGAGAAAACCCTCTAAAGATGAAAGAAATCCCATATGTACCTCCGTTTTGATGCCCTTCGGCCAGATAGCTATACACATAATAGTATAGCATTCCACTGAGGCGAAATGAGGATACAGGTGTGACGATAAATAGACAAAAATATGCAGTGCCCATCAAACCGCCCTGATCTTAGACGGATGTATTTTAAACAAGTTCACAATTTCAGCAGGAATGCATCCCTATCTCAGTTCAATTCCTCCTCGCTCCAAAGGCAGCTCTATTCTTCAACGGGCAGAACCAAGAAAGCGGCAGCCGCATTGCGCGGCAACCGCTTCTCTAATCTCACAAAATTTTTGCTAAAAACTCTTTTGTACGGGGATTGCGTGGATCGGTAAAAATCTGCTCCGGAGTACCTTCCTCCAGAATCTGGCCTCCATCCATGAAAATCACCCGATCGCCCACTTCCCGAGCAAAGCCCATTTCATGAGTAACCACCACCATGGTCATGCCTTCGTGGGCCAAAGATTTCATAACCTCCAGAACCTCGCCCACCATCTCCGGGTCAAGGGCAGAAGTAGGTTCATCAAAGAGCATCACATCCGGCTCCATACACAAAGCGCGCACGATGGCAATGCGTTGCTTCTGGCCGCCGGAAAGCTGACTGGGATAGGCATTGGCGCGATCCGCAAGCCCTACCCGCTGTAACAGCTCCATGGCCTTCTGCTCCGCCTCAGATTTGGATTTTTTGCGCAATTCCATGGGTGCAACGGTGAGGTTGCGCATGATCGTCATGTTGGGAAAGAGGTTGAAATGTTGAAACACCATGCCCATCTTCTGACGATGGAGATTGATATTAACTTTCGGATCAGTAATATCCACACCCTCAAAGGTAATGGTCCCAGAGGTAGGCAACTCCAGCAAATTCAAGCAGCGCAAAAAAGTGGATTTTCCGGAACCGGACGGTCCGATGACCACCACTACTTCGCCCCGGCGGATATCCGTGGATACGCCGTTGAGCGCCTTAATCTGATTGCTGGCTTTAAACACTTTATGCAGGTCGCGCACCTGAATCAGGGTATCAGTGGTCACTGTTTCTCAGTCTCCTTTCAAGCAGGCTCACCAGATGGGAAAAGAACATTACCAGTACCAGATAAATCAGCGCCACCGCAATCAGCGGCATGAAGGGCGAATACGTGCGGCTACGAATAATGTCACCGCCCTTGGTCAGATCCTGTACAGCTACATAGCCGGCTACTGAAGTCTCCTTCAAGAGGGCAATGAATTCATTGGCCAGGGAGGGAAGCACGTTTTTCACCGTCTGAGGGATAATGACGAAACGCATGGTCTGAATGTAGTTAAAGCCCAGGCTTCTTCCCGCCTCAAACTGTCCCTGATCAATGGACATGATACCACCGCGTACAATCTCTGCCACATAGGCGCCGGAGTTCAGACCGAAGGCCAGCGCAGCTACCATGGTTCCATTATCGGAGGAAGCAAAGATGACAAAGTAAATAATCATCAATTGCACCACCACCGGCGTACCCCGCAGCACCGTCAGGTACAGGCGGCACAAGCCGTCCACCACGGCAAAGAGTCTACGGCCCACTGTTTTGCGGGCGGTCTCCCGGGTCTTGTCATAGGTGGAGCGGATCATTGCAATGACTATGCCGATAATCACGCCCAGCACACCGGCCAGCAACGTAATCAGCAGCGTTCTGCCCAGACCATCCAGCAAATACTGCCAACGATTGGCCTGCACGAAGTTGAGTATGAAATCCGCCTTCAGCTTTTCAAACCATGCCTGCACGGTAATTCTCCTTCCGCATCCAGATTATGTCTTTTGCACAGCGAAACAGGAAACGCCGGGCGCTTCCTGTTTCATCACTGTCTGCCAGTACAGTTGTCAGGCAACGATGTACTTATCCACGATGGCCTGTACAGTGCCGTCCGCGATCAGCTCTTCCAGAGCCGCATTGATCTGCTCGGTGAGCTCGCTGCCCTTGGCCAGTGCGATGGCATAGCTTTCACTAATGTATTCGCTATCCAAAACCTTCAAGCCCTCATTGGCTTCTACATATTTCTTAGCGGGCTCGTTATCAATGACCACGCAATCAATCTTACCGGAAGTCAGCGCCAACACCGCATCAGTGCCGCTGGCAAAGCGCTCCACACTGCCCAGTCCCTTTTCCTCAATATCGCTGGAGCAATAGATATCGCCCGTGGTGCCCAACTGCACGCCTACCTTGTAATTGGCGCCCTCAGCGAGGAGATCATCCGCACTGGTGATGGGGCTGTCTTCGGGAACGATCACGGACTGGATGCCCGTGGCATAGCTGGTGGTAAAGTCCACGGACTGCAAGCGATCCTCGGTGACAGTCATACCTGCCATACCGAAGTCCACCTTGCCACTGGTAATGGCAGGAATAATGGAGTCAAAGGCCATGTCTACGATTTCCAACTCATAACCCAGCTTTTCGCAGATAGCCGCTGCCACTTCTGCATCGATGCCCACAATTTCGCCGGTCTCATCGTCATAGTACTCATAGGGCGGGAAAGACGCGTTGGTACCCATTTTCAGCGTTTCAGCCATGGCCAGGCCGCTAACCGCTAACATACAAATCAAAACCAAAGCAAGAATCTTTTTCATTTTTACTGCCTCCAATGTTTTGCGCCCCGCGGCGCTTGTTTTTTTATTCGATGAATGAATTATACATCCGCTCCCGGAATAATTCAAGCGTTTAGCGGGCGATTTAACATAATATGCGAATTATTCGTATATTCATGCAGTTATACATTTTATAACACCTTCAAAAGCGGGTTTTTGCACCCATCGGCACAAAAACCCGTTTTTAAAAGATACCCCTTCGATAGTCATCCGTAGATAAAATCGTGCAGAGCCTGAGCGTTTTTCTCAAAGTTGGGCTTGATCGCCCAGATTTCTCCATACATGCCCGCTTCATAAGATCCGTCCACAGGCAGACGCAGCTGCTCCACCTGAGACAGGTCCGCGTCAAGTCCCGCAGTGGCCACGGAGAGAATCTCCGCCAAATTCATATTGGTTTCCACGTATTCCAACAACGTATTGATGATGGTCAGCAGCGTGGCCATACCCACGTTGTCCTTAAGTTTTTCCGCCATGGCCAGCAACACGGTACGCTGACGCTCGGTGCGCACAAAGTCGCTATCGATATTGCGGATTCGGGCATAGGCTGTGGCCTGATTGCCATTTAAATGTACACCTTCACCGCTCTGCTCCAGCTGTTCCATGCCGGAAAGGCCCGAAAGATCAAACAGTCCCCTGTTAAGCGCCTTGCGCTCTTCCTCTGTCACATCCAGATCCAGGCCACCCAGCAGGTCGATTATCTCCGCAATCCCTGCCATACTAATCAGCGCATAGCGGTTCAAATTGGTGCCAAAGTTTTCATTAATGGCCTGCATGGTCATCTCAGGGCCACCCACCGTACACAGCTCCGTGAGCTTGCGATGGCCGCTACCTCCCGGCACAGAAATCCAGATGTCGCGCATAAGCGAAGTCATTTTGACGGCCTTTGTTTCCAGATTAATGGAGACGATGATCATGGAGTCTGTGCGCTGCCGATCATTGGTGGTATAAGAGTCACACCCCAATAACAGGATATTCATCCAGCCACCTTCATATAAATTCTGCTGATCTGCCGTCATCGCTTCCCACTGATTTTGATCCACCGAAACTTCCGCCATTGCAAAGCAACAATTTGATAATATTGCCAGAGCAACGATCAAGGCCAACAGGTGGTGGAAAATATAGCGCATTTTTATCCTCCGTAAAAAGCGGAACATTCCGCAATAAAAAATATACGTTTATTATATAACCCGCGATATTGCATTTGCAATCCTCGCACAGAAATACTTCTCAAAGATCAAACTTTCGTCGGAATTAGCCTTCCGAACAACAATTTACAAAGAAGTCCCCGCCCAACATTGTTCAGGCGGGGACTTATCAACTACCGTTCCATTAAATCATTACGCAATATAGTCGATATTAACGTTTTCCAGGCCTGCATCCGCAACGGCGCCGCCTTCCATTACGCTATCATCAATGACGATCTCACCGGACTTGACCTTCTCCAGCATAGCATTGTACTCTTCCACGGTGAAGGTTTCAAAGCGCCAGCTGCTCTCTTCGGTAGGCAGGCCCACCGCATCCTCATTGGCACCCAAACTGGTGGCTACGCCGCCAATTTCTGCGAAGCTTCCATCATAGAACTTGCCAATGGCCCACTGGGTAGCGTTGCTCAGTCCCTTCATGGCGGAAGTCACTACCGTGTCGGACTCAGAAGACTGATCCACGTCTACACCTACCACATAGCCGTCATTTTCCGCGGCTGCCGCTGCGATAGACTGGAACATGGAACCGCCACAGGCAAAGATGATCTCCGTGCCGGTTTCATACCAGCCCTTGACCATGGTCTGCAGTTCGGGAGAAGCGGAGAAACTGGAACCATACTGCCAGGAGTACTTCAGATCCACGGTGATGCCCAATTCAGCAGCTGCCGCATTCGCGCCCTGGGCAAAACCGTAACCAAAACGGCAGCATGCCGGGTTCGTTCCGCCGCCACCGCCGCTGAATCCCAGCTTGGTGAATCCATCCATTACCACTGCATAACCCGCCAGATAACCGCTCTGTTCCTCTTTGAAAGTGATGGGAGCGATATTGGTGAGATTATTGCCAGCCTCATCGGAAACCGGATAGCCGTCAATGAACACGAAAGAAGTATCCGCAAATTCTGCTGCAGCCTTCTTCAGAGCAGTCTCCTGCATAAAGCCCGCACAGATTACGATATCGGCGCCTCCATCCACAGCCGCCTTCATGGCATCATAGCGATCGTCATCAGTGGCCTGGTCGCCATTGGCAGGCTGATAGTACTTATAGGACATGCCGTTGGCACTGGCGTAAGCCTTTACACCATTCCAAGTACCCTGATTGAAAGACTTGTCCTTGAGCTGACCTACATCCGTCACAAAACCAATCTGATAGATGCCGTCCTCGGAGGTCATGGTATCCTCGATATCATCGGGGTTGACGGCCTCTGCGAATGCGCCCATAGCGCACAGGCACAAAACCAGGGACAGAAGAATTGCAATAAGCTTCTTCACTTTGGTCTCCTCCTTTTCATTTGTCCATTTTACATGAACGATTGTTCTTAAATTATACCATGTTCTGAAGCTGTGTTCAAGTATTTCACTCTCATGCCCCGAAATTATTCACCTACTACGCAAATCCTGTCCATCGTTGAAGCGCTTAAACAACTTCGGCATCAAGCGAAGGCTCAGTTCGCTCAATCCTGCCCCGATTATCAAGCCACTCAACACATCCGTAGGAAAATGTACGCCTACATACAATCTGGACAAAGCAATGAGCAAAGCGAGAATCAATGCCCACACCCCATATTTTCGCGGCGCCGTGCGAAATATGGTCCAGGCACATGCCATGGAATTGGCACTATGGCCGGAAGGAAAAGA
Source organism: Clostridiales bacterium (assembly GCA_019419995.1). Lineage (GTDB taxonomy): Bacteria > Bacillota > Clostridia > Christensenellales > Aristaeellaceae > SFTH01. The sequence goes on from JAHZHZ010000006.1 coordinate 53,098, forward strand.
TGCATCTGACGGTTGCTTTACCAAAATAGTCAGCCCCTCAAAAATTTCATAGGGACGAACGCGATCCACCAATGGCTTTAGGCATAAATTAACCAGCACAAATGTCAGCAGCATAGCTACCGCACAGTACATCCCCGTGCGGCGAGTCTGTCTAAACGCCAACATCGCCAGAGTCAAGACAATCCAGAACACGCCGCCATTGCCCAGGGTTGACAACAGACGCATCACCGGCGTCAATGCGGGACAACGAATTTGATCCTGAATCCAGAGCAAAATATTCCCCTCTAGTTGTAACCAAGTATTCATGTAAACCTCCCCGCTCCATATTCAACCTGAAAACCTTTTGAAACATCAGGGGTCCCATCTGCACAGTTATTTGATATCAGACATACCCCGAACATAATCTTCCCTCAGCTCACTGAGGATCTCAGATGAATTAAAATCTGGAATCAAACCTGCCTGGCGCATGCTCAAAAGGTTGCACTGGCTCACCAGTACCACATCCAACAGAGCACTTCCTGCCACATGGAGGGCATAGGCATAGCTCTGTACATGCTCCACATCATACGATTCCGGCTCTGGAAGCCGATCGTCCATAAAGCACAGCAAAATAACATTTCTCGCCTGCAACGCCAACACGTCAGAAAGGGCCTGCCGCATCACTTCACCCTCACCCCAACTTAGAGATGGGCAAATCTCTCTGCAGAACATCAGACGACTACCGCCATCCAGACATATCTGCATGCAGCTGGGCGGACGAACATCCCGCTCAAGGCTCAATGCAAAACCAAATACGTCCCGATAATTGCTCAGTTGCAACCGGTCTTCAATTTGCAGCCTGGAACAAGCCAAGGCTAGTTCTCCTGCTAGCGCTAGAAAATACGCGCTCTTCTTACCCATGCCCTCTATGGCCATTAACTCCTCTGGCGGCGCTTTCAATACACCGCATACATCTCCAAAGCGCCGAACCAGGGTATGGGCCAAGGCGTTGACATCCTGTCGGGGAATGGCATAACAAAGCAGAAATTCGATGATTTCATGGGGTTGAAGTCCCTCGAATCCCTCACCGGCAACCCGCTGCCGAAGTCTTTCCCTATGACCACCGTGAGCATCTGACTGAAAATTATCCATACATTTATTAATCAGTAAGTTGAATTTTGTCCCGTCCAAAGACCTCGTAGGACTGTTCAATAACGTTACGTGCAGTAGCAGTGGGCCTAGTTTGAACACTTTCCCCAGCACTAAGGGTGCGCAGACGAATAGGCAAACCAAAGGATTCCGAGAGAGCCTCTTCAATCAGCTGTGCCTTCGCCTCCAACACTTTGCGAACCATGATCCCATCCCGGCCAAATTCTACACTGACAACCCCGTTTTCCATGCCCACAAAGTGCATCTTGGGCAACATGCTGCGGATAGAGGGATTTTCATTGCCTACTTTCTCCATAGCTTCCAGATACTGCTTGGGCGGCTCGGAATCGGATGCAGAAATCTTCTGCGTGGTCGGCTCGCCAGCAGATTTGGAAGCTTTCTGCTCGGTAGATTTGGAAGGTTGGGGTTTCTGAGAACCAGCCTGTAAGGCCGGATTCGCCTCAGTTATGACAAGCCCTTGCTCCAATCGCTTTTCCATCCGAGCCATGCGCTCAGACAGACTGGCATCGCCTTCCGACTCTGGATGACAAGCACGCACAGTGGCCAGCTCCAACAGAGTCCGGGGCTGGGTAGCCCACTTCATTTCGCTTTCGATCCGCAAAAACAAATCCATCATGCGCATCAGTTGATCCTGACTCGCTCCGACCGCTTGTTCCCGGAAACGGCGGGCATCCTCACCCGTAACTTCCATCAGGCTTTCCAGTCGCTCCCCAGCCACCTGGGCCAGCAGGACACCCCTCAGGTGCGCAGCCGCATCCAGCGCAAACACCCGTGAGTCCCCACCCCGGCGCATAGCTTCATCCACCTTTTTCAGGGCTCCGGAGGCGTCCCAGTCAAGTAACGCCTGCACAAATTCAAACATGAAATCTCGCCCCGTAGTTCCCAGCACATCCCGGGCCAACTGGGCGGTGACGGCGCCCTCTGTGAAGGAAAGGCACACGTCCAGCAGGGACAGAGCGTCGCGCAGAGCACCCTCGGCAGCTCTGGCTATTTCCTCCAATGCCTCCTCTTCAGCCTCCCGTCCAATCCCAGAGAGTACCACCTTCAGGCGTTTCACAATGGCCTCCACACTGATTCGGTGAAAGTCAAACCGCTGGCAGCGTGAGAGGATGGTGGCAGGCAGCTTCTGAGGTTCCGTGGTAGCCAGAATAAACACAGCGTGGCGCGGTGGCTCCTCCAACGTTTTAAGCAATGCGTTAAAAGCCCCGGTGGAGAGCATATGCACCTCGTCGATAATATACACTTTATAATGGGTGAGGGTGGGAGGATACTTGATTTTTTCCCGCAGATCCCGGATCTCATCTACGCCGTTGTTGGATGCGGCATCAATTTCCATCACATCCATGCAGTTCTCCCCTTGCAGGGCGCGGCAAATTTCACACACTCCACAGGGATCGCCCTCTTGGGGATTTAGGCAATTGATGGCCCTGGAAAGCACCTTGGCCGCAGTGGTCTTACCTGTGCCCCGACTGCCACAGAAGAGATAAGCGTGGGCAATCCGGCCAGTTTCCACCTGCCGCTTCAGTGTGCGCACCACAGCGTCCTGATCGCAAATTTCTGAAAAGGTGCGAGGCCGCCATGCACGGTAGAGCGCCTGATAACTCATCATCCACCTCCGAAAATAATTCGGTCAAAAACCTTCCTTTCTTTATAATAGCGCATTTCGACACAAAACAAAAGAGCTTTTAACAGCAATATAAAAACATTTCAGATTTTTAATGCTATAATCATCAGAGATTTGAGTTCGCAACGGCTCCAAGGAGGACAACGAGCATGAAGAAAATCGTGATGACCGGCGGCGGTACCGGCGGCCACGTCACCCCGAATCTGGCGCTGATCCCGCGCCTGCAGGCCGACGGTTGGGAAGTACACTACATCGGTGCGGCCAACAGTGTGGAACAGGAGCTGGTCTCCAAATTGCCGGGCGTGCGCTTTTATACAGTGGCCGTAGGCAAGTTGCGCCGTTATTTTGATCTGAAGAACTTTTCCGATCCCTTCCGGGTCATTCGGGGCATCGCCCAGGCCACGGGAATCATTCGGAAAATCAAGCCCAACGTGGTCTTTTCCAAGGGAGGATTTGTATCGGTTCCAGTAGTGTATGGCGCCCACTTCAACCACGTACCCATAGTAACCCATGAATCCGACCTTACCCCCGGCCTGGCCAACAAGTTATGCCTGCCCTTTGCATCCGTACAGTGCTGCACCTTTCCTGAAGCCGTAAAGTACGCTCGAGGTAAAGGTGTGCACACGGGTACTCCCATTCGCCCGGAGGTGCTCTCAGGTAATCGAGAAGTAGGGCTTGCACGCTTCGGTTTTGACCGAAACCTGCCTGTCTTGATGGTTGTAGGTGGCTCCAGCGGCGCTCAGGCCATTAATGAATGCGTGCGAGCCGCCCTGTCGGAACTGACAGATACCTTTCAGGTGTTGCACTTGTGTGGCAAGGGCAATCTTTCGCCGGAACATGAAGGCATACACAACTATGTACAGCGAGAATACCTGGATGCAGAAATGGCTGACGCCTATGCCTGCGCTGATGTATTAATCTCCCGAGCGGGTTCCAATTCCCTGTGTGAAATTTTGGCGCTACGCAAACCCGCGCTGCTGATTCCCTATCCTTTGGATGCTAGCCGAGGTGATCAGGTATTGAACGCCCAGTCCTTTGCCGACCGGGGTCTGAGCCGGGTGTTGCAGCAATCCGATATGACTTCCAAGACTCTGGTGGAAGGGGTAATTGCCCTGTATCACGACCGGGGCAGTCTCTACGATGCCATGGATGCCGAGCCCACCGCCAATGGCGTAGACAATGTCCTTGCACAGATCTACAAATACGCCAAGTAAGATTTTAAAAATCATCCCGAACGACAATTCGTTCGGGATGATTTTTTAATTTCCCCGCCCGTCCACGATGCGATAATACGCCCGAGCGGTAAGTAGATAAATCACCGTATATACCACCGCGAAGGCACCGAAGCAGCCCAGGGTACATAGGGCAAACAGGCGGGTATTGAACAAACCGAAAGCCCGAAGCATCAGTCCAATCATGGGAAAGGCAAAAGTCACGTGTACCCCTGCGGCACCCAGCGGTAAAAAGAATACCGTCAGTACCTGAGCTCGGATGGCACTACGCACCTCGGCACGGGTCATACCTACCTTCTGCATGATGGCATAGCGCGCCCGATCATCCAGTCCCTCTGAAACCTGCTTATAGTACATGATGGTCACTGTAGTCATCAAAAACAGAAATCCCAAAAAGATCCCCAGAAAGAACATGGCTCCATAGAGAGAAACATAGTTTTCATAATAAGACTGGTGTCGGGCATCGAAAGTAGAAATGCACATCGATTCTCCCCTGGCGTATGCCCGCGCCGCATCTTCGTAGGCCAGCAAAGCTTCCTCATTTCCCTGCAGATCAAAGTTGTAATTGACTTCCAGGGAACTGGCATTTCGTCCATAAGCTGCACGTTGAATTTCGTCCACCGCCTCCAATGCTGCCATATCCCCGAGCACAATGAAGAGCGTGTCGCCCATTTCTACCGCTTCCAACCTCTCTTCTCCATCCAGCGGAAAGCTTGAAAGCGTCTCAAGAGCAAGGCTCACACCGCCGATTTTCAGGCTATCGTAAGTTTTTCCCTCCTGAGAATAGATCAATGCCTCACCAACGCTCAGTTCCCGATTGGGCCCACCCAGACGCTCATATTCTTCCAGGGTAAAGAAACGCCACAAATTTAAATGGGTAGCATTAATGCCACTGCGAGTGTCAAAGTCCAGCGTGACGCCATCAGCTGCCAGGGGAGCTACAAAACTTAAGCTGGTATAGAGCTGCTCATTGCAAACTTCCACCCCATAGTCTGACGCCATATCCCGCACCTGACCCCGGGCCAGATCCCGCTGCGTATCTGTTGAATCGGCTAGGCGCATGGTAATCATCACATCCCTAGGATAGCTCAGCTCCAGCATATCCTCCAGTCCAATATAGAGGCTCAGGGTAGTGGATACGGTGACCAACACCATGGTAGAAAGGATGCAGATGCTGGCCAGGCCCATGGCGTTTCGTTTCATGCGGTAAATCATGCCTGATACCGCAGCAAAGTGGTTGGTTTTATAATAATATTTTTTGTTCTTCCGCAGCCCCTTCAGCAGTACAATACTAAATGCCGTAAAGAGCAGATAGGTACCCGCAATAACCAGCAATACTGCAATAAAAAACAGCGCCAGTGCATCATACGCATCCCGAGTGCGCAGAGACAGGTAATATCCCCCAGCCAGGCAAATCACGCCCATGGCTGCCAGCAGCCAGCGGGCGCGAGGTTCACGCTCTCCTTCGTTGGCGCTTCTTAAAAGTTCCACCGGACGAGATCGGTGGATGGCAATCAGATTGGTAAAAAAAATCAATGCAAAGATGCCGGTAAATAATACGAGCGTGGCCAATCCGGCGCCAGTGCTCACGCTGATTTCCAGGTGGATTTCGCCACCCAACATGTGCAAAAGCGCCATCTGCAATAACTTGGAAAACACCGTGGAGCCAATCAGCCCACATGCCAAGGAAATCAGCGCCGTGTACAGGGTTTCAAACAGCATAACGCAGCTGATATGGCGCTTTTCCATACCCAGAATGTTGTAGAGTCCAAATTCCCGCTTGCGCTGGCGAACGATAACGCGATTGGTATAATCCAGCAAAATCACCGAAAATATGGCCACCACCCAGCACCCCAGAGCCAGTATGGTCTGAATCTCCACTCCTCCACGTACTGCGGCAATGCTGGGATCTTCCCGAAGGGTGCAAATGAGGTTGAACATCATCACTGTGCCCGTACAGGCCAACAGGTAGGGCAGATAGATGCGAATATTCTTTTTCAGCGCCGTGGCTGCCAGCCGGGCATAGAGCGCCAACTTACGCATGGCGCTCACCCCCCGTCGTCAGTAACGTCAGGCTGTCGGAAATTTTCTGGTACAATTCCTCGTTGCTGCTCTCTCCCCGGTAGATCTGATGAAACAGCGCTCCATCGCGGATAAACAATACCCGGGAAGCATGGCTAGCCGCCTTGACAGAATGGGTGACCATCAAAATAGTCTGACCTCGGGCATTAACCTGAGAAAACAATTCCAGGAGCTGATCGGTGGAACGAGAATCCAGAGCTCCAGTAGGTTCGTCTGCCAGAATCAATTGAGGCGAAGTGATCAACGCCCTAGCCACCGCCGCCCGCTGCTTCTGGCCACCAGATACTTCGTAGGGATACTTCTCCAAAATCCCGCCGATACCCAACAGCTTTGCCACTGGGGAAATGGCTGCCTCCATCTCCATCACGCTCCGACCTGCCAGCACCAGCGGCAGATAGATGTTATCCCGGAGACTAAAGGTGTCCAACAAGTTGAAATCCTGAAATACAAAACCCAAATTATCCCGGCGAAAGGCCGCAATTTCCTTTTCACCAATGGAATTGAGGCTACGACCGTTCAGCACCACGTCTCCTGAAGTGGGTCGATCCAAAGCCGCCAAAACATTTAACAGGGTGGTCTTTCCGGAACCGGATTCCCCCATGATGGCAACGTATTCGCCCCGCTCCACTTGAAAACTTACGTCGCTGAGGGCCTGAACTCTATTGCCGCCAAAGCGTGTGGTATAAATTTTTTGCACATGCTGTACGCTTAGTATCGTCATATTATTTCCTCCCGTTTTTAGCATGCCTACAGCATAGCAGAAGCGAACCTTTGCCCGCCATGGATCTGCCTTACATTTCCCTGCCCGCAGCTTACAGTTTTGTCACCTTGACCCACAAGCTACTCCACATCCAGCTTCGCCGTTCGCAAATCCACACACACCCGAGTCCCCTTGCCCCTTTGGGAAGAAATCTCCAAACCGTGACCCAGTGCCCCTAGAATGCGCCGGCAAAGATATAGTCCCAGCCCCGTGGCCCGTTGATCCATGCGTCCATTTTCCCCGGTAAAGCCCCACTCCGTCACCCGGGGCAAATCCTCCGGGGGAATTCCTACACCGCTGTCTTCGATTGTAAGCATTCCAGGTTCCTTCATGGCAATGGTAATCTTACCCCCGGCAGGAGTATATTTCAAAGCATTGGAAAGGATCTGCCCCAACACAAAGCCCAACCACTTTTCATCCGTCAGCGGGCAAAAGTTTGTGGGTCGAAAGTCCAACGCGATTTTCCCCCGAATAAACAGGGGTGAGGCCTGGCGCAGCTGGCAGCGAATCACTTCATCCAGTGAACAACGGCGGATCAGATAATCGGTGGAATCCGAATCCAGCCGTACATAGCACATTATCATTTCCACATACTGCTCCACCCGCCGCAGTTCCGAGCGCAGTTGCGCTCCTTCCTGACCGTCCATATCCTGTAATATCAGACCCATGGCGGCAATAGGCGTCTTAATCTGGTGTGCCCATAGGGTACAGTAACGCAGCAGCGTCCCGTACTGTTCCCTCCGCCGGGTATCCGCATTGCGCCAGCTTTGGCGCAGAGTGCGCACCAGTTCCTGATAGGCTGCCTCCAATTCCTGGCGAGGCGGGGGCAGCAACTCTGCCGCATCTTCAGGGCTGTTCACCAGGCGGTCAATTAACGCACAGCGCCGGATAAACAGCGCATAATCCACTGCCACCAGCACAACACCCACGATAATACAGATCAGCGCCCCATAAGCCACTGCATCAACCGGCAGTCCGCAGAGATAAAACACCGTCGCAAACACCAGACAGAAAAAGGCAAGCACCACTCCTGCCAGTATCCGGGATTTTAAATAACGCATCAGCATTGCTCCGACCCCTCCGAATCGCTGAGCAAATAGCCCATGCCTTTTTTTGTTTCAATAAAGTTTTTCAGCCCAACCGCCTCCAATTTTTTTCGAAGACGGGCAATATTGACGGTTAGGGTGTTTTCATCCACAAATTCATCCGTCTCCCACAGCCGCTGCATCAGCGTCTCCCGGCTGACTACTGCGCCCTTGGCTTGCATCAGTGTCAAAAGAATACGGCATTCGTTGCGGCTGAGGGCAATTTTCTGTCCCTGATAGCTCAGGCTAGCCTCAGCAGCATTTAAAAACACACCCCGATGCTCCATCAGCGAAGTCTGTCCTCCAAAATCATACGTGCGACGCAATAACGCCTGTACCTTGGCCATCAGTACGTTCAAATCGAAAGGCTTGGCAATGAAATCATCCCCACCCATGTTCATGGCCATGACAATGTTCATATTATCCGAGGCGGAAGAAATAAATACAACGGGCACACTGGAGAGCCTGCGAATCCCGGCACACCAGTGGTAGCCATCAAAGCGAGGCAAGGAGATGTCCATGAGCACCAGCTGGGGATCAAAATCCGCAAATTCTGAAAGCACATTGGAAAAATCCTCCACGCAGCGAACTTGCAACCCCCAGCTCTCCATATGTCTGGCTACTGCGCCAGCGATCACCGGGTCATCCTCCACAATCAAAATGCGATACATATTCATCCTCCTATGGACAAAGCGCGAAAGCCTCACTGGACTTTCGCGCCTGCCGCTCGATTGGCATCAATAGAGCTTAAAATTGGTCCACACATCCTGGAAATTACTCTCAAACTCACCCAAATCTTCCACATACTCCCTCGTTTGCATCAGTTCTTCGGGAATATGAAAACACTCCATGGCGGCATAATCCGGATCAATCAGTTTATCTGCCGCAGCATTGGGATTAATATAGCCCTGCCACTCAGCCACATAGGCGGCAATCTCTGGGCGCAAATAGAAATTAATGAAAGCATGGGCATTCTCCGGATGCTTTGCCGCCGCTGGAATTACCATGGAATCGATGCCGAAACCGATGCCCTCAGAAGGAAACACACACTTGAGGTTGGGATTTTGCATCATATTCATTACCACATAGGGGGTAAACAGATACGCTGCCTTTACCTCGCCCTCCGCCAGGTAGAAATAGCTCAGATCGTAATCCAATACATGAATATTGGGTTTGAGCTGGCAGAGCTTTTCATAGGCCTCGTTGAGCTGATCCGGATCGGTGGTATTATAGGAATAGCCCAGCATCTTGAGCGTCTCGCCCACGATGACCCGGGCATCGTCAATCAGCCACAGTCCATCGGCAAATTGCTCATCCCACAAATCTGCAAAGCTCGTGATCTCCCCTTCCACCTGGGTAGGATCGTATACAATCATTGGACTACCCGCAGTGTAGGGCACAGAATACACGTTGTCGGGGTCAAAGTATTGATCGAGAAAATCCGGGTTAAGGTTTTCCCAGTTGGTGAGCAGGGACTTGTCCAGCGGCAACAGCAGTTCATCCTTGCGTAGCGTAGAAATAGCATAGTCACTGGCCAGAATCAGATCGTAATCCGAGGCATCCCCAGTCTGCACTTTAAGGAGCATCTCCTCGTTGCTGGCAAATACCGAATAATTGACCTTAATGCCCGTCTCCTCCTGAAATTGGGAGAGGGTTTGCTCGTCAAAATAGCCCTCCCAAGTAAAGATGTTGAGCACTTTTTCTTCCTCTGCTACAGCAGCGGGCAACGCCAGTGCCAAAACCAACGCCAGCAATAAGACAAACTTTTTCATTCTTCTTCCTCCACTTCTTTTTTCCCCCGGCGAGGCCGCAGCAGGCCCACGCCCATAACGATAAACACAAACACCAGTATCAGCGTGCACAAGGCGTTTACCTGCAGCGAGACGCCGGTCTTGACCGATGAATAGATCTTTAAGGGCAAGGTATTGATATTAGAACCTGTGACGAAAAAGCTGATGACAAAATCATCCAGGCTCATGGCAAACGCCAGCATAGCCCCTGAAAATACTCCTGGAAGAATCAACGGCAAGGTAACGCTGAGAAACGCCCGAAATGGACTGGCCCCCAGATCCCTGGCAGCGGCCTCCAAATTAGCATCCATGCCTGCGATACGCCCCTTTACCAGCAAATAGATGTAAGGCGTACAGAAGGTGACGTGGGCCAGCACCAACGTACCCATGCCCAATTTGAGTCCTGCAGCAGTAAATAGCGCCAGAAAAGCCACCGCAAGGATGATTTCAGGAATCATTACCGGCAACACCGTCACCGTTTCAAACAATCCCCCGAGCCTCAGTTTTTTCTTTGCCATGCCCACGGCTCCCAGCGTGCCGATGACCACCGCGGCGGCGCAGCTCATCAGCGCCAAAATCAAGCTGTTTTTCAAAGCCTCCAGAAGCCCCTTCGTGTCCCGCAGCAAACCCGCATAGTATTGCAGGGAAAAGCCGGTAAATTCATTGGGAAAGCGGCTGGCATTGGCGTTAAAGGAGTACAGTACCACCACCACCATCGGAAGGTACATCAGCATCAGCACCAGCACCAGATATACTCTGGATCCCCATCTCATGGAATGCTTCACGGCCGTTCCCTCCTTCCTATGATTACAGTAGCGTCATATCCGAGGATTTGCCCCCAGCGCGACGATAAAGCAGCATCACCAAGGCTGTCACCGCCAACAGCACCACTGACAGCGCCGCCGCAAAGGGCCAGTCCCGACTTTTCAGCAGCTGATCGTGTACCAGATTGCCCATGAGCACATCGTTGGTGCCACCCATCAGGTCACTGATAAAGAACAGCGCCAAGCTAGGCACGAACACCAGTACACATCCGGAAATCAATCCCGGTAAAGTCAGAGGCAGTTCTACTGTAAAAAACACCCGCCAGGGTTTTGCCCCCAAATCCCGTCCCGCAGACAAAAGGGTCCTATCCAGCTTTTCGGCACTGGAATAGGTGGGTAGAATCATAAACGGCAGCAGGCTATACACCATGCCCAACAGTACCGCGCCGTGAGTATTCATCATCTGCAGGGGTTTATCCACCAGTCCTAGTCCCATCAACAGGGCATTGATTGGGCCGCTACCCATCAATAAAATTCGCCAGCCGTAGATGCGTACCAGCGCATTCGTCCAAAAGGGAACCATTACCATCAGCAGCAGAACGCCCCGGGCGCGCCCACGGGCCCGGGCCATCATAAGGCCAAAGGGATAGCCCACAAGCACGCAGATTAAAGTGGTCTCCACGCCCAGCTTCAGTGTCTGATAGAATACCTTCGCATAGCCTGGTTGAAGAAGCTTTGCGTAATTTTCCAGAGTAAATTCCAAAACCACTCCGTTACCTTCGGGATTGCGCTTTAAAAAACTCAGTATGATGATGTAGAGAATAGTAGCCCCCACGAAGAGCATCGACCAGAGGATCATAGGTGCAGCCAACAGACCGACGCCGCCTTTGCGCTTCATACCTCTTCGCCTCCTTATGCGCACACCACAGGAGCCTCATCTGGGTTCCAGGAAAGATAGACCCTCTGGCCTACCTCGCCCCGAGCTTGGGCTCCACTGCCGCACAAGGCCAGAATCTCATGGCCATCCGCCAGGCGGATAGTGGCCCTCATGGATCCGCCCACATAACGCCTATCCATAAGCACGCCCTCCAAGGCACAGTTCCCCTGCTTTTCCGGTGCAAAGCTCAGTCGTTCCGTGCGCAGACTCAGACACACCTCATCCCCGGCGCCCACACCAGATTCAGCCTGCCGGGCAGGGATGCGCTTTCCCGCGTATTCCAGCACCAAGGTATCCGTACCTGCTTCGGCCACCCGGCATTTAAGTAGGTTTGTCTGGCCAATAAATTCTGCCACAAAGCGAGTGGCCGGATGCTCATATACCTTTTCCGGCGTATCCATCTGTTCGAAGCGCCCGTCCCGCATTACGGCAATGCGATCGGACATATTCAGCGCCTCTTCCTGGTCATGGGTGATATAGACAAAAGCAATGCCCAGCCGCTTCTGAATATCCTTGAGCTCTAATTGCATCTGGCGGCGCAGTTTCAGGTCCAACGCTCCCAGTGGCTCATCCAGCAACAATATGTCTGGCCGCAACACCACGGCCCGGGCAATGGCTACCCTTTGACACTGTCCACCGGAGAGCTCCGATGGCATGCGCCGATTGAACCCTTCCAACTGTACTAGGCGCAGCATCTCTTCCACCTTTTCCCGCCACTGGGGCCGCTTCATGCCTCGCACCCGCAAGCCATAAGAGATATTTTTTTCCACATTCATATGAGGAAATAGGGCATAATTTTGAAAGACGGTATTCACGTTGCGCTTTTCCGGAGGAGCATTAGTAATGTCCTCACCATTTAATAAAACCCGGCCTCTATCTGGTGCCAGCAGGCCGGCAACGATGCGCAGTGTAGTGGTCTTGCCACACCCGGAGGGCCCCAACAGAGTGACAAATTCCCCGGCCGCCACGTCAAAGCTCAGGTTCCGCAGAACTTCCGTATCTCCGAAGGATTTTTCTAGTCCCTCCACTCTCAAAAGCCCATCCGCCATTGATGTCGCCTTCCTCCCTGTATAAATCCAAATTTACTATAACAACTTCCCCCTGGCACTTCAAGCACTTTATGTTGATTTTTTGTGCCCTTCGTTACCGATATATACCCGCTGCATCTGCATTTCAAGCGCAGGTGGATACTCTGACATTTCATGCGCCAAAGTGATGCTTTCGCGCAAAAGCGCTTTTCAATGCCCATTCTTTTATGTTATACTTAATTCGAACCGGAAAGGAGGAGTGAAGCATGACTGAATTACTGTTCGACCATCCGGTGGCGTTGATCGCGTTGGCACTGGGCTATATCCTGCTGGTAGTAGAAATGTGCATTCCCGGTTTTGGCATTCCCGGCATTTTGGGAACGATACTGGCGGTATTGGGTGTGGTCACCATGCAACCCTCGCCCATGCAGGCAATGATCCTGGTCATCGTGTATGTGGCGCTGTTATGCGTGGCACTGGCCATATGCCTGCGCTCCGCAGCTAGAGGCCGACTATCTAAATCCAGGTTGGTCCTCAACGAAGTATCCAACCCGCAGGAGAGCTCCGAAACCAATGACTTAAATTATTTTATTGGGAAAATTGGCGCTGCGCACACACCTCTGAGGCCCGCGGGGATCGCCGAATTCGATGGCGTGCGGCTAAGCGTGGTTTCTGAGGGCGACTTTATCGAAACAGGCGCTCCCGTTCGCGTAGAGCGAGTGGAAGGAAACCGCATTGTGGTGGCACGCATTCAAGAGGCTTAAACATGGGAATTAATCCCATGCAGCACAATTTATGAAGGGAGTTTGGGAAATATGGGTATGGATGTGATTCTGTTTTTTGTGATTGCCATCGTGGTGATCATCATGCTGGTGGTGTTCTTCCGCTTTTTCCCCATCGGACTGTGGATTTCAGCCGCCGCTTCCGGCGTGCACATTTCCATCTTCTCCATGGTGGGTATGCGCTTTCGACGGATCAACCCCAGCAAAGTGGTTCTTCCGATGATTAAAGCCACCAAGGCTGGTCTAAAAGTGAACATGAACGAACTGGAAGCCCACCTTCTGGCAGGTGGTAGCGTAGATCGAGTGGTAGACGCCCTGATCGCTGCCCAGAGCGCACAGATTCCCCTGGAATTTGAACAGAGCCGGGCCATCGACCTGGCGGGCAGAAACGTACTGGAAGCTGTAAAAATGTCCGTTAACCCCAAAGTAATTGAAACCCCTGTGGTAGCCGCTATCGCCAAGAACGGTATTGAGTTGCGGGCCAAGGCCAGAGTGACTGTGCGGGCCAACATTGACCGTCTGGTAGGCGGTGCAGGCGAGGAAACCATCATCGCTCGCGTTGGCGAGGGCATTGTCACCACCATTGGTTCCTCCCAGACTCACAGTGAAGTATTGGAAAACCCTGACCGAATCAGCCATACGGTATTGTGCAAAGGTCTGGATGCAGGCACAGCCTTTGAGATTCTTTCCATCGACATCGCCGATGTGGATGTAGGTCGCAACGTAGGCGCTCAATTGCAGATGGATCAAGCGGAAGCCGACCGGCGCATTGCCCAGGCCAAGGCTGAGGAACGCCGTGCCATGGCCGTAGCTCAGGAACAGGAAATGCTCGCAGCCGTGCAGGAAATGCGCGCCAAAGTGGTGGAAGCCGAGGCTGAGGTTCCCAGGGCCATGGCGGAAGCACTGCGCAGCGGCAAATTGGGTGTGATGGATTACTATCAGATGCAGAACGTAGTCTCTGATACCCACATGCGCGATGCCATTGCCGGACGGGATCAGGAACACAAGCCTGAGGAAATTAAAAAGAAATAAGCATGCACGTCATTTTCAATAATAGGGAGGCGAAGCCATGGATGGATTGGTAGCCCTGATTGTCCTGATCGTGATCGGCAGCTTGTTCTCCCAGAGTAAAAAGAAGAAGCGCGGCAGAAGCGGGCCTTCCGCCGCCGCTTCCTCTAAGCGGACCGGGAAATCCAAGATTCCCTATGCTCCGGTGCAAGAGCGGGCTCAGTTGAAGGTAAAGCCACAAGCAAGGCCCTCGAAGCCCAATTCTTCTGCCGATGTCGTGGCCGCCATAGCCTCAGTAAATGACGAAGCTGAAGGCAGCATTTCCACCCAAGGAAACTTTTCTACCCAGGGTGAAAGTCCCGAGGAACACGCGGTCCATCAGGCCCTCATTGCCGTCCAGGAGGCTATGCAGCACCAAGAGCAGGAAAAGCTGGAAAGTTTGCAGAATGCGAGGCTTGAAGAGTTGCGTACCGCAGTAGTCATGAGCGAGGTGCTGGGCAAACCCGTCGCCCTGCGCCGCAGGTACAGGTATTGATTTCGCCGCCCCGTGTTTACGGGGCGGTATTTTCCATTACAGGAGGTAAGCTTTATGGACAAGATCCGCATACTCACTGGCGACGACGATGAAGGTATGCTGCTGGTCATGCGGAAAATCATCGATCGCGCTGAAGGTTGCGAACTGGTGGGCGAAGCTCGAAACGGCGACGAACTGATCCGTCGCTTTGATGAAACGCAGCCAGACGTAGTGCTGATGGATGTAGAAATGCCGGGCATGAACGGCATTGAATGTGGCAAAGCCATTCAGGATCGCAATCCCAAGGCCATCATCATCTTCGCAACAGCACATGAAGAATATATGAAAAATGCCTTCGAGCTCTACGCCTTCGATTATCTGGTAAAGCCCTTTTCAGTAGATCGAGCGCTCAACACCCTGGCCCTGGCCCGCGAACGGCTCAACGAACGGCGCAGCGTACATGCGGCCCGTCCCGCCGGAGACGGCCCCCTTCAACGCATGATGATTCGCCATCGGGAAGGAGTAAGCCTGGTCAATCCTCAGGATATTCTAATGGTGCAGCGGGAGGACCGCTCCACCGCTATCCTTCTGCGAGACGGAAGAAAATTGCTTACCTCAGATCCTTTGGGAGAAATTGCCGACCGTCTGGATGGCGATACCTTTTTCCGATCCCACCGCAGCTACATCATCAATCTAGATCAAGTGGACTCTATCCTGCCCTATGGCCGTTGGACCCATGTGGTGCGCCTGAGGGGAACCCGGGAAGATGCGCTGATCACACACGAAAAATTTGAGGAACTGGAAAAGCGCTTTGAATGACGTTTCGCCCCGGAACTGACTGAATTTTTCACAATATTGCCTACATTCACCCTTTTCCGCCGGGTTTGTGCTGTTGAGCGGACATTTAAAAAATGCTATAATATATGGGTATCATGAAAAGTATGCTCCGGCAGGTGCCGGAGCATACACATTGGGAAAGGAAGGTTGCCTCTTGCCTGATTATGATTCCTACCGCCGCGACCCCCGTCGCAGTTCCGGTGCACGACCGGTTCGCACCAGTGCGCGTCCTCAGGGTGCCCGTCCCCAGGGTACTCGCCCTCAGGGTGCCCGTCCCACCGGTGCCCGCGCACCTCAGGGGCGGCGCCCTGCGCCCCGCAGACGCCGCAGACGCGTTCAGCCCCGCTTCATCGTTATCGCCATCATCGCCATTGCGCTGATTGTGACACTGATCGCACTATTGGGTGGCGGCGGGAAGGAACAGTCTATACAGCCCAATGCTACTCCCACGGCAGCGCCTCAGAATGGCATGGGCAATGTCACCATATCGCAGAATCCCGATGCTAACGCAGATCCCGCCGCAACTACCACGGACGGAGAGACCACTACCCATACCACCCTGGCAGACTGGTTGGGTGATGAAGATGCGGAATTGACGGCTCTTTCGGAAGAAGAACGGGTAAAGGTCACTGATCTGAGCGTCAATCCCAATCTACCCAGCGAATGGCTGAACGTACTTCTGTTGGGTACCGATGAACGCACTCTTACCGAAAGTGCCCGTACCGACGCCATGCTGATCTGTTCCATCAACACCACCACTGGCGAAGTCAAACTCACTTCCATCATGCGTGACACCGCCGTGGAATTTGACGATTTGGGCAAATATAACGGTACCTACCGCATCAATTCCGCCAATTACTTTGGTGGTCCGGAATTTGCCATGAAAACCGTCAACGAGTGTTTCGATATGAACATCCAGTATTATGTAACGGTCAACTTCTTCGGCTTCCAGAAAGTAGCTCAGGCACTCGGCGGCATTGAAGTGGATATTTCTGAGGCGGAAATGAACGAAATCAACAAGCGCCAAAAGGAACAGGCACGCATCGCCTACAATGCCGGCATCGATGAATCTGACCAAGAAAATGTGCTGCTGGAGACCTATGGTGAAAACGTACACCTCAATGGTCGGCAGACTTTGGCCTACGCTCGCATTCGTAAATCCGACAGCTCTGACAATGACTTTAATCGTGCCGAACGCCAGCGCACGGTGCTGATCAAGCTGATGGAGAAGCTGCGTGGCCGCAGTGCCGGAGAGATTATGGCACTGGTAGTCAGCCTTTCAGACAATGTAGCCACCAATATGGACCTGAACACAGTGGCCGAAATTGCCATAACTGTGCTCAGCAGTGATATGACCGATGTAGAAACTTTGCGCCTTCCGGAAGTGGGTACTTATAAAGAAGAGCGCCGCAATGAACAGGAAATGTTCTATGATTGCGATTGGGAAACCAACTCACTGACACTGTATAACTTTATCTACGAATAAATTCATGTGAAAGTTTCTGCCCGCCGCAAAGCGACGGGCAGGCTTCCAATCAGGAGGCAAGCCTTCATGAACATCGCTTTTTTTCTGAAGCCAAAATCTGAGGTCACTTACTTGTACGACGATATGCCTCTGCCCGAGGCCCTCCATATCATGCAATGCCATGGTTATAGTTCCGTACCCGTAATCAATCGGGAAGGCTCATACCTTTGTGCTGTAAGCGAAGGGGACTTTCTCTGGTCCTTTGCCCAGACTGACGGAGACTGCCTCAAATTTTCCTCTGCCAAGAGCGCGGGCGAAAAGCGCGTAGGAGATATCCTGCAAAAGAGGCGCAATCCTTCTGCGCACATCAACACCCCTATCGAGACCCTCCTGCTGCGTACTGCAGAACAAAATTTTGTTCCTATCGTAGATGACCGTGGGATTTTTATTGGCATAGTTACCCGGCGAAATGTGATTAACTACTTCCTGCATCCCCAGTCGTCAGGAAATATCTGAATTTATTTCAAACGGCGTGTCAAAAATTTTCCTTTCCACCGTCCAAGATGGGTGAGCGTGAATATTTGCAGCAGTCGTGTTCCACGGGAAAAATTTCCGGCTCTGACAGATTTCTCCTCTGTCAGAGCCGGATCTTTGCACGCACGCATCGTTTTCCAGTTTCCTAAAACCCCCTTTGGCAATCGGAGGTTGATCAAGCAATGGATCTGCTCATATCATTTGTCCTGTTCATGGCCGCCATGTTCCTGAGCCTGACCTGTGACATCAGCATGATTTTCCCCCTATTGGTGGGCCTGTTAGCCTTTTCTGTAGCTGCCTTACATCGAAAGTTTTCTGTAAGCAACGTCGTTAGAATGTGTCTTGCCGGTATGAAAGAATCCATGGTGGTTGCGGTCATCATGCTATTGATCGGCTGTCTGACCTCCCTGTGGCGCCAGAGTGGCACCATCGCTTATTTTACCTATCATGGGGTACGTCTGATTCCTTCGCAAATCTTTGTGTTGGCCGCTTTCATACTCTCGGGTCTGATGTCCTACGCTCTGGGCACTTCCTTTGGCGTCGCCGCTACCATGGGCGTAATTTTACTGACCATTGCTCGCTCCAGTGGCGTTTCTACGGCACTGGTGGGGGGAGCCGTAATGTCAGGTCTCTACATTGGCGACCGAGGTTCCCCTGCCGCCTCCAGTGCCAGCTTGGTAGCTAACGAAACTCGCACATCCCTCACCCGCAACATTCGTCTGATGTTTCCATCAGCACTGCTACCCATGATTCTATGCGCTTTGCTGTACCTGCTCCTATCTCTGTTCAGCCGCCCGGACCAGGTAAACACAGAACTGCTCACGGCCTTTTCTGAAGAATACAACCTGTCAGCCTGGTGCCTGGCTCCCACGCTGCTGCTTCTGGTGCTGGCTTTTGCAGGTATGAAAATCAAGTATGTAATGCTCGTCGATATTGCCTTCTCAATTGCCGTGACACTGATCCTGCAAAAAGCCCATCTTGGTGAAGTACTGCGTATGACCATGATGGGTTACATGCCCCACAGCGCACAGCTTGCACCCATCCTATCTGGTGGAGGCTTGGTATCCATGTTGGAAGTCGTAGCCCTTCTGTTTCTTTCCAGCGGCTGTGCCGGCATCTTCGAAGGAACCGGCATGCTGAGTGGCATCGAAGGGGCGCTAAAAAGGCTCAGTGGGCAGATCGGACGCTTTCCCACCATGATCATCGCCAGCCTTGGCGTATGTGCGGTATTTTGCAACCAGACTATCGGCATCATCATGTGCCGCCAGTGTATGGCTGGTAACTATGCCCAGAGTGATGAAGGCCGCACGGAACTGATGCTGGACATTGAAAATTCTGTGGTGGTATTAGCAGGTCTGGTGCCCTGGTGCATTGCCAGCAGCGTGCCTTTGCGCACTATGGGTTGCGGCTTTTCTGCCTTGCCCTTTGCTGCCTATCTGTACCTGCTGCCCCTGTGTTGGATGTTCAAATTGCGGCTAAAGCGCCGCACCACCGCATAGCTTTGTTGAGCGGGGCTTACGGTCCCCATCTGAAAGGGAGGTCTCTGTTATGATTCGCTTGTTATCGCGCATCTTCATTCGCAATCGAAACGATGTGAACGATCCCGCCGTACGCCGCGCCTACGGTGTGCTATGCGGTGCCGTAGGCATCTTTTTAAATCTGGTGCTCTTTGCTGCAAAAGCTATCGCAGGAACCATCAGCGGTTCTATCGCCGTAACCGCCGATGCTTTCAACAACCTCTCCGATGCCGGTTCCTCAGTAATCACGCTGCTGGGTTTTCGCCTGGCCGCCCAGAAGCCCGATCGCGACCATCCCTACGGCCACGGCCGCTATGAATACATTTCGGGCCTCATCGTATCTCTGGCCATCCTGATGATGGGCTTTGATCTGGCTAAGACGTCTGTTGAAAAGATTTTCAACCCGGAACAGATCCGCTTTAGCCTTCTCTCCGTAGGCATCCTGGCACTGTCCATTCTTATCAAGCTCTATATGGCCCTCTACAATCGCGCCGTAGGCCGTCGCATTCAATCCGTATCTGTCGTCGCTACTGCCACAGACAGTCTATCAGACATGTGCGCCACCTCCGTAGTACTCCTTTCCACTCTGGTTTCCCACTTCACCGGCGTCAATATTGACGCCTGGGCCGGCGCCGCAGTTTCCCTGCTGATCCTCTGGGCCGGCATTGGTGCAGCCAGAGAAACCATCAATCCGCTACTGGGCAAGGCACCTGATCCGGAATTCGTACGCCAGATTGCTCAAATCGTGGAATCCTATCCGGAAGTCGTAGGTATGCACGATCTGATGGTCTACGATTATGGTGCGGGTCGGGTCATGATTTCCCTGCACGCAGAAGTACCTGCCAGCGGAGATTTAATGGCCCTACATGATGTGATCGATACCATTGAACGCCGCCTACAAGAAGAACTGAACTGTGTGGCCACCATCCACATGGATCCGATCTGTACCGACGACGAAAGCGTCACGACTACTCGGGAACGGGTGCTGGAACGCATTCACCAAAATCTGGGCGACCGACTGAGCATTCACGATTTTCGCATGGTACCCGGCCCTACCCATACCAACGTCATCTTCGATCTGGTGGTCCCCTATGGCTTCTCTATGAGCGATTCTCAAGTGCGCCGGGAGGTCGCCCGCCTGGTAGAAGAAATTGAAGGAGACTACTATGCCGTAGTCACCATCGACCATCCCGTATCTGATCAATAACATGTACAGCCCCGTATCGCAATAGCAATTGGAAATTCATCAGCTTCCTTGCTTTGCAACTTCCTGCTCGCTGGAACCTACAGCTTTTCCTCCTGTAAGCCGCGACTGAATTTTATGGTCGCGGCTCTTTTAGACAAAATTGTTGCATATTATTACAATCATATTACAGTCATAATTCAATCAAACCACTTTTACATTTCATTTTGCAGGTATTTTGTGTAATAAGGCGAATATTTATTCTCATCACAGGAGGACTTATGTCCTTTTGGCGCTGCGCATGTGCGCAGCAGCCTTGAATCCTGGTGTATTGTGAGGAAAGATACATGAAGAACGAAAGAAGAACCAAGAGCTTGCTTGCGCTGATCCTGATTGTGACGCTGGTGTTGTCCTTCACGCCCGCATTGGCCGAGGGATACACCGCGATCATCTCGGAAACGATGCTCCCGGTATATTCGGATGCAAATCTGACCCAACAAGCGGGTCAGTTGGCGGGCTTTACGGTAGTTACCGTAGACGCCGTGAAGGGTGACGTTGCGCGCATTCAGTACGGCAAATACACCCTTTTTGCGGATGCGACCGCTCTAGTGGATATTGAGGATATCGCTATCCCTGCCGTGGTCTCCCAAGACACCCGAGTGTATCAGCAGCCCAATCTCAATAGCCGGCATCTGGCATTGCAAAAGGGGCTGGAAGTCAACGTTCTGTATATTTCCGACGAAAACTGGGCGATGATTGAAAAGGACGGTCATGTGGGTTACACGTATGTTGCTCACTTGGCCCCCTCCACCAGTGGTGATGGCGACGAAAGCGAAGACGATCCATTTCTCCCCGATGGCGAAGGTGACGACAACACCTCTGACGGCAATTCCTCCGTGGTGATCGAGACGGTTCCCGCTCGAGTATCGGTGAGCGCGCTTCAAGTGTATCAGAAAGCCAGCACTTCTTCTAAGTTATTGGGGACAATTAACGAAGGACAGGAAGTAACCGTCTACGCCTACAACCGAAACTGGGCCTACATCGGCCTCAATGGCCGCTACGGCTTTTGTGCGCTGGCAGGGTTGGTTCGCATAGATGACGATTCAGACGGTGACGATGGTGACCTTTCCGGAGCTGTCTCCTACACCGTAACCGCTTCCAGTGTAAAGATCTATGAAAGTGCCAGCAGCGATTCCAAATCCTTGGGCACCCTGCGCAAAGGGGTAGAAGTCAACCTGGTAAAGAGCAACGGAGAATGGGCTTACATAGAACTCAACGGTAAATATGGTTACTGTGCTCTGGACGCCCTGACCAAGACCAGTGAGCTGACGCCCGATGACAGCGACAACAATAACAGCGGCGAGATCATTGATGATCACGAGCCTCTGGGCACGGCCACTGTTATTCAGGCCACGGCACCGGTCTACAGCTCTATGAACGCATCCAAACCTTCCAGCACTCTGAAGCTGGGTGAAACCGTCAGTTTCTACGGTTACGACTCCAAATGGGTGCTGATCGGCAAGAATTATCAGTTTGGTTTTATTCCGCGCCAGTATCTCAGTGCTGAAAGTTATGCGGAACTGGAAGCTGAGGATAGTGGTGCAGCAGTAAAGGATTTGCAGAATGCTCTGTTGGAGCTGGGCTATCTGGACGCCGTTCCCTCCGTCAATTATAGTTCCCTCACTACGGAAGCAGTCAGCCGACTGCAGGCGGCCTGTGGGCTCACTCAAACGGGCAAAGCGGATCTTTCCACCCTGCGAGTCCTGTATTCGGGCAACGCTCCCTACTCCCCCATGCTGAGTACTTCTCTGTCCAAGGGAGACAAGAATGACAACGTCCGCCGCCTGCAAACTCGCTTGTATGCGTTGGGTTATCTGTCCCGTTCTTCCAGTATCGACGGAGATTACGGCTCCACTACGGCGGCGGCAGTTCTCCTATTCCAAAAGGCGGCAGGACTTTCTGCATCCGGTAGCGCAGAAAACGCCACTGTACGCGCTCTGTATCACTCAGCGGCCCCTTCCCTACCCTCTGGCAGCGACGCAGCGGACGCTACCCAGAATAGCGGCGGCTCTTCCGGCGGTTCCAGTGGAAACACCACGGAGATGGGCGATCTGGCCTCTACCACCGACCATTATGATCCCAGCATGTCTAATGCGCAGAAACTGGAATACGTCATCTATGTGGCGCAACAGCAATTGGGCAAAAAATACGTCTTTGGTGCAGCTGGCACTTCTACCTATGATTGCTCCGGTCTGACTCTGTACTGCTTCAAGCAGGTAGGTGTCAGCCTGCAGCACTCCGCCTACGGCGAGGGTTACAACAGTAGCCATCAAAAGATTTCCAGCATTTCCGGTCTTCGCAGGGGTGATCTGGTCTTCTTCAATACCATTTCTGACGGAGATCAGTGCGACCATGTGGGCATCTATCTGGGCAACAATTACTTTATTCACGCCTCTTCAGGCGCCGGCAAGGTAGTTGTAAGTAATCTGGCCAGCGGTTATTACAACCGCGTGTTCAGCTGGGGCCGCAGGATTCTTGGTTAAGGAGCCCTGCGCTAGAAAAACGGCAATGGCGAAGTAAATATAATATCTCTCATATAAAAAGGACGGCAGGTTTTTCCTCCGTCCTTTAAATTATCCTCAAGATGAGGAATCTGCTGCAAATAAAAACAGCTTTGGAAAATAACTGGCCCTCAAAATTCCCTGTCTCTCGCATGCCCAATCCCCCCTTTCATCCTTTTATTTGGGAAAATAGCTTGGGATGTAAATCTTCAAGTAATAATTTCACCAGGATAATTGCTTCTTCCTTTTATAACACAAAGGCAGCGAGGACATCCCCCGCCGCCATCATGAATATGTATTTGGGAGCCATTTCGTCTTCTACCAGGCTCTTGAATCAGGGATTTAGGAATGTCCCTTTCTTCCAATGAGATAAACGATTCTGTTCGTTTGCCATTCACACAAGTTCAGCATGCACTTGATTTGATCACTATAACGCGCTTACTACGCATCATACCTCAATGCTTCATCCCTTGCGGAATGCCAAAATACGCCAGTGCCCGGAGTTCTCGAAAACAGAGCCCGGCATTTGTTTATGTTCATTCCTTTATCTCATCCTGAAATAAAACCGGCGCGGCATATGCCGCGCCGGTTCACTTATGGAACCCTCACTTAGCTGAGCTTGGAATACTTAGAGGATACCCAGCCCGTGGCGCCCTTATAGCTGATCTTGTACCACTTTACACCGCGGGAGTCCGTGGAAGTCTTGCCCAGATATTCTCCCACATGGCCTTCATTGATATAACCCACGGGATCACTGGTCTTGTCTGCACTGGAACGGATGGTAGCATTGCCACCGGTGATGGTCACCTTCGTGTAAGACGGCGATCCGCCACCGCTTCCGCCGGAGGAATTGGTCTTCTCCGAATACTTGGAAGAAACCCATCCGGTGATGCCGTCGTACTTAATCTTATACCACTTCACGCCCCGAGCATCCGTAGAGGATTTACCCAGGAAAGTAGCTGTCTTGCCTTCACTGATATAGCCCAGCGCAGAACTGTTCTTATTGGCCTTGGAGCGAATGGTAACATTACCACCTACAACCTTGATATACTTGCCGCTCTCGCTGACCTCGGGCCCAGTATAATTAGAGTCGGGAGCACCGGAAGGCTCTGCATATCTGGCAGAAACCCAACCAGTAATGCCGTTATACTTGATCTGATACCAACGGGAACCGCCAGAATCCTTGGAGCCCTTGCCCGTACAGGAAACGATGGTGCCGCGCTTGACACTGCCCAGAACAGAGCTGCTGGTAGTAGCCTTGGAGCGAATGTTTACACTGCTTCCAGTAATTTTGACATAATCCGTATCTACATTGTAGCTGGAACCCGCCGTAGTTCCGGAAGATGAGTTCCCGGAAGAACCAGAGGAGCCCGAGGAACCGGATCCGGAAGAACCAGATGGAGTCGCGGTGGGAGCCACAGTGGGCTTAGGTGTAGGCGTGGGCGCACCGATGGGTGTGGGATTGGGCTGACTACCGGAACCACCCGAAACCAAATCGTGGTTTTCCATGAACTGATCAAACCAGGCATCATTTCCCTGGGCCGCAGTATCCGGGGAAGCGGAAGCCGTAGCGGAAGGATCCACTGTAGGTTCAGCAACAATCAGAGATGCATCCTGTGCCTGGGAGAGATCTCCCGTATAAAGAGTATTGAGGGTGCCATTGACCTGCACCTGGGTAACAGTTTGCTTGCCGGGCTCCCAGACAAACAAATCTGTGCCGTCGCAAACCACTGTAGCCCCATTTTCAGGGGTATAGAGAGCCAGCAGGCCAGCTGCGGTATCCATGTTTAGCGCGCCGTCATACCAGACTACGACCTGATCTCCCGCCAACCAAAAACCATTGTCCGGCTCAGTACAAGCCTGTTCCAGAGTCATCTGCTGCACATCCAGACTGTACACACGCCCCAACAGCTGGGCACTATCCGCAGTGCGCACCGCATAGGCATCCGCAAGGTTGTGGAAGTAAAGAGTCTGATCATTAATTTTGAGATCCTCACCGCCACTCTTGAGCATGAGTGTCGTCTCACCACTGTTAAGATCCAAGCGATAAACACAACCTGCCTGCTTGCTGGCCGTAGCGCCTTCCTCCAGCTGAGCGGTATATTCCATGCGGTCACCCGCAGAGAGGAAATATGCATAACCATTGCCCAGCACATAATCCAGCATTTCCACGCTGGAAAGGCGTAGGCAGAGCTGTGTGCCCGGCTCGATGGAGTGGAGCATGCCGTCCATTAGCACCAGCATACGGCCACCATAATAGCTCAGATCGCTGACACTGCTCTCCCCAAAGGCATAGATCTGCGTCACTTCATTGCCGTTGCAGTTGGCAATGGCCGAAGAGCCATCTGTGGTTTTCAGATAAGCCACACCTCCGCCGTAGGGAAACAAATTCTCAAAACTGTCGGCACGATCCACACAAATGGGCGTCCCCCCTGCCGTCAGCGGCAGGCGCACCAGCATCTGCCGGTCACCCGAGGGAATGGCAAAATAAACGTCCGTTGTAGTGCGCACTGCATCTCCCCCGTTTATGGCCGTAGAAATCACATTAGAATCCGTGGTTTCTGCAAGAGCCGCGCACGGCAGCGCCATCAGCGCCATCAATAGCCAAATGATCAGCTTGCGCATAGTCCTTCCTCCTCTGTAGTGTGCTTTTCACTTTACCCATGACTCTTTAAAGATATGGAAGCATCCCGCTTCGCCGCCGAAATCCGGCGGACAAATTCCAGTTTTTATTATATCACAAAACTTTCCGGGACTCAACCGCCTATCCATACTGGAGTTAGACGGAAATGAATGGAAAAAAGCTCCCCCTTTTTTCGTAAAAGAAATGTTTTTCATTGCAATTTTTGAGTCGTTTTGATATAATAACAGAAAAATGCTTAGGAGGACGAAGCATGCCCTTGTTCGATCGTAATGCGGAAATTCTGCGCAAGGAAAATCTAAAAAAACTGGAGGACCGCCGCCTTCGCTTTGCAGAGGAGCTGGAAAAGAAAGGGTTCCGTCCGGAGCGCATGTTTTTCTGTTCCAGCGAAAACGGCAGCTTCGTGGCGCTGGCGCTGCACAACGGTCTGCGGGCCGTGATAGTAGGCCCCGCATTTGGTACAGATGAAGAGTTTATCTTTGATCTTCAAGACGTGGTGCATTATACCCGAGAAGAAGTTTTTGAAAAAGGCACTGGCCTCAACGGCGCTTTCGGTTTCGGCAAAAAAGGCGCCAAGGGTTTTTGCCTCACGCTTACTCTGAGCGATGGCCGTCAGATTCCCATGAGCGTAGTTGCAGGACGCACGTCCTGGCTGGAGGTTCCTTATAAGAAGAATCCGCTGACCAAGACGCGCAGGCGGCGGGGTGATGCCAATGTCCTGTGGGATTTGATGCCCATAGAACCCGGCCAACTGGAAAAAATTGATACCTTCCTGAAGGAATACTATCTGGGGTAATTTCCCCTGAAGAAGGGCGCCCGCCGCGTATGCGGCGGGCGCCCTTAATTTCAGAAAGGGAAGATGGAAATATAAATTGTCAGCGTAGTCACCCTTCTCAATCTACATCTCCTCTGCCAAACTCAGCCTAGGATAGAGCCTGCAGAACTGCCCGGAGTTTCCCCCATCATTCCGCAATGGTGAAACGCTCAAATATGCGTCCACAATATCCAACTTCCGTACCCACATCCGATTCCTCAACACTCGCTTGAGTGCCGTATCCGGTCATACCTTCTTCATCCACGGTTACGCGCAGGAAGGACCGGAAGTTATTTTCCTCCACTACGGGCAGGTTCCCAGAAAAGTGGAACGGATCGGAAGTGGCGCGATAATTATTGCCGATGGTTGCAGCCTCAATGTAGTGTACTCCGTTGATAAGGTAGCGCTCATAGACGTGGCTGTGTCCAAAGTTCACAGCATTGACGCCATACTCCTCATAGATGGGGCGCAGCACATCCCAGCAGTAATCTCCTTCGGGATAAATCGCCTTTTCCGGATTTTCCGGATCCTGAACCGCCTTGGAAACGGGATAGTAACCATCTTCACCTCGGTTGAGCATATGCCAGTGCTGTACGACCCACTTATATTTGCTGTCACAGTTTTGCAAATCGTTCACCAACCATTGCACCTGAGGACTATCCGGGGAAATATCGTCCTTCGTAATCCAGCCAGGGAACTCGAATCCGTCCCAGGCGTTCCATCTGGAGACACTCAATGAACAGATATGCAGATCGCCATAATTGAGGCTGTACCAGCGTTGTCCTCCTACCCCATACTCCTGCTGAGGATAAAGGGGGCGGAAGAGCTGCATGTAAACCTTCCAGCTGTAGCGGCGATCATCCTGCGCCATTTCCTTGTCGCTACAAACCCGCTGATCATCAAATTCGTGATTGCCGGGGCAGGGGAAGATGGGCATGTACTGGAGCAAATGGGTGTTTTCCGACTTCTGATGTAAGCATTCAAAGAAGCCGCGATCGTCTTCACCGGGCACCTCATAGCAATTGTGCACGTTAAACCACTCTCCTGCCTTCCAGGGTGTATTGCACAGATCGCCTGCAAAAAGGATAAAATCCTTTTCGGCCTGTCCCATAATCTTGATCGTTTCTTTGGTTCGAACCTTCATCTGCATATCAGATAGCAGTACGAAGGAGAAGGATGTTCCTGCCTCAGGAGCAGTTTTGAAATAGTAACGTTCACCCACTTCCTCGCGCCCTTCACCCACGGTAACAATGCGGTAGTAAACGAGGCTACCCGGTTCCAAGCCGCTGAGCGTAGCCATCAGCTGATAGCAGATCACCGGAGGATTATTTTCTGGAATCGGATCGTAACCTTCAACGCTGGCGGAACTGCGCAATCCCTCAAAGGGGAAGGAAACTGCGTCGACCCGCTGACCCATTGCGGGAGTAGGTCCATATTCCACATATCCAAGATAATCGCCCTTTACCAGCCAAAGAATGTTCATTTCCGTTGAAGGATTCAAGCTGGTCATGTAAGCATCGGTATAATTCAAAGAAATCTCTTTGTCCATAGCCGGTACGGGAGTCATCTCAGGCATAACAGCCTCTGTTGCTTCTGCCCGAGCAGTATCGCCCTTGCCAAGACCTAGGCCAAGTGTTCCTGCGGCTACGGCGGTTACGGCTGCACTCTTGAGAAAATCACGTCTGGTCAGTTTCATGGAATTTACCTCCTCGTAGTTGGTTTACTCTCTGTTTGTCAGTTTTCTGCTTCAGCCTCTCTATGTGCATGCCTGCTTTTAGCGATGCATGAGATCCCCACGCTCAGTTCATACAGCGCCATCATCGGAAGAGCTATCATCAATTGGCTGATGACATCCGGAGGGGTGATTATCGCTGCAATGACGAACACCACCGGTATTGCATATCTTCGAACCTTTCGCAGCATTTGCGGCGTCAAAATGCCCAGAGAAGACAATGTAAAAACCAACATGGGTTCCTCAAATACCAGTCCAAAGGTCAACAACATGCCCATCAGAAAATCCAGATAATTGCTCACCGATATGGATGCGCGAATGAATTGGGAATCCCCAAAGGAAACCAGAAATTGAAGCATCAGCGGCAATGCCACAGTACAGCAAAACCAAGCGCCCAGGGCAAAAAACGCCACCCCGCCAAGTATCGCTGGTAGAACAGCTTGTTTTTCCCGATCCGTAAGCGCAGGCGCTACGAATCCCCATACGATAAACAGCAAAAATGGGGACAACAGTGCCACACTGAGAATCATGGATAGCTTAAAATAGCTGGTGAGCAATTCCGTAGGCGCCAAATAGACGAAATCAAATCCATAAGATTTTCCCATGGCCAGAAGCCAGTCCGCCAATGGGCGAATGGACATGAAACAGCCGGCAAATCCCACCACTAGAGCTGCAACACTGATGGCTACGCGGTTTCTGATTTCCGTCAGGTGTCCAGTTAATGTAAGAGGTTCATCAATTCGTTTTCTATGCCATACAAATTTGGGCATTTTTCTCATTCCCGTTCGTTCTTTGCCAAATCAGCTTCATCCATTTCATTCCCAGTCTCTTCATTGAGTCCCCGGCGAAAGCTGCCCAAGGTTTTGCCCACAGATCGTCCCAGTTTAGGCAGAGCCTTAGGCCCGAAAATCAGCAATACAATGGCCAAAATAATCAACAATTCCTGTGTTCCAATTTTACCCATTTGAAATTTCCTCCTTTTCCACCACCTGCGATACCGATCTATCGGTAACATTTTGAACTTCGTTTTTCACTTGGCTTAAATCCTGCTCTGTTTGCTTGAGTTCCCGACCGGCTTCATCCATGTACTTTCTGCAATCATGCACGGCCCTTCCCAACGCTCTGGCCGCCTTGGGCAAGCGTTCTGGCCCAATGGCAAACAGCGCCACGAGCAGAATTACCACCAGTTCCATCGTTCCGATCTTTGCCATAAACACCCTCTCTTTGCTTCTATACAGACCGTCAATCGATCTTGAACACATTATAAACAGCTCCAGACATGAAGCGGCCAAATCCCCGTAAGATATCTGTCAGAGATTCCGGGGTTTTGTAAGGATTATCAAGTGAAAAGACCAAATTAAACAAAATGGGATTTTCCCCGGTGTACGCTTGTGATAAAATACCTATATAAGGAAAAAATTGCGGAATTAGAAGGGACCGATACGCCATGAACAGAAAACCCACCGGCTCTGGAATTGGGAAAAAAATATTCAGCCTGTTGCCCCGCAGGCAAAAGGCCGGATTCTTTGTGGTACTGATTATTCTGGGTCTATCGGCAGTACTTAGCCAGGTCACGCCCTTGGCTGTGGGCTATCTGACAGATCAGGTGCTGGCCGGAGATCGGGTCAGCTTTCCGTCTGTCCTACCCATATTAGCCATAATTTTGGTTGTAAACGTTGTCAATGAAGTGATTAAAGTAGTCCGCCGGTTGATCGTGGAGGATACAGCCACAAGAGCAGAAAAGATCGCACGGCAACGCGCCACCACTTCGCTGTTGCTGGCACCTCTGTCCTATTTCCGAAATCACATGACTGGCAATATTCATGGCCGTCTGAACCGAAGCCTGGAAGGCACCGTGAAGCTAATCAAGCTGATGTTTATGGATTTTGTTCCAGCCATTACCACTGGTCTGGCCGCAATTGTGACCATCTTTTTACAGCTTCCTTTCTTAGTAGCCTGTCTGGTGATTCTGGTCATTCCCGTAGGTACCTTTATCGTGCTCCGACAGATCAGCACTCAGAAAGGCATCCGCGTGGAACTGATGGAAACCAAAGCCAATATGGACGGTACCATGGTAGAATTGCTGGGCGGCATTGAGACAATCCGCACGCTGGACAGCGCCCAGACTGAAAGCGCACGCATTGAAACTCGCTCGGAAAAACTGCGGAAAAAGGAAATGCGCCATCACCAGGCCATGGCCTTCTATGACTGCCTGAAATTTATCAATGAAGCGCTCTTTAGTGTTTTGGTAATTGGCATTTCCGTGTTACTGGCATCTCGCCAAATCATTTCCGTGGGCACAGTGCTCACAGCCTATCTGTGCTTTACTCAGCTCACAGGCCCGCTACGGGAATTGCACCGAATACTGGACGAGTTCTCCGAATGTGTGGTCCTGGCGGATGATTATTTCCAGATGCTGGACATTCCTCTGGACTTCTCCTATCAGACAGAAAATCTGCAAAATCAGAAGGCGCCCGGAGGCAACGACGTCCTTCTTGAACGAGTATGCTTTTCCTATCCAGAAAAACAAGATCAGGAAATTTTGAGAGATGTCAACCTTTACATCCGCCCTGGAGAATTCATCGGCATCGCAGGGCCTAGCGGTTGCGGAAAATCAACTCTGATTAAGATCATTGATAAGCTGGAACAGGCAGGCGGCAAGGTAGTTCTGGGTGGGATAGATCTGGAGCAACTGTCCAGAGAACAGCTGGCGGAAAACATCGCTCTGGTGCCTCAGACGCCGTTTATCATCGCCGACACGGTATACCGGAATATTTGCTACGGCATGAAGCGAGACGTATCCCCCCAGGAAGTACGGCAGGCGGCAGAAAAGGCCAACATTGCCTCTGATATTGAGAAGATGCCTGGAGGCTATGATTTTGAACTCTCTGAGGGAGGGGCCAACCTGTCCGGTGGACAGCGCCAGCGCATTGCCCTGGCACGCATCTTTCTGCGAAAACCCCGGATCCTAATTCTGGACGAGGCTACTTCCGCTCTGGATAATACCTCTGAAAAACACATTCAGGCTGAGATCGAAAAAATGAAGGAGGAATGTGGCACCACAGTCATCTCCATCGCCCACAGGCTATCCACGCTGCGCAACTGTGATGAAATCATCGTTATGGATCGGGGCGAAATCGCACAGCGAGGCAGCTATACCGAACTTGAAAATCAACCAGGCATCTTCAGAGACATGGCCAGGGGCGTACTCAAATAGACAGACAAACGTGCCTTGTCCTTACAGAACTCACATGACTGCCACGGGCTGCATAGCCTGGGAAAGGAGAAAAGTATGTCTCAAAGTATCGTAGTATACTACAGCTGGTCCGGCAACACCCGGAAGATCGCACAGCTCATCTCTCAATTTTCTGGGGCGCAACTGCTTGAAATTCGTCCCGTAAAGCCCTATCCTGCCAATTACAATCAGTTGGTTGCTCAGGCTAGAACAGAAATTCAACAGGGTCTTCGCCCTGCCATCGAAAAGGTGGAATGCGATTGGGATCGATTTGACACCGTCTATGTGGGAACTCCCATCTGGTGCGGAACAATGGCTCCGCCGCTGGCAACTTTCCTTGAGGCACAGAATTTCGCCCTCAAGAAGGTCATGCCCTTCTGTACTCACGGCGGTGGCGGAAAGGGCAATGCCCATAAGGACCTTGAAATGCTATGCAACGGCGCAGAATTCATGGAGATGTGCGAAATCCGCCAGAGCGGCGGTGCAGACGTAGGGCAGCAAATTGCTCAATGGATTGAGCGCTGTGGTATCAAAAACTAAAACATCAGAGGAAAGCATCTGTTGGAGGAAAAAACCGATGTAATTCCCCGCAAGGGAGGAACAACATCAGTTCCGCGCTCCAACACTTTCCTCCTCTTCATATCAAGAACCCTGCCGGTTTCAATAAACCTGCAGGGTTTTTTCTCGGATATTATGGAATGGCCATCAGGGAACCTTCCTTCTCCGGGATGCATACGATGCAACGAACCCATGGAGGTGCGTTAGCACCTCTCAAAGAAAGGAGAATCTCCCTGTGGCAACTGTTCGAAAGTGCCGCCGTCGCCGCCATTGCGGCTGCGGCTGTTCAACCAACGCAACCACCAGTTGTGGCTGCAATTCTTCGTCCTCCTGCTGCAACAATTCCTGCTGCAACAATTCCTGCTCCGACAGTTCCAACTGCAACTGCAACAACTTTGGCTGTCTGAACTGCATCTCCCATCCCAGTTGCGGCTGCGGAAATTACGCTGAATTTCCCTACTATACCGGCCCCTGTGGCCCTGTGGACACCTGTGAGCGCTGCTGCTGCCCCTGGCTGCCCAGCTGCTGCCCCTGCAATCACTCCTGCGAGTGCAATTGCGACTCCGACAACAGCTGCAACGATTCCGACAACGATTCCTGCAACTGTGTCAAATGCGGCTGTCACAGACATTGCTGCCACTGCTGTAATTGCGAAAATAACTGCGTGGATTGCAGCCTGTGCTGCCCTAAACCTGCAGCGTTCTTTACTTCCGGAACTCCGGTGGCTTTGAGCGCCGGTGGCATGGTTCCTCTGATGGCCTCGTCAGGCAACACGGACACCATCTCGGCCACCCAGGGCGGATTGCTGATTCGCTGTGCCGGAACCTACATGGTGACCTATTCAGTGAACCTGCCGGCCAATGAGGCCGTCACCAGTCAGTTCTATTTGCAGCTCAACGGTCAGACGATCCCTGCCTCCGTGCGTGATGTGGTATCCACAGCCGACACCACCACCACCAGTGTCACGGCTCAGCTGTTAATACAGGCCCCTGCAAACAGCCTGTTGTCCCTGGCTTCCGCTAATGCGGTTACCATTGCCACCCCCGGTTATCCCAATATGTTTACCCTGTCCATCGTTCGCCTGTCCTAAACGAGGATCAACAGTTTTCCTACGGTGGTCCGGTCTAACTACCAACAGACAAAATGGAATGAATGAGGCAGAGCTTTCCGCAAAATGCCGTGCGTATCTTCGCTGGGAAGCACCCACAACATACAGGACGCTAAAGCGCCGCCGGACTATTTTCCGGCGGCGCAATTTATTGGATGAGCACAGACTCATTGGGCATACATCTTTCCCAGGATGAAGCGAATCAGTGGACCTGGCAATATTTTGGACAACAACACGCAGCCCTTATAGGTCAGGCCCAGCGTATTATAGGGCTTGACGCGCTTTTTCAGAGCCAACTGCCCTACAAAGCAGCCCGCTCGCACCGGGGACATGCCCTTGATCTCGTCCTTTTCCATGCGCGCCACAGATCGGGCAATGCGCCCACCATATGCTTCATCCCCCTCCACGCTCTTCTTTCGAGCTGCAGTAAAGCCGGTATGAATGTCACCGGGCATGACGCAACACACAGAGACGCCGTAGGGCTTTACTTCGTTGGCCACAGCCATGGTCAGGGCATTGACACCCGCCTTGGAGATGGAATACCATGCCTGAAAAGGAATGGGCAGTGGTGCGGCCACGGAGGACATGTTCACAATGCGCCCGCGTCTGGCAGTGCGCATGTGGGGCAACACAGCACGGATGGTGTTGTTCATGCCAAAGAGGTTGACATCCATAAGCCGTCGGGCATCCGCCTCATCTGTGAATTCCAGGGCCCCTGAGATGCCAAAGCCCGCATTGTTCACCAGAATATCGATGCGTCCCTCCCGGGCAAAGATCTCCTCTACTGCAGCAAAAACTTGCCCTGAATCGGCCACATCCACTCGCATGTGATTTGCTCCGTCTCCGCTTCCACCCCGACGGCTGAACGCATACACCCGGCAGCCCGCCTCCGAAAGATACCGGACGACTTCCCGCCCTATGCCGCTGGTACCACCGGTAACAATCGCTACCAATTGAGAATTCATGGCGTCTTCACTCCTTGATAACCCTTTCAATGATGTCCATGGCCTCATCCAGCAAATCTTCCGTCAGGCTGGCCATGTAGCTGGTGCGCAGCAGGCAGCCGTCCGCGGGCGCCGCAGGCGGCAGCACGGGATTGACATAGACTCCCTCCTCAAACAGACGCATGGCCACCTTGAGGGTACGCTCCGGCTCATAGGTATAAATGGGGATGATGGGTGTGCTGGCATCGATGATCTCTACACCACGGCAGTGCAGCCCTGCGCGGGCATAGGAAGCCAGATCGCTCAGCCTCTGCACCAGTTCCGGATGGCTTCGGATGTACCTCAGAGAAGCCAGCGCCACTGCACAACTGGCCGGAGGTATCGCCGCCGCAAATATGAATGGTCGGGAATTGTGCCGTACATAGTCCACTACCTCTGCACTGGCTACCATATAGCCGCCCAAACTGGCCAGAGATTTGGAGAAAGTACCCATGTAAATATCCACCTGATCCTCCAGGCCGTAATAACTGGCAGTTCCCCTGCCACCTTCGCCGATTACGCCCAGCCCATGGGCATCGTCCACCATTACCCTTGCACCGTACTTCTTTGCTAGGCGACAGATTTCCGGGAGTTTGGCAATGTCTCCTTGCATACTAAAGACACCATCAGTAACGATCAGTCGCCCCGCATTATCAGGAATCTTCTGAAGCTGTATCTCCAGTTGCTCCATATCTGAGTGTCCATAAGTGAGCATCCGGGCATAACTGAGCCGGCAACCATCATAGATTGAGGCATGGTTTTCCCTGTCACAGAGAATGTAGTCCCCGTGACCGGCAACGGCAGAAATAATGCCCAGATTGGATTGAAAGCCCGAAGGAAAAGTCATGGCCGCCTCCTTGCGAAGAAAGTCCGCCAGTTCTGCCTCCAGCTCCAAGTGCATACGCAATGTGCCATTTAGGAAGCGGGAGCCAGAGCAACCCGTTCCATATTGTTTCAGCGCATCCACGCCCGCTTGAATGATCTGAGGATTCTCCGTCAAACCCAGATAATTATTCGAACCCAGCATGATTCGGCGCTTACCCTCCATCATGACCTGTGGCGCCTGTCGAGATTCCAGCGCGTGAAAGTAAGGATATATGCCCTTGCTGCGATATTCGTTGGCAAGGGTGTATTTTGCGCATTTATCAAAGAGGTCTGCGTATTTGCGTTCTTCCATGCCCTGCACTCCTTTATTTCCATTCGTTGGCTTTGCTGGTATTATACAGTTCTTATACGCTTCTTGTCAAATAAAGAAAGCGTCCAATTTTTAATACGGCAAACCGCCGGACAGATCCCCGGCGGTTTGCCTTGAATATTACAGCTTTTTTTGTAGGCGAAGGGTTTCACGCAAGCCGATCCGCTGAATGCAGGACAGACCACCAGTGACTCGCAGTTCTAACCCATCAATTTGACGTAAATCCTCGTTCCAGAGGTCCCGATCGGCCAACACCGCATAGCACAGCGTTTCAGCGGGCACATCCCTATCCAAACGCGCAAAGGCAGCCAACAACTTCTCGTCGTCATGTAAAATATGGCGCTGCTGACCACGGATCAGCTGGTAGCGGCCGTCTGAATCTGGCCGAACCCCGGAATAGAGTAGGATGGCTGCGGCCAGTGCCAGGGATAGACCGGTAGGTGCATCAAATTCCCTGCGGGCATATGCCCGGATAGCGGGCAACAGCGTCCTGGAAAAATTGCCCAGCAAATTGCGCCCCTGCTCCAACAAAGGCATTGCATTGGCATGGTTTTCCAGCCGTTCAAAGGCAGAAATGATCCAGGGAGCAGCAATGTCCCGATCCCAGGGAAGGCTGGGCAGAATTTCATCCATAAATGTACGGCCCATCCACTCCCGCAGCTGTTCGTCGCCCAGCACCTGATCAAAGCTGTCTAATCCGCAGAGGAACCCAGGTACTGCGCAGAGAAACACGGCTGTGTCAAAGATCCTCTCTTTCGCCTCACAGGCTGTGAGAAAGTCACCCTGAGGAAATAACTCCGCAGCCGCACCCACCAGAGGACGCTCGGCAGTGCAGCGCAGATAGGGCTCTGCCCAGGCAATCAAATCGTCCCGGTAGTTCATTTCCTGACAGTGCAAAGCCCTCTCCCGTTCGCTCAGCGGGCCACATAAATGCTCTACCAGCACCCTGGACAGGGGTAATGCATCCAGCCACAAAACAAACGCAGCGCTCCACTTTTCACCCAGCATCCGCAAGTCACGCCGTAAATCGGAAATATCCTCCGGTTGGAAGCACTCACCCAGCACCACTAATTGGATGGGCACACCTCCCGACTGCCAACGGGCATACAGCATGCGGGTAAGCAGGGCCCGCTCCACATTCCCAGCATTTGCATCCATAAAAACTGTATCCACTTCCGGAACAGCCATGCTTACCATCAGTTCATCAAATTCCTCCTCGGGATGCAGGCAGCTGAGGATGCACTGCACCACCCTCTCCTCCTTCAGGGTTTCCTCGCCTCGGATCAACAGCGTAAAGAGACCATCCTGCGCCCGCAATGACTCTATGGCCGGCGTCACGCACACCGCGCCCAGATCCTCACCTCGCCGGTTGGCCTCATCCAGAAGCCGCGCAACCACCCCCAACATCAGGGAACCCGCTCCCAGCAGCAAGCAGCGCCGAGTGCGGGGGCAATTTTGAGGTATTTCATATTTCTCTAACATGGATCGACTCAATTGTATCATGGATATCCTCCGCTCAGTCATTCGCCACTGCCATGGAAATTTCCATTGATTCGTTGACTGTCAGATCCAACGCATAGTTCTCCGCAGCGGCATCCTCCGGATTCCATGGATTGCCGTACAGGAAGCGCAACTGCGTGGCACCCGGCTGCTCCACGGAAAAAACGAAGCGGGCATCCCCCTCCGTAGAGTCGTCAGCGGGCACAAATTCCTGACTGGTCAACTGCACCATGTCATTTTCTTCGCTGATGTAGCTCCATTCTAAACCGCTGGCCGCATCTGCAGGCAAAATGACCTCCACGGTGTGATCATCGGAGTAGCGCCTGGCCCAACGTACGGAAACGTCGCCATTGTGCGCCACCACAGTGCAAAGCACCGTCTGACTAGGCAGGCTCAGGCCGTCACTGAGCCCATAGTTAAAGGCAATATCCGCCTTTCCGGCGCCGAGCACTTCAAAAATAAATTCAAATTCGCCGCCTGTCCCACCAACGGATTCCACATAACTCTGGGATGGCACACCCAGCACACCATTTTCCTCATAGCCACAGCTCCACTCATAGCCCTGAGCTGGATCTCCCCAAAAGTGAAAATACAAAGGCAAATAGCTCACCATGGGACTTTCTGCCCACGCACAGCTGCACACCAGCACCAGCAGCATGACGAGGCTTAAAAATTTTTTCATGGTGCACCTCAATTCGCCACAGAACCCACTGGAATATTGAGCAATTCCGAAAGGGCATCCACAATAAGCTGATGATCGCATTGATGCGCCATACCCGAAGCCAGCACATAACCCAGCACACGTCCCTGGGCGTTCTTCAGCGGAAAACAGCCGCCACACAGGGCATAATTGTTCGTATTTTCAAATTCAGGTTCCATGGCACGCAGGCCTTCGGCCACTTCCACCAGCGCACGAATGGAACTAACACCCGTCAGGCGGCAGGTGTTGAGCTTTTTGTCCATCCACCAGTCGTTATACATACTGGTACCCTCCATCAGATGAGAGAGGGTGAGCTGGCCCCCGGTAACAACCCGCAGAGCAATGGGTTTTTGATATTTCTCATGGGCCAAACGAATCATGATGCTTCCTAACTTCCACGCATCTTCCGCGCTGAGCTCCTCCACGCGAAGCTTTGCCTCCTGCTCCTCCAATATGGGCAGCCACGCTTGTTCATACGCGTCAAATTTCACTTGTAACAGCCTCCTCTGCCGCTTCCATTTTTTTGCAGATTTTCATTCATTTTATCATATTTTGCCCACCGCTACAAGGGAGCCATGCAGCAAACTCGGAAACAGAGGAAATTAATCCTCCGCGCCGCTGGGAGCAGGGCTAATCCGGCTAACCAGAGCCGTTTCCACTTGATGTTCGCGGATTTGGGTCACCTTAATCATCAATCCTGCTGTCTCCACATCTACGCTGGCACCGTCCTGAGGGATAAAATCCAGGGCACCAAAAACCAAACCGTTAAAGGTATCATATTCCTCACAGGGAAGTTCCACCCCCAGTGCAGCTGCAACTTCTTCCAACGGCGCATCTCCGTGAATTTTCCAAGTATTGGAGTCAATAGTCTCAATCAACGCTCCCTTATCCTCCACGCACTCATCATCTCCCAGATCGCCCACCAGCTGTTCTACCAGATCATTGATGGTAACGATACCGGTCATGCCCCCATATTCGTCCAGCACCACCGCCAGCGTATTGCGGCTGCGCTTCATGTTGCGGAACAGCACGTCGGCCTTGACGCTTTCAGGCACAAAATAGGCACTCTTCACTGCCGAGTGCATCACTGATTCCCGGCTCTTATCCTCCAGGCGGAAGTAATCTTTGGCGTTGAGAATACCCACAATGTTATCCGCAGTCTCATCACAAATCGGATACAGGGTATGGCGGCTGTTGTGAATGGTTTCCTTCCATTCCTCCATGCTCTCCTCCATCCACAACAGGCACACCTCAGTGCGGTGAGTGGCAATGTCTCCTGCGGTCAAATCGTCAAATTCAAAGACGTTTTGAATAAATTCCTTTTCTTCATGATCTATGGCGCCCTTTTCGCTGCCTACGTCCACCATCATCCTGATCTCCTCTTCACTGACGGCATCATCTTCCGCATCCGGATCAATGCCCAGCAGCCGGAGGATGGCGTTGGTGGAGACAGTGAGCAGCCACACGATGGGAGCAAACAGCCGTGAAATTCCGGTAATGAGCGAAGACATTCCCAAGGCCAATGCCTCGGCCTTGCGCATGGCCACGCGCTTGGGCACTAATTCGCCAAAGATCAACGTAAAGTATGATAAAATCAGAGTAATGATGATTACCGCTGCGGCATCCAACGTGGCGGCAGGCACTTTTACGCCTAGTCCAATCACCCAGTCCACCAGACGATCGGAAAAGTTCTCTGCTGCAAAGGCACTGCCCAGAAATCCTGAGAGCGTTATGGCTACCTGAATGGTCGCCAAAAAGCGCGCTGGCTGGCTGGTGAGCCGTGCCAGGCGCAAGGCGCGCTTGTCTCCCTGGGACACCAACTTCGCCAAGCGGTTGTCGTTGACAGAGATTACCGCAATCTCCGCACAGGCAAATACGGCATTAAGAGCAATAAGAAATACTTGTAACAATACCATGAGCAAAATAGAATTTTCCAATTGATTTCCTCCTCAAGCAAATACCTCTTTTTCTGAAAAGCAAAGAGACACAGCCTGCTGTTTCACTCTCGTAAACAGAGGCTATGTCCCTTTCGATTCAAAATATGGCACAACGGAGGTTTCTGTCCGGTTCTACTGTCGCTGTCGTCCATGTTATTTTAAGCGTCCCATCCAGTTTAAATTATTCTTCACATAATATCCTGCCAAAAATAACAGGATCTGTCAACGAAAAAAGTGTTAATTTTTAACATAAGGGGGCGGGCTCGCCCGCTGCCCATTCTAATTACACGTCCAGATCAAATTCGTCGATATCCTCGTCTTCTTCCTCGGGAAGGGCGATCGGCTCAACAGAAGCCTCAGCCGCAGATTTGGTAAAACTCTCGCGGACAATTTTTTCCAGTTCCGAGAACATTTCGGGATGATCCATGAGGTACTTGCGAGCATTATCCCGACCCTGGCCAATGCGCTCACCATTATAAGAATAGTAGGCACCTGCCTTTTTGATCAGATCCCGCTCTACTGCCAGATCAAGTAATTCACCGGAGGAAGAGATACCCTCGCCATAGAGGATATCCACAATACAGCTCTTAAACGGCGGCGCCACCTTGTTCTTGACCACCTTGATCTTGGTGCGGTTGCCAATGATTTCGCTGCCCTCCTTGATGGCCTCACCCTTCCGGATGTCCAGACGCACAGAAGCATAGAATTTCAGAGCCTTGCCACCGGTAGTGGTCTCCGGATTGCCGTACACCACGCCCACCTTTTCACGCAGCTGATTGATGAAGATAGCCACTGCATTGGTCTTGGAAATTACACCCGCCAGTTTTCGCAGCGCCTGCGACATCAGCCGTGCCTGTAGACCCACGTGACTGTCGCCCATGTCACCCTCAATCTCTGCCTTAGGCACCAGCGCCGCCACCGAGTCAATAACCACGATGTCTATGGCACCCGATCGCACCAAAGCCTCACAAATGTCCAGCGCCTGCTCACCGTTGTCGGGCTGAGCTACATATAACTCATCAATATCCACGCCCAGATGTTCCGCATACACCGGATCCAATGCGTGTTCTGCATCGATGAAAGCGGCCGTTCCACCCATCTTCTGGGCTTCTGCCACACAGTGCAGCGCCACGGTAGTTTTACCCGATGATTCCGGGCCGTAAATCTCCACGATGCGCCCCCGGGGCAAACCACCTACGCCCAGGGCAAAGTCCAGCTGCAAAGAGCCCGTGGGAATAACCTCCACCTGCATCTTTTCCGCTGCGTCGCCCAAGCGCATTACGCTACCCTTGCCAAAGTCCTTTTCTATCTTGCCCAGCGCAATCTCCAGCGCCTTTTTCCGGTCCTCGCCGAATTTTGCCGCTGCAGGCTTCTTTTCACTCTTTTTATCTGCTGCCATCTCTTCTATTTATCCTCCGTGGCTGAATTTCTAAATGTATTATAGCACAGTTGCGAATTCAAATCTATCGAACATATGTTTATTTTTTAGGCAAAGAAAGAGAGAGCACGGCCTTTTCTGCCGCGCTCTCCCATTGTTATGACAAGGCTTTATTTAAGGGTGGTATACTTGGAAGAAACCCAACCAGTACCGCCTTCATAGCTGACCTTATACCAGGCTACGCCTCGATCATCGGTGCTACTCTGGTTGAGGTAGGTCAGGGACTTGTCTTCCTTCAGCACACCCAGTATCTTACCATACAGGTTGGGCTCACTGCGCACATTGGTCTGGCCGTCGGTGGCAATGACCTTCCGGGAAGGCAGTTCCACGGATGAAGAGGACAGTTTGGTATAGCGGGAGGAAACCCAGCCCTTGACACCATCATAACTGATGCGGTACCAGGTAACGCCACGCTCGTCCACATGGCTTTCATTCAGATAGGTACCTGAAGCACCCTTGGGCAATACGTCCAGCTTTTCGGCATTGAGATTGCCAGCGGTGCGGATATAGGTCTGGCCACTGGTGGCAGTAACTTTCTGATCATAGTTTTTCACGCTGGAATATCTGGAAGAGATCCAGCCCGTGGTGTTGGAATTATACTGAACCCTGTACCAAGTCACGCCTCGGCTGTCGTTTTTGCTCTCATTGAGATAGGTCAATCGGGTGCCATCGCTGACCACACCCAGGGAACGATAATCCGTGCCCGCGCCAGTGCGCACATGCACGTTGCCAGAAGCCTGCACATAGGCACTCTCCGCCAGTGCCGCGCCGGTTGCTGCCAGCAGCGCCGCGATCACTGCCAGCAAAAGAATTTTTCTCAAAATCATCTTCATTTCTCTGTTCCTCCCTCAAATAATTCGATCAGCCTGCGCCGGAGCGCCTCAGTTCTTCAGGCTTTGCCGCAGATAATCTGCTGCCTCGCCTTCCAACCCCATGTCCCATAAAAAGGAACACGAAAGATACTTGTCCCTGATATCCCGTGCTCCCAGATAGGCGTTGACCACATCATCATCGCAAATTCCTAGCTCCTGGGGCTCCATGGGCATGCCGGTACCCTTCATCAGCTGATACAGCTTTTCATATTCCGGCAGTTCCTCATCTATGATTTTAAGAACCTCATCCCACCGTTCGCACAGCACGTCGATGCGCGCCATCAGGCGCTGAGGATCGTTCTTGTGCACTTTCCCCTCAATGCGGATGATTTCATCAGCGGTCTTACCAAAGATGCGGCGCACCTGTGCTTCCCACTTGCCCTCGTCGAAGGCACGGGCATGAGCAAGCATGCGTTCCCGGTTGGGCTTCTGTCGCTTGATAAACTCATACAGCCGCAGAGACAACACCGTGCCCACTCCCACCTGTATGCCGTGGAGATCATAAGGCAGCCCCCGCTCCAGAGCCATCATTTCCCACATGTGAGAAAAATAATGTTCTATGCCACTGGCAGGACGGGAACAACCTGCATATGCCATACCCAAGCCGGCAGCTACCAACCCTTCTGCCACGGTGAGCACCGCATCCGGATCCCGGGCCATAAGCCGATCCACGTTGGCCGTGATCTTCTTCAGCGCACCGCGCATCATCTGGGCCACGGCCTCGCAATAGTACTCGCCCGTTACCACATGAGCGATGCGCCATTCGCACACAGCCACATACTTAGCCACCATGTCCCCGAACCCGGCCCATAGCATGCGCATGGGCGCCTGTGCCAAAATTTCCGCGTCCAAAAGGATCCCCTGGGGACACTGATTATTTAAAGAAACCTTTACGTGATCCAGTTCCATGGAGGAAGTGGCAGAGGCAAAGCCGTCCATGGACGGAGCAGTGCCCACAATGGCATTGGGCCTACCCGTCTTAAAACCTACTTCCTTGCAGGTGTCGTTAATGACACCCGAACCTACGCCCAGTATCAGATCACAGCCAGTATCCAGACGCATAATCACATTGCCAATGGTATATTCATCCGGTGCAGGTTTATCCTCCGGCAGCACGTAGAGGGTATAGGGCACGCGGGCAGCATCCAGAATTTTGCACACACGCTCACCCGCAGCGGCATAGGTACTCTGGTCGCACAGCACGAAAGGCTTCTTCGCTCCCAATGCCGCCACCATTTCCGGCACGCAGTTCAATACGCCCTTTCCAGTCTTTAAATAGCGGATCTGGACACCGTGATGGCGGCCACAGCTGCATTCATAGCCCTCCGGGCGCAGCAGTTCCCCGAGGGACATACAATCAAAATCGGGCATAGAGATCTCCTCCTGATGGCAATCGTTTCATTGCTCCTTCATTATAGCATACAAAAGCTGGAAATGTGTACATTTGTGCTAAAAAAACTGCTCTTTTCAATAAAATCCCGCGGGGTTCCTGGGAAACGCCGCGGGTACTGAAATTTGATTTATTTGTCGCCAATAGTGGCCTTGATGCGGCGCACGCCTGCGGAAGAAGCTTCCTCCTTGCGGATCTTGAAGGACTTCAAGTCGCCGGTATTGCTGGCATGAGGGCCACCGCAAATCTCCTTGGAGTAGGGCCCCATGGTGTATACCTTTACCCGTTCGCCGTACTTGGACTCAAACAGACCGATGGCGCCCTGGGCCTTGGCCTCTGCCACAGTCATCTCCTCACAGGTAATAGGAGCCTGAGCGGCAATGTACTCATTTACCAGGCGCTCTACTTCCTGCTTTTCCTCGTCAGTCATCTTGCGACCAAAGGAAAAGTCAAAGCGCAGGCGCTCAGCAGTAATGTTGGATCCCTTCTGCGCTACCTCCGGGCCCAAGACCTTGCGCAGGGCTGCGTGCAGCAAATGGGTAGCGGTGTGCAGCTTGGCCGTCTCTTCAGAAGCATCTGCCAGGCCGCCCTTGAAGCGCTGTTCCGCGCCGGCGTGGCTGGTTTCCTGATGCTTCTTAAAGCGCTCGTGGAAGCCCTCCACATCCACACCCAGATTCTTTTCTGCCGCCATTTCACTGGTGATCTCAATGGGAAAACCGTAGGTGTCGTAGAGTTTAAAGGCACTGCGGCCATCAATGGTGGCGCACTTGGCAATCAGTGCGTCCAGCGTAGCATCGTCAATGGAACCATCCTTGACCTTTTCGATCACAGGTAGATTTTCCGGGGATGGGGGCAATTGCTTGAGGGCAGCAGCCACCGCATCAGGGTTGGCCCGGTCAGCTTTGAGCGCTTCAAAGGCGCTCCGACGGCGCTGGAGATTGCCGTAGAGCTTTTCAAACTCCGCCATGCCCTTCTTCAGCGTGCGCTGGAAACGCTC
The DNA here is from genome assembly GCA_019419995.1 of Clostridiales bacterium. GTDB lineage: Bacteria > Bacillota > Clostridia > Christensenellales > Aristaeellaceae > SFTH01. The sequence continues at coordinate 97,050 of JAHZHZ010000006.1, forward strand.
CTCCTCCAGCTTCAACTGCTCCAGAATAAAGGCACTGTGGCGTTCCAGTTCCGGATAATTGTCCTTGTACTGATTGATAATGACCTGAGCAATTTCGCAAGTAAAGCCCTCAGGCATGCCCAGCTTCATACCATGACGCACAGCCCGGCGAATCAGGCGGCGAAGCACATAGCCCTGGTCCACGTTGGAGGGAGTCACGCCACGGTCGTCACCGATAATGAAGGTGGCAGTACGCATGTGATCGGAAATAATGCGGATAGAGGTGGTAACTTCCTGGCTCTCCCCGTACTTCTTGCCGGAGAGTTCCTCGATCTTGCCAATGATGCCGGAGAAGATTTCAGTTTCATACACGGTTTTAACGCCCTTGAGCACGCAATAGGTGCGCTCAAGACCCATGCCGGTATCCACGTTCTTTTGTTTCAGGGGAATAAACGTGCCATCCGCCTGCTTCTCATACTGCATAAACACGTCATTCCAGATCTCCAGATAGCGGCCACAGGAACAATCCGGGCCGCAATTGGGGCCGCATGCAGGCTTATCAGTGATCCAGAACATTTCGGTATCGGGACCACAAGGGCCGGTGACGCCCGCAGGCCCCCACCAATTGTGTTTCTTGGGCAGATAGAATAGGTTTTCTTCCTTCACGCCCTGAGCGCGCCACAAATTGGCAGCCTCCTCGTCCCGGGGGCAATCCTCATCCCCAGCGAACACGGTAAAAGCCAGTCGGTCCTTGGGCAGGCCCAGCCACTCTTCCCCCGTGAGAAATTCCCAGCTCCAAGGAATCATCTGCTCCTTGAAGTAATCGCCCAGGGACCAGTTTCCCAACATTTCAAAGAAGGTCAGGTGGCTGGGATCGCCTACGTCATCAATATCACCGGTACGAATACACTTCTGCACATCGGTGAGCCGATGTCCCATGGGGTGCTTTTCGCCCATCAGGTAGGGTACCAGCGGGTGCATACCTGCAGTGGTAAACAACACGGTGGGATCGTTCTCCGGAATGACGGATGCGCTGGGAATCACAGCGTGTCCCTTAGATTCAAAAAATTTGAGGAACAGTGCCCTCAGGTCATTGGCGGTCTTAATGTTTGCGTTCATGCCTTAGCCTCCATGTTTTTCCAAAAATAGATGCATCTTTCGCACTCAAGGACGAAAAGATGCACTTCGCGGTACCACCCTGATTGATTCTGTACTCCCCAAAGGAGCCAGAAACCCCTCATACGCCGGTAACGGGGCGAACGCCGCGCCATTTCCTGCGCGGAGCCGGGTAAAAACCCATGGGGACGGCTGTCCGAACACCTCGCCCACCGCCTCGCACCTACCGGCGGTTCTCTGACGGCTCCGCGAACGAACTCTTTCCCCGTCTGCCTTTGAATATCGCATTAATTATAGCATTGCGACTCAAAAAAATCAACCCGACGCGAGAACGCGCCGGGTTAAGAAATAAAGAGAAAAACGATCAACGCAAGGTGACCAAATCCGCCATAATCCAGGGAATCGTCACGGATGCCCCCATAATGGTTTCATAAGTCATCAAATCCATGTAAACACCCGATACGGTTACTTTATCATCTTCCAAGATGCGGCTGTAATTTTCAGGTATAGCCATGCTCACATAAACAACGTCATCATAATTACCGCGGGATGCAATGCGGAAGGATACATATCCCTCCTCTTCGATTACTTGAAGAACCTTTCCATCAAACTTGACGTATTTACCCGTATAATCAGAGGGATTGCGGGACACGCCCTTATAATCCAAACTTTCATATACGATTGCCTTAGGCGCATCTGCCGCAAAGAGAGCTTCCTGCGTTTCTACATCAGCTTTTCCAGTTACCGCCAACCCAGCTTGATTCTGAAAACTGCTCACCGCACTGGAAGTGCCTCCACCGTAATCTCCATCAACCGCCCCACTCAGATACCCCAAATCTTTCAACCGCTGTTGAAGATTTTTGACGTCGTCTCCCTTGCTTCCCCGCTCCAATTCAGTATATGCCTGCTCAGGAACTTCCTGGGGAGTTTCCGTTTCCTCGGACTGCGCTTCTTCATCCCCCAGCAATTCCTCAATTATGGCAATAAGCTCTTCCTTTGTTTTGTTCTCAAGATCAGAAGCCATGGCCGCCGAACTGATTATCATAGTAAAAACTAAAAGCCACACCACAATTTTCCTCATACCCTTACCCTCCATGTTCAGTTCTATAAAATGACACAATATTTAATTTTATTATATTTGTATACAGCATATTTGTCAAGTATACATGTCAAATTCATCATTAATGCCGCAAGCAACAACAAATTAAGAGAAGATTTTAAAAATTTAGATGGAACTTTCAGAATCATGTTCATGAGCGGTAAAATTGAGAAAAACACTTCCCCTTATAGAGAGTGTCCTACAAGACATTTGTTCTCCTTCGCATCTTCCCAATTGCGCCGTATTCGATGAGTATAAAGCCCACTTTCCATTGACAGTCTATAAATATCGGCGCTTTTTATCGGGATTGCGTGAAAAAAAATGGTTTCTTAATGCAGAGACCGCCATTGGCAGGTATAATAATAGGGAAACCGTTTTGTAACTTCAAATATTTGAGAGGAAAGCATGAATTTCAGCGATACTTACGACGTGGTGGTGGTAGGTGCAGGACACGCAGGCTGCGAAGCTGCCCTGGCCTGTGCCCGCATGGGCCACAAGACCTTGCTGGTAACCCTCAACCTAGATTCCCTGGCCATGATGCCCTGCAATCCTGCCATTGGTGGCACAGCCAAAGGACATCTGGTACGGGAGTTGGACGCCCTAGGCGGGGAGATGGGCCGTGCCATCGATGATGTGTTCATTCAAAGCCGCATGCTCAACACGGGCAAGGGCCCCGCGGTGCATTCCCTGCGAGCCCAGGCAGACAAAAAAGCCTATCAAAAACGCATGCGCCGAGCGGTGGACAATTGCGAAAATCTGGATCTGCGTCAAGCAGAAGTCAAGCGCCTGCTGCTGGTCAACGGCCGGGTGGTGGGTGTGGAGACCACCACGGGCTCGTGCGTGGGGTGCCGGGCTGTAATCATCTGCACGGGCGTATATTTAAAAGCCCGCATCATCATTGGCGAATGCAGTTGGAACGGTGGTCCCCAAGGCCTGCTGGCGGCCAACGCCCTGACGGAAAATTTGATGGATCTGGGCTTTTCCATTCGCCGCTTCAAGACCGGTACGCCCGCTCGGCTGGATGGGCGCACCATCGATTTTTCCAAAATGGAACCCCAAGAGGGCGATGATCCGGTGGTGCCCTTCTCCTTTCTCACAGATCCCACCACCCTGCGCAATCGCGCCCGCTGTTACCTGACCTATACTACGCCCGAGACTCACAAGGTCATCTTGGATAATCTGCACCGAGCGCCCATGTACTCCGGAGCCATCAACGGCACCGGTGCCCGCTACTGCCCCTCCATCGAGGACAAAATCGTGCGCTTTAAAGATAAAGAGCGCCATCCCATCTTTTTGGAGCCGGAAGGACTGGATACCAACGAATGGTATGTACAAGGCATGTCCACCTCCATGCCCGAGGACGTTCAGCGAATGATTTACGCCACAGTGCCGGGACTGGAGCAGGCCAAGGTGCTGCGCCTGGCCTACGCCATCGAATATGACTGCATCGATCCCCGTCAGTTGGATGCCAGCTTCCGGGCACGGCACATCGAAGGCTTGTACTTTGCCGGTCAGGTCAACGGCACCTCCGGCTATGAGGAGGCTGCCGCCCAGGGCCTGTACGCTGGCATCAATGCTTCACTGTGGCTATCCGGGCGCAAACCCATGTTGCTGACCCGAGCAGACGCCTACATCGGCGTGCTTGTGGACGACCTGGTAACCAAGGGCGTGGACGAGCCTTATCGAATGATGACCAGTCGGGCCGAATATCGACTGCTGCTGCGCCAGGACAACGCAGATCTGCGGTTGACCGAACTGGGGTATCGGGTGGGCCTAGCTTCCCAGGAGCGTTTATGGCGCATGGAAGAAAAGCGGCGCCTGACAGAGGAGGCCATCGGCGCCCTGTCTCATCTGCACCTGATCGAGAAGCTGCGCCGGGCTGAGGAGAGCTACGACCATTTGCGCCAGGTAAAACCGGAATTGCCGGACTTCCCTCCGGAAATCAAGCAACAGGCGGAAATTGAGGTCAAGTATGAGGGCTATATCATCCGCCAGCAGGCGGAAGAAAAGAAGTTCCGGAAGATGGAGGACACCCCCCTGCCCGAGGATGCAGACTATCTGTCCATGTCCGGGCTGCGCATTGAGGCCCGACAGAAGCTGGATCGTCAACGTCCCCGCTCCCTGGGGCAGGCCTCCCGCATTCCCGGCGTGTCCCCCGGGGACGTGACGGTATTGATGATCTGGCTCAAGAGCCTGGGTGCAAAGCCCGATACGGAGGAAAAAGATGATTGATCTGCTGATGCAGCGCGCCTCAGAGGCGTCTATCCCCCTGGACCGAACACAGGCAGAACAGATCTGTGCCTATCACCATCTGCTGGTAGAAGCCAATACCCGCTTCAACCTGACCCGGGTGAGCGACGATCCTGCCGAAGCCATCGACCGAAATTACTTGGACAGCCTATCTCCTTTGGCCAAGGGCCTGCCTGGAAATATCCGGCGCGCCGTGGATGTGGGCTCAGGCGCCGGCTTTCCGGGCATTCCTCTGAGCATTTGCCTGCCAGAGGTGGAATTTGTGCTGATGGACTCCCTGGGCAAAAGGGTAGACTTTTTAAACGACGTAATCTCCAGGTTGGGCCTCAACGCCCAAGCGGTTCACCTGCGGGCAGAGGATGGGGCGCGCATACCCGAATACCGGGAGAATTTTGATCTGGCCACGGCCCGGGCTGTAGCCGCGCTGAACCTGTTGGCAGAATACCTGCTGCCCTTTGTGCGGCCCGGTGGATATATGCTGGCTTATAAGGGACCCACGCTGGAACAGGAGCTGCCCGATGCTCGCCTTGCCTTAAAGCTGCTGGGCGGACGCTTCCTGCGGGACGAAAGCTTTGCCCTGCCCGGTCGGGATTGGGATCACCGGCTGTGTTGGATTGAAAAATGGGCGCCTACTCCCTCAAAATATCCCCGCAAAGCGGGAAAGCCTGCCGCTGCACCTCTGGGTGGGAAGGGAAAAGAGTAGTTCATTTTTTGCATAACCAATGGCCAGCCATGGGGAGAAACTGGTTCTTAAACGGGCCCAAATCGGCCGTTCTGCGGCGGATTTTAGAAAAGACGGGCGCGGTTGTGACAATGTACGCAATATGTCATAAAGTATTTTCAAATTGTTTACCGTTTTGAAGGTATAATTCATCCAATTGGAGGCTATAATATCTCTCACTTGGAGGAAAAGCTTTCAAGAAACAACATTGATTTGGGAGGACAATTCCATGAAGAAGATTATCGCACTGGTTCTGGTTATGATGCTGGCTGTGGTTTGCCTGAGCGCCTGCTCCAACAAGAGCACCACCACTACCACCGCGACCGAGGCTCCCGCTGAGGCCACCGAGGCTCCCGCCGAGGCCACCGAAGCTCCCGCTGAGGCCACTGAAGCTCCCGCTGAAGCCACCGAAGCTCCCGCTGAAGCTACTGCCGAAGCGACCACTGAGCCCGCAGCCTAATTTTTCTGAGTTACAACAGGGAAGGCCGCAGCGAATGCTGCGGCCTTCCCTGTTTGTGAGCAAAGCACTGATCGAAAGAAAACAAAACCACAAAGACCATTGTAGAATCTGCGGCTATCAGGGCGCAGGCAAACATTTGGGCAGGGAAAGTCCCTAAGTTCCACCATTCCCTGCCCGTCCATAGAATTGGGCTTTACGTATCGGGAAAAATCATGTATAATAGACGGAGTAATGATGATAAACCATGCGCCCGGAGGCGCGGGAAGGACGGTATAGAGCATGGCAAGAGGCGGATTCCCGAACATGATGGGGGGCAACATGCAGCAGCTGGCGCGCCAGGCGCAGAAGCTACAGCAGCAGATGACAAAAAAGCAGGAAGAAATTGAGGCTCAGGAATTTGAAGCCAGCGCCGGTGGTGGTATGGCCACGGCAAGGGTCAATGGTAAAAAGGAGCTGGTCTCCCTGACCATCAAGCCAGAAGCCGTGGATCCAGACGACGTGGAAATGCTTCAGGATCTGATCCTCGCTGCGGTAAACGAGGCCCTGCGGGAAGCTTCGGAGACCATGGAGCGGGAGATGGGCAAGATGACCGGCGGTCTGGGCATGCCTGGCCTATTCTAATCCTGGCGTTTAGCGAGAAAAACGTATCGTGCCCGGCGCTGTCGCCGGGCGCGATTTTATGGCCTGCGGAAAAATACCTGCGGGAACTGTAAAACCATTGGGGGCAACATGGCGGACGTAGAAGCAATTTCCAGGCTGGTAAACCAGCTGAGCAAGCTGCCGGGCATCGGGCGAAAGACAGCCCAGCGACTGGCGTATCATATCATTTCCCAACCAGAAGATCAGGTACGGGAATTGGCAGTAGCCATTTTTAACGGCAAAAAGGCCGTTCATTTCTGTCCGGTCTGCGGCAATTTTACCGACGTGGATCCCTGCGCCATCTGTTCCGACTCCAACCGGCGCAAGGATGTGATCTGCGTAGTGAAGGACCCCCGGGACGTCAACGCCATGGAGCGCATGCGGGACTACAATGGCCTCTATCATGTGCTTCACGGGGTCATCTCTCCCATGGACGGCATTGGCCCGGACGACATCCGCATTCGGGAGCTGATGCAGCGACTTTCCAGCGGCGAAGTGAAGGAAGTGGTACTGGCCACCAATCCAGATGTGGAAGGCGAGGCCACCGCCGCCTACATTGCCAGGCTGATCAAGCCCATGGGCATTCGCGTCACCCGCATCGCCCATGGCGTTCCGGTGGGAGGAGAGCTGGAATATACTGATGAAGTGACCCTGCTGCGGGCCTTCCAGGGGCGCAGGGAACTATAAAGATAAAATTGCGTGTAAACTTTCATTACACAGGCAAATTCTCCGCTGAAAACTATTGACAAGACGGTTCCGTTTTGATATAATTCTATATGTCGCTTCGGGCACTGCTCTTGGATACAGCGTCGGGGTGTGGCGCAGTTTGGTAGCGCACGTGCTTTGGGAGCATGGGGCCGCAGGTTCGAATCCTGTCACCCCGACCAGTGTGACCTCTTGGTCAAGCGGTTAAGACACCGCCCTTTCACGGCGGTAACACGGGTTCGAGTCCCGTAGAGGTCACCATTTTTCCTATGGTTTTGGGCCTTTAGCTCAGTTGGTTAGAGCAGTCGGCTCATAACCGATCGGTCCAGGGTTCGAGTCCCTGAGGGCCCACCAATTTGGTGCGGTAGTTCAGTTGGTTAGAATGCCAGCCTGTCACGCTGGAGGTCGAGGGTTCGAGCCCCTTCCGCATCGCCAGATGAGCGCTCTGATGTATCGGAGCGCTTTTTCTATGCCGGTTTGCCTTCTGAAGTTCTTCCTTGCCTTTCGTTGGAAGAACGCAAGTCCCCTGAAATGCGTTGGGAAAGAGGGAAAATACGATGGATGCGCTCTTTGCCATTTTTGAAATTATGGGCACCGTTTCCTTTGCAATCTCCGGCGCCATGGAGGCCATACGTCATGGCATGGATCTTTTCGGCGTAGCCATGCTGGGGGTGATTACCGCCACGGGTGGAGGCGTATTGCGGGATCTGGTGATTGGGGAAACACCGCCAAGGGTGTTTCGAGATCCCAGCTGCGCCCTGCTAGCCCTGGGAGTGGCGCTGGGGGTCTTTCTGGTATTGCGCTGCCTGCACTCCATGGAGAAAGCCTTTGTGCGCGTTCGGGAAGGACTGTATTTTTTGGCGGACACGGTGGGTCTGGCAGCCTTTACCGTGCTGGGTATAGAAACCGCCGGGAAAGGCAACGGAGCGCTTCTGCTATTTGTAGGCGTAATCACCGGCGTGGGAGGCGGTGTACTGCGAGACGTGCTGGCGGGCAGCGTGCCCAGCATTTTCCGCAAGCACATTTATGCACTGGCCTCAGCGGCAGGTGCCGTGGCAGATATCCTGCTCATGCGCCTCTGGGGCAATGAAGCTGCCATGCTCACCGGCTTCTGCGTGGTGGTACTCATCCGCCTGTTGGCAGCAAAGTACCGCTGGAATCTGCCCCGAATTCAAGCATAATTGACGAACCTAGCATCCCCCTTCTGGTCATCAATAAGCAGGCCTTTCAAGGCTTGCTGTTTTTTTATGTCCGCCCTTGCCACAGGCCTCGGTTTTTGATAGAATCAGGATAGATAAACTGCAATGGAAATGAGCGATGCCATGAAATTTTTATCGGTGGAAAAGATAAAGGCAGACCCCAATCTGCTGTACCACATGCTGCTGGCCGTAGCTGCGCTACTGGCGGTGTTTGCGGTGATTTTGCAGCCAAACCTCAGTTTGCTGACAGGATTGTGGAAAATTCAACTGGGGCACGCGGGATTAATTACCGATCCCATCGTTACCGGTGGGCCGGGCGCAGCGCTGATGAACGCCTCCGTGATGCTGCTGCTGAGTACGCTGTTGGTGCGCCTGCAAAGGATGCCCTTTACCGGGCTCACCGTGGCCTGCCTGTACATGATGGCAGGCTTTGCCCTGTTGGGCAAAAATGCCGTAAACAGCTTTCCCATCGTGCTGGGCGGCTTTGCCTATTCCCGCTATAAGGACGAACCCTTCTCCAAGTATACCTATCTGACGCTGTTTGCTACCTGCCTGTCCCCCATGGTGAGCTACTTTCTGTGGAGCGCCGATTCCCCCATTCGATTTTTGTATATGTTGCTCATTGGCCTGATCATTGGTTTTGTGATGCCGGCAATTTCCGGCTACACCGTGCGCATCCACCAAGGCTACAATCTGTACAATGTGGGCTTTTCCGCGGGCTTTACGGGACTGGCGCTGGTGAGCCTGCTGCGGGGTTGGGGCATGGATTTTCACACGGAGACCACCTGGAGTGCCGAATACGGCCTGCCATTGACTTTAATGATGCTCTGCCTGCTGGCAGCACTCTTCACCGCAGGCTGGCTGCTGGGTTGCCGCAGCTGGAAGACGTACCGGCATATCCTGAGCCATTCCGGCCGCTCTGTAACAGACTTTTTTGCCCTGGAAGGCATGGGCCCAACTTTAATGAACATGGCCCTGGTGGGCACCATTGGGCTTATATACCTGCTCTTGCAAAGGGTACCCCTCAATGGCCCACTGGTATGCTGCCTGTTTGCCATGGCCGGCTTCGGCTGCTTTGGCAAACATCCCCGCAACGTACTTCCGGTGATGGCTGGGGCCATTGCAGCCGCATACATCCTGCCCAATTCCAGCCCCACTGCTCCGGGCGTACTGCTGGCTTCGCTGCTTTGTACCGGGCTTGCCCCCATCTCCGGCCAGTTCGGGGCACTGTGGGGCCTGGCCACCGGCTTTGTACACATGGCCATTGTACAGAACACCTCCTACCTCTATGCGGGGCTGAACCTGTACAATAACGGCTTTTCCGCGGGACTGACCTGTATCGTTATGATTCCGCTGATCGAGGCCCTGAAATCCGAACCGGAGGACTGATATTATGAAACCCCATCACAGACACCTGCATCTGGCCCGCCGCAAGATGGCACGCATCCTGGATGAAATTTACACCGCCCTGCTGCACTACGGCAGCGTTGACGTACGCATGCGAATCATTAAGGAGGAAGACGGATTGCGCCTTTATGTCCAAAGCGATTTTAGCCCCGCCCATATGGATGAACTGCGCCGCATGGGCGAGCTATTGCAACCCGCAGTAAAGAGCGCCGCCATGGTAGAAGAATTCTGGGAACTGGCAGGCGAAGATCCTTACACCAGTGAGAGCGAAATGGCGTTGATCGGCCAGATGGCCGATGAAGTCGCCTTTGTTATTCAGGGAGAAACGGTAAAAATTGAAGTGTTGGTAAAGTATTGAAGCCACTCTCAATGATAAAGGGCCGCCTCGGAATGGCATGCGCACATTCCGGGGCGGTCCATCTCTTTCTATGAATCTATCTTCCGTGGGCAATGACCCCCGGTTTATCTCTCGAACAACACCATTCTCAAACAGTAGTTCTGGCCAACACCGCGCCTCTTTAAAGCTGTTGTTTACTAAATATACAGCGGCTTACTCAAACCATAGTTCCGACGCAGTTATGCGTGCTAGTTACCTCTGAAACAACACCATTCTCAAACACCACATACCATTATTTTTGAATGGTATTCGTGCTAGTTACCTCTTAAACAACACCATTCTCAAACGGGGTGTAACCATCGGGCAAATTTGCTAGAGTGCTAGTTACCTCTTAAACAACACCATTCTCAAACAACACACACGAACAGTTCTCCGGTGTAGCCGTGCTAGTTACCTCTTAAACAACACCATTCTCAAACTTTCATGCGCGACTTTCCGCAAAATTGGAAGGTGCTAGTTACCTCTTAAACAACACCATTCTCAAACTCCACCTATGAGACTAACCAATATTCCCTTGGTGCTAGTTACCTCTTAAACAACACCATTCTCAAACTGCGGTCTGAATGCTGAAACCGCCAGTAGAGTGCTAGTTACCTCTTAAACAACACCATTCTCAAACCCCAAATGCTTGAGGGGAGAATGACGTACCACACCCCGGTACGGCTGCCAGAGGTAACGCTAATTTTATTATATCTCATCTGGATAGATTTCGCAATCATCCCGGTCCAAAATCCACGGGGTTTCATAGCGCAAATCGTAGTGGGCACAGGTATTTTCCACCAGCATCACCCGGGCATTTTGGTAAAACAGCGCCCGATACAGTTCGTTTAGCTCCTCCTGCTCCAGACAGCGCTTGAGGTTGATAAAGATAAAGGCGTTCACATGCAGAAAGCTCTGGGCCACGCGCACGCGCCGGTAGAGCCTTTCCGGCAGGTCTGCATCGTCCCCCTCAAACTCCACGCCACAGGCCTTGATCAGTTGGCCCAGATCTACCTCTCCCGGCCAGCAGAGAGGTTCCTGGCTGCAATCCATCAGATGTCCCAACCATTGGGAAAGTTCCTGGTTCATCCGCAGGGTATCCAGATACATGGCTTCGCCCATTGCCTGCGCCCGCAGCCACCTGGCCAGAGCCGAAGTGGAAAGGCGATTGTTCACCTGGGCAAACAGGGGTTCGCAGATCAAATCACAATTTTTGCTCAGGGGAATGGGTTCCCAGTTTCGGGAGAGCACGAATCCCCCGTCGCCGCCCTCCCACTGGTTCTGCAATTCCGCCACCAGGCGGCGGAAGCGCCGGGGCGCCTCCACCGTCAGCACGGGCACATGATTCTCCTGCCAGTCAATCACCATGGAAAGTTCCCGATGGGCCAGTTTCACAAAATCACCAGCCTTTCATCGCTGTTAATGATTTCCGATTGAAATTCCCCCAGGATCAGTTCGCTGCGGGCAAACTGCTTTTCCGTGACCACCAGGGTTTGAATGCTGCCCCGAGGTGGCTTGTTCTTGCGCAGATTGGCCATAATTGCATGAACTGCCGTAGCATTCAGCGCCAGTTTACAATAAACGGATTCCTGAAGCATCATAAATCCACTGCGGACCAGATGGCGGTGAAACTGGCGATACTCCCGCCTCTCCTCAGAACTAACCGAGGGCAAATCAAAAAACACCAGTACGCGCATAAATCTATAGCTCATCTCCGTAAAAGCGCAGCTCCTCCATGTCATTTTCGTTCAGAGCGCGAAATGCACTCCGGCAAAATATTTTGATGGCGTTGCCCACATACTGGCGGCTGCCGTCGATGGTGACGCTGGCATTGACCACGTCAATCAGCTGTCGTCGCAATTCCCCATTCATCTCAGTAGGCTGCAGATCATACACCCGGCGATCCACCAGCGGGCGGAAGGGCTCCATCAGATCGCAGGCCAAATTGAATGGATTTAGCATATTGTCATGAAACACCCCCAGCTGGGTAAGATAGCCGCTGGCTACAATTTCCCGGTTGAAGGCAGACAGCAGTATGGCATAGCCAAAGTTCAGCGCCTGATTGATGGGCGCATCATCGTTCCGGGAAAAGTCCGGTCCAAACAGGCCGCCAAAGTATACCTTTGCAGCGTGCCCCTCCCGGTTGCTGGCGTCCGCGTGGCGCACATCCCGCTCGTACTGGGCCAGCATTCGGGCGCGTTCCACCTGGCCCGCGTATTCCAACACAGCCTGCTGCCGGCGAATTTTTTCCCTCACGATGGCCGCCCACAGCAGATCCTTCCGGGGCTGGGGCCAGGCGATCTGCTGGCGGATCTTTCCGCTGGTATCATAACTGCCGCAGCAGGGAATCAGTTCCGAGGATGGATTGCGCTTTTCATCGCAGAAGATCACCTTCACCTTCAGCCGGATCAATTCGCACAGCAGCGCCGCCGTGAGAGAGACGCCCGTGGATTCTACAATCAGCATACCGATTTCGGACAGGTGAATTTTGCGCAATTCCTCTCCCCTTACCTCCAAGTAGCCCAGGCTCATATCCAGCTTGCATCGCCGGGAGATTACCACCGTGCGCCAGCTCATTTCAACAAATCCACCGTCTTTTCAATCAGCCCGGTGGGGGACTGGTAAATGATTTCCGCCCGCTGATAGTTGCTGATGCGGCTGTTAGCAAGCAATACTCCTGCATTTGCCACGCCACCCACTTCTCGAAGATCCGCTCTGTTGCCTGTGCGCGTAAGTAGCTTGAGAATTTGGCACAGCAGGGCACACTGTCCTTCTGTAGGGAGGGCAATGAAGCGCTCCCTGCCCTGGCGCAGCACCGCTGCCTGTTTTTTTAGCATGATCCCATACGGAGGATTTTCCAGTTTGGCGGTAAACACGTCATAGAGATGCAAATTTTCCTCCGGCGTGATTTTGTCCGCAGCCACAATTTTATATTCCCCATCCCGATGGGTACGGGCGTACTCCGCGGCATTGTCCGTAAACTTCATCACGCGCTTTAAATAGCGCTCTTCCTCCTCGCCCAGCAGCAGCTGGTGAGCGCAGTTTATAATAAGTCTGTCATTTGTACGACCCGAAAGGTACATGCGAAAGCCGTCAATATTCAAAAGGGATTTGTAGCGCACCACAGGCAGAATCACCCGAGCCTCTGCCAGCCCCAGCCCCTGTCGGCAATAGTCCTCCGCAGCCGCGATATCCCGCTGTATTTCATCCTTCAGGTACCGGGGCACATCCACCAGCGCCCGAACCCGCTTCTTCTTTTCCACATACTCCACCAGCATGAAATACGCGCCCTTCACCTTATTGTATCCGCCATAGTCCTCAATGGGCAGGCCCTTCTTTAAAGGCAGCTGGCCATTCCCTTTGGGCAAGGGTTGGGCGTCGGCCACTTCTCCGCTGCGGATCACTGCCATGTGGGTCACCAGTATGCTGTTTTTAGCCATCATCTGGCGCACCATGTCCAGTGTCCCTCCCTCTCCGGGTATCCATGCAACCACATTCCCCCGGATTACGGGAAAATCAAACATTTTGCCCAGGTTGTACGTCTCTCTGAGCTCCTTGACAAAGTGGGCAGGCGAGCGGGTGAATTTAGTATCATATACATTGCCCACCACAATATTCAGATAAGCGTCCCTGGCATGGTGCAAATCATTGAGTTCCCGCAACTTCACCATCTTATTGTTCCGGCGAAAATCCGATACGTTCCCGGCCTTCACGTACACGATATCGCTGTCGGGCAGCATGTGCTTGAGCAGCTCCGCCACCGCTTTGGTGCCCTGCCGGGTCTCCACCAGCTGGCGGGCAATGAACTGGGTACGTTCTTCCTCAGTAAAACCGGTCTGGCGGGTGAGCCGGTCATACTTTGTTTTTGTAATCAGACCCCTCTGGTACAGATTTTTCCAGAAAGCTCCATTTGCGCGCTGGATGGCCGAATCCAGGGGATAGCGATTAGTCTTATCCTGATTCAGTTGCCTTTTCACCAGCACCCGGTTGTCCAGGCTGTCGTCCTTGACAAAGCAGCGAGGATAGATATGGTCGATATCATATTTATTTTCGTCAAACAATTCCGACAGGGAAATGGGCTCTCCCGAGTACATGCACTTGCACATCTGGGTAAAGTACAGGTAGAGTTTATCCCTGCGCAAGTCCTGATCCGTTTGTCTATCCAGCAGCTCGCACAGTTCGCGGGGCACATCCTTTATATTCTGATACAGCTCGCACAGGCGCCGCTTTCGGCTGACCTTGCGCCGATCCTCGTCAGGCTTACTATTTTCAGAGCCGCGGGCCATTTCCACAAATACCTTTCGGGGATCATGTCCAATGATTTTGCGCAATTCCCGCACAACGGTCAACGTCTGACGGATCTGGCGGCGCACAGCCGGAGAAACATAGAGTTCCTGAATGAACTCCTGTTGGTCGTCCCCCCCGCGCTCCCGATTCTGCCGGTCAATCTCTCTCCGGAAACCGTAGCTCTCTGCCAACAGCGCCGCAAAGGTCTGATTGGTCTCCCACATGGCTTCAATAAGGCTCAGGCTCTGATGGCCTTCCACTGTGGCGTGCACCTTTTGCAGCAGATCCGCGCTCAGCCGGCCCCAGCCGGTGCAGCGTATGCGCATCAGTCGCTGGACGATTTCCTCGCTCAACCCCAGATCTCCACACAGCTTTTGCCGCAGCAACCGCCGGTCTTCGCCCAGGCAGGTGAGCGAAGCCACAATTTCCTCTGCCAGTGCCGGGGTATACTGCCGGTCCAGCGCATCCCGCAGCAAAATAGTGGTGCGCAGGTTACTCTTGACGCCATCCTTCACATCGATGCCTCCGATATCCTCCCGGCACACATCGTAGCCTCGGGCATTCAAATAGCTCAGGAGCGTCTTTATGGTAGGCTTTTTCGTTCGTTCAAAGACGTGTTCATAAATCTCCTGCTTCAGCGCCACCGATATGGGCTGCCCTCGAAGGGTCATAGGGTTGATTTCATTGAGCACCTTAAATCGCTCATACAACGGAGCACAGGCAGGCAACACATCCGCACCCCGGAGATAACTGCATTTACCCGTCATCCGGTTGATGAATTTTTCTGCGCTGGCAGTCAAATCTACCTTTCTTTCCAAATTCCATGGATAAATCTTCCCCGGCTCCCGGCGTACAAACCAACTGAAAGGAGAATTCTCGTTCAGTGGTCCCACATAGTAGGGAATGCGGAATTCCAACAGCTTGCGAATTTTCTGCGCCGGCGTCAGGCCCTCTTCGTCAGGTTCGTTCAAAAAAGGAAGCTTTCTGGACGCGTTTTGTAAAATGAGATCCAGTTCTATCCGATGCAACTGATAGGGAATGACACTGTTATCCCCACAAATCAGTCTGGGCAATAGCTCTCCACGGGTTGCCCTATCGAGAAGTGCCTGGACTTCATCGCTTTGTGGCAGCTTTTTCAACACAGATTCCACAAACTTACAAAACTCATCGTGGCTACACCGCTCTACGCATTCGCCCGATTGCCGCTTCAGGCCATGCCCCACCAGGTTGCAATAATTCTTGCCCACCGTTAAATCCAGAAAGACCTGGGCGTACATTTCCTTCGTGCCATAGCGTCGCAAAACCCGTTTCAGTTCCGCCAGATCTGCAGCGTTCTGCTCATATTGAGCCACTTTGGCTTCGGAGAGGAATTCATACCCACCCAGCAGGCGCTTGAGCACTGCCCAGTTATACACGCTGCGCCATATTTCCAGCAGATACATGCGCTCCCCCAGCAATTCCTCCAGCTGAGGCAGTTCATCCTCTATGGATGATTTGGAAAAACAAATCTTTTCGTTTTCCGCGCCTTCCAGCGCCGGATCATCAAACATGCGCGCCAGCGACGCATTTGCGCCTGAGAGTGCCTTGATCCATTCCTTCTGAATAGAATCCTGAGCTGAAAAAATCTCCTGTAGCGCCTTTTGCCGCACGCTGTTTTTCATTTCTCGATTTAATAGCACAGATCGCAACTGGTCCGCATCCGCGCACTCCATGGGCAAATCCAGCTCATCCATGAACGCCTGACTACACTGGGCAAGCAATTCTTCCAATTCTGGCATGTTGCCATCGCCCAGATCGGCCGTCAAAAAGTGTCCCCTGTGCTTGAGAATGTGGTGCAATGCCAGATATACCAGCCGCACGTCCTCCGTCTCCTGATCCCGCATCAACGCCAACCGCAGATGATAGATGGTGGGATACCGGCGATGATAGGTACAATCATTAAAATTTTCATCAGCGAATAGCGTGTACTTCCCCGCCTTATCCCTGGGGAGAATTCTGGATTGCATCATCCGCTGAAAAAAGCCCGGGTCCACATGCTGGATATGGGGAGAAAAGATTTCCTGCAACAGGGCAAGCCGTTGATTGCGACGCTGCAAGCGCCTGCGCGCCACCCGGAACCCCCTCCGCTCCTGCGCCGTCTGCGCACTCTCAAATAACCGCACACCCCACATGTCCTTGCCCCGGGCACGGCAAAGCCCATATTCTTCGTCCGTTACTGCCCAGCCCACCGATCCACTTCCAATGTCCAATCCCAGATACGCTGCATTTTCAACCATATGCTTCGTTGACATATCGCACCTCTTATGTTATAATTCAGTTGTCAGGTTACCTCTTGACAACACCTGTTCAAATAAAACTTTAGTCTAACCGTTCCGAGTGGAACCCGCATTGTGCGGTATTTCAGAAAACATCATGTTATGCGTCGGTTAATATTATAACATAGGTATATTCCGTGCGCAATGGCATTGGACCATTTCCGTTGAACAGGTTCTTTGGTGGAATTTCATTTAAAAAAAGCGCCCAGCATTTTCATGCCGGGCACTTTTTGCGCGTCGGTTTTATACAGGCGTGGTATAGAAGACCGGCTCCGCGTAGAAATCGTTGAGGACTTGGATCACTTTTTTTAACTGTGCTTCGCCCGCCAGCCATGCTGAACAGTGCTGCTTCAGCATTTCTTCCAGCTTCATGTACATTCTTCCCTCCGGTTGGGGGAAATAGAGTTCTCCCACCTTTTCCAAGTACAGCTCATATTCCTCTTGAGAAATGGGAGACTTCAGTTTTTCCAAATCCGCCTGTGCATACAGATTGACCAGTTCGGACGCATCCCCGGCTGCTTTCAGGTGACAAAGCAGATACTGTTGGGCAAGATCCTTTTGTTTGGAGGCAGGATTCACCACAGCAAATTTCCCCGAAGCTACGGAATACAGCGGGTCATCGTGGGAAAATTTCAAAGAAACCTGGGTTTCAAGCCAATCCATCCCCAAGATTACGTCTCCATCCATTCTCAGCAATGGTTCTTCCTCCGGCACCTGCGTCACACCGTCAATCTTCTTGGCTTCTCCATAGCGGAAGGCGGCAAAATCGATCCTGTCAAAGCATTCCACCAGTTTTGTAAATTCCGAATCGGAGAAATCTACCTCCTGTCCCTTAACAGCACAGATATCCGCATAACTCATTGCCATATTGTACATCAATTGGCTGGCAAAATCCACAGCGCCTTCCGGCAAATCACTCACAGGGCATGCCTGCGCCCGATCGCTATGGGAAAGGCTCGTCAGCATATTCAACAATTCCTCCCAGGTTTCCGGAAGATCGTCCGGAGCAAGGCCCAGCACTTTCATTGCTTCCAAGTTAAAACTCAAATCATTGTACGCATATCCCGAGATGGGAAATGCCACAACCTGGCCATCACGGGTGACAAAGTCCCGGACGCCCTTATTCATGCGGGATACAGCTTCCAGCAAGGTTTCATCTTCCAGAGGCACATATACACCCGCATTTAGAAAATATTGTATTTCTCGATCATCCAGAATATATACATCCGATTCCAACTCGTCCGACACCAGAATTTCCTGATTATCTTCTTCATGTTTCGACCAGTCACTGCCGCGGACAATGGCAATATCGGGATGTTCCTGTACAAACAGTTCCCTGGCACTGGGGTTCGATGAGCCCGTTACCCTCAGCTCACCCACTTCAGCTGGATTTTTTAGGCTGAAAATCTGCGCCTTCTGGAGATTGACAATGGCGTATCCATACTCGCCCAGCGCCACACCGCAATCCCCCGAATCGGCAGTGGCCGCCACCCGTTGTGCCGATGTCCCATCAAAGTCAGACGTTGCATAGATCCCCCCATTTTGCAGGAAGTACAATGTGCCCCCTGCAGAACAGGCAAAGCAACTGGCGTTGCCATTCTCATCGTTGAGGACTTCGCCCAACGGCAAAAGATTTCCATCCTCCTGAATGCTCCACAGCCCCACGGCTTCTTTTGAAGGTGTGGTCATGGCAATGCAGGGAATTCCATCGGGCCCAGCGAACAGCTCTAAAACGCAGTTTGCACTATTCCATTCCAACTCCGGAAGCTCAATAGGCATCATTGCTCCTCCTGAATCCTCCACGCTAAACATGCGCACGCTGCCGTCACCCCACCCACAGCCCCAGTGGGTCCATTCCTGTGCATCCTCCCATTGTAGCGCTAGATAGAACCGTCCATTGCCCCAGAGCAACCCGATTGCATACAGGCTCCGCTGTTCACAGCCCTCTGGTGGAGAAAACTGCTCGTAGTCAAATTCTAGTACTGTTTCCAGCGCATAGCTCTCTTCTTCCAGGCAAATCCGCCCCACTCCAAATTGTGGTTTGTCCGTATCTGCATCCTTCAAATACAATCCATACAATTCACCATTCCCTGCAGTCAGCCGGTACAAATACCGATTCTGCGCCTCTTTTAACCGATAGATCTGAGGTTCGGACTCTGTAGAAGTTTGAGCGTAGAGTACGTTTTCATTATTGCTGTTGCCCAGCAACCACAGGGTATCCCCCAGCGTTGTAGCGGATTCGTAGCCGCCTACTGTTTCCCCATCAAAGCAAAAGGCAGGGGATACTTCCGCAAGCCAATTGTCGGAATGATAATCTTCAACGTTAGCGACGAGTACCCCTGCGGCCCATTCTCTGGCTGTGGTGGATGCAGCCAGGGCGACACCCGCCCCCAGCGCCAATATTCCGATTACACAGCTTGCTACCTGCATGGCCCGGGGCAGCCCATAGGACAAAGCTGACCGCAAGCGCCGCTGAACGGCACGAGCACGCAGTTTTCGGGCAAAAGCAGTACGATCTGGCTGCAGCTCTCCTTCTTCCTTGATTTCCCTATCATATTGCTTCATTTCTTCCTCCTCCAATTCCAGAAACGCGGCGCGCAGGATGGCTGCCTCCAAAGCTTCAGAAATAGCTTTCAGGCTGTAATCTGGGATGCGATTATCCATTTTCTCCTTCCACCTCCTTCAATTGTGCAGCCAGTTTTCTGCGTGCGCGGTTTATGCGGTTGCGCAGGCTATCCCGGCTCACACCGATCAACGCCGCGATTTCCTCGTCAGGCATTTCGTCAAAATACTTCATCTTCAACAGTTCCCTCTGTTGAGGCGGCAGTTGTTTGAGCGCACAGGCGACGCTGTGAATTTGCGCCTGGCGGATCAGGCCCTCATCTACAGCGGCATTGTCCGGCAATCGTTCCAGCTTTTCGTTCACATCGTCAAAACTATACCCTTTCTTTTGCCGGCGCAGGGAATCGATCGCCGCATTGCGCACGCAACTGAGCAAATAGGCGCGCCTGGAACCTGCCCTACATTTTCGCAA
This sequence comes from Clostridiales bacterium, assembly GCA_019419995.1. Taxonomy (GTDB): domain Bacteria; phylum Bacillota; class Clostridia; order Christensenellales; family Aristaeellaceae; genus SFTH01. The sequence goes on from JAHZHZ010000006.1 coordinate 116,637, forward strand.
CAAGCTGATCCGATCGATCAATTTGAGCATGGCCACTTCCACTGCGTCCTCAGCCTCGTGATGGCTTTTGAGCAGCGTGCGCGCCTTTTGGTACATCAGCGCATAATTCTCCTGATACAGTTGCTCCATAAATTCCCGATCCGTCTGGTTTTCAATTGCGGCAATGATGCATGCTATCATTTTCCTTCGCCCTTTCGTGTGCTCATTTAATAGACGAATGAAATATCAAAGTCGAACGCTTTTGAAGGAGAAATGGATAAAAAACTTTCATCTTACTGGCGATTTGCATTCACATCCATATTTTAATGCAAATGACAGTTTAAGCAGATAGAGTAAAATTAACTTTGCAAATTGAAAGGCAGATAATAAGAAACATGGTTTGCAGATCTCTGACAAATGAACCTGCGACACACCATTCAAAAGAAGATGGCAAACCATACCTGAGAAAATTGTACAACTAAGCAAGGAAGTTATCAAGGCAGGTCAAGGAACTTGCGGGAAGCTGTGTGGGAGAAATCCTCAACGGACTGCTGGAAGCTCAGACGGAGGAGTTAACCCAGGCTGCTCGATACGAGCACAATGACCAGCGCCAGAGATAGCGTGACGATCACTACAACCGCATCCTCCCTACCCCTTTGGGAATGTTCCCTGAGGATATCGAAGCTCAAGGAGGATATTTTTGAAACCAACAATACCGAAATCACCGCCGGAAAAGCAGCGTAGAAGAAGCACTCATCAAGTGTACCTGGCTGATTGATGTATCCATGCGATATGTGGAAGAGATTGCAGAAGTACTGGGACAGAAGCAAGAAGTACATGGACATAAAGCACCTGGAGGCGCCCCTTAAGGGCGCCTCCATTTCTAATTAGCTTTATTCATCTCAAGACCTGCAAACCAATTTGCGCAAAATCATTGGCGCATCAACTGAGCACATGATTTTTCAATCCATATCATGTCTTTCAATCCATATCTTGTCTTTGTAAACGCATTGCTTATTTATTTCTTATCAAGGCCAAATCGGGGAGCCCCACTGATCTGCTACTGCATAAAGAGATGGCCCCTGCTGACGCTAAGGCCATCTTCTGTAAAAGAGTATTTACTTTTTTCACTGTCCACTTGGCAGAAAGCATATCAAAACGCCATGGCCGTTTCCTGCTGGAATCATAGCGCTTTTCCTCAGAGCCAGATCGTCAGAACAACAAAAGCAGTGTGGGGGACCAATAGAAGGCATCTATTTCATCCATATATCGCTTGCTTATTGGCCATTTCAACCAATGGGTAATGTTCTCGACATGAACTCAATCGAGTCATGGACAATCCTTCAGTACATCGTTCCCTCCAACTTCCACCAGGGTTCTCCCTTTTCCCTTCTCGGTTCAGTGCAATGACAAAACTATAGTTTTCCAGGGCACATGTACGCAATTTCGCCACGAACATGTCCATGCGCAAGCCCATCGTGGGAATTTTACGCGATACAAGCCAACAACACAAAAAAAGAATTCCGACATTACATCAACATCGGAATTCTTTGTTGGCGCCTCAGGTAGGACTCGAACCTACAACCCTTCGGTTAACAGCCGAATGCTCTGCCATTGAGCTACTAAGGCAAAGATTGAATCCGGCGACGACCTACTCTCCCGGGCCGTTGCCAGCCAAGTACCA
>JAHZHZ010000007.1 GCA_019419995.1 Clostridiales bacterium
GAAACAATTCTCGTTCCTCATCGTAGAGAACCGCCAGGTCCATTCCCCGGCTGAGGTTTTCCATGCGCGAAGACAATTCGCTGTCCGCATTTCTGATTGCCCGGGCGCACAATAACAGCGCTCCTGCCAGGTTACCGCTGTCCACTGCGGAAACATAGCGAGGTCTCAGCGGAGAAAGGCTCTCAATATCGTACCAATTATACAGCTGTCCCCGCCACTTTTCCAGGCTTTCCAGCGTATCCATGGTGGCGTGCATGCGCGCAAGCATATCTCCCTGGGATAAAAATCCCAGTTCCCTGGCAGAGAGACAAGCCATGAGATACAGCCCAATATTTGTGGGCGAAGTGCGCGGAGAAACGCCTACCGGAGGGTCTATCTGCACATTATCCGGAGGCAGACCATTTCCCTGACGTGGCACATAGGTTTCAAAGAAATGCCAGGTGCGCTGCGCAATTTCATTGAGCAGTGAAAGTTGCCGGGAATTAAGATTTGAACGGGCGTCGCTGGGCGTTCGTGCAAGATCATCCGCCCATCCCGCTGCCACCCAGAACAGTGCCGCCAGTGCCAGCACCGCAGGAATCCAGAATGGCCTGAGCAAGCCTGGCAACAGCATCACGGCGGCGATCCGTCCGGGCACTCGGGTCATCTTTCCTCCCCCCGTTGCGTCTGCCGCAGTCACCCAGTCCATCAAATGACGATGGGAAAATGCCAAACGCCACAAAGTTCGCAGGATAGCATCCAAATTACAAGCCGCTACTGCCGGAGAAATGGCCAACTGTAAAAGGGCCGATCGCCACGCCTTCCATCCCCCCCGGCCAAATGCCAACAGCGGATCCAAAAATGCCGACAACAACCCCAGGAAAAATGCTCCCGGTAAATCAAACCACACCGCGTTGATCAACAGTGCCGTTAAAGCAGGGGCATACAGACTGCGCAACAGGTTGCCTGCAAGTTTCATGCGGTCTACCGCAGCCATCTTAATCTTGGAAAAGAGCACCGGGAGCAACTGCCAGTCTCCCCGCGTCCAGCGGTTCAGGCGCGTCAGCTCTGCCCCCAGATTGGTAGGACAGCCATCATAGAGCTGCACGTCGTTTAAAAAGCCTGCACCGCAAAGAATTCCTTCAATTAAATCGTGGCTCAGGATATTTTCATCATTGAGAATGCCCTCCGTCGCCTGGGAAAAGGCGCGGATATCATAAATCCCCTTGCCGGCAAAGCAGCCTCTGCCTGTCATATCCTGATAGAAATCCGAAATCGAAACCGGGTAGCTGTCTACCCCACCCTGGCCAGCAGTCAATGACACGTAGGCATTTTCATTGGCTTCCGCCGTCAGTTGCATAGCCGGCTGCAATACGGCATAACCCCGCCTGACGCCCTCCAACTCCCGAGACTGATTGAGGGGATGCAACATGGCACCTACCAGCCGATGAATCGTACCAGGCAGATACTGGGTATCTGCATCCAATGTGACCACATAGCGGTATTCCCGCTGGACCAGTTTCTGGGCACAGGCACATTCGGCAGCAAAGGCCTCCTGAGCGTCGGATCGACCAAGCAGGAGGGCATTGAGACTCATCATTGCACCGCGCTTACGGTTTTCGCCCATCCACCGGCCGTCCCTTTCGCGGAATTTCCGTTCCCGATGCAGATAATAATATCGTTCCCGACCAGATTGGGCGTTAAGTTTCATCACTCCTTCCCGGGCCATATGCAGGATCTGTTCATCTTCCGGGGCATGGGCACACGTTCCATCTCTGTAATCGCCCAACAGCAGGAAATCCAGATTGTCATCCTCTTCCAGACATCCCAGCGCTTCCATGTGCGCACACATCTCTTGCACACGCCGCACGTTGCTCAACAACACAGGCATGACCACCAGTGTACGGGCGTTGTCCGGAAGTGACTTTAGCTTGAGTTTTAAAATGCGTGCCGGTTTTATCCACAGGGAATAGAACCTTCCCACCAGATGATTGGCCAATACCCATGCGATGGGAATGGCGCCAATTGCCAATGGAGGAAATGAAATGGCCCAAGCAGACAGAACCAGAATCACCAGAGATACGCCTGAAAGCAACAATACGCTCAGACTTCCACTCGCATCCGGAACATATTTGTAAGGCATCTCAGCCCCAAGCGCTCTGCAAAGCTCCTGGCGTCCTGTGTCCTCCACAAAATACCAGCAAACTGTAGAACGCGGATCTTCCAGGCCATGTTGTTCCACACTGTTGCGGGCCAACGCCAGGGACTGACGCACCACATGACCCTCTTCCAATTTCAGCTTTGCAGAAAGCTTGGCCAGTTCCCTGCGCACCTGCGCCCGGGACGCACCATCCATGGCGGGATAGACATCAGCTGGATCTTCACAAAGTTCCTGCTCGCACGCGGACAACTGTTCAAAGCATTTTTGCCAGTTTATTTTTTCCAGCATTCTGCGCAAATCCATCAAATTTTCCAGGCGCAAACAATTATCTGCCTCAATTCGATGGGCGCGCTCCAAGACCCAGCTTTCCCGCTGCCCACACCGCTCAATGAGGCGATGAACCCGGTTATGCAGTTCCGGTTGTTCCAATTCCGCACTGTATTGAAGGGCGCGCTCCAAAAATGCCTCGTCGCAACAGGAACCGGGGGTCCTGCGCCCCGATGACTGGAGCCATTCTTCCGCCATTTTTCTTGACCGCACAAATCTACGGACATCCTGCACAGCGCCCTCAAGAGCCTCGCACAGCGCAATCTGAAGTGCAGGAAGAAGCAATTGAATTTCCTCCATGGTCATGGGCCGCCCGGCTTCAAAGGCGCCCACCCCATTGATCAGGCGATCCTGGGTAAGTTTCCACTCCCCTCCGCTAACCAGTGACCGTGCCAGTGCAAGCACTCGCACCTTCCCACGGGCAGACGGCGCCTGAATCCTTCTGTATGCCTGGGCCTGTTGCAAGCATGCCTCAATGAGTCCTGAGTCTGCTTTGAGACGGCGCAGGGCTTCATCTCCATCTTCCATTTCCTGAATCTGGCGCATATGCCGTTCCAACGCCATAGCGCAAGTTGCACTCAGGCGCATAGCTGAACGGCCATCCGGGCGCATGCCTGCGCCCAGAGCGCGCAGCCGACGATTGATGCCCTCGTCGTCTATGGCGCCGCTACGCCCAATCAGATTGGAGTATCCGAGAAATCGGTTCATATGCAATCCTCCTGAATGAAAACATTCACAGCAGAGGAAGTATGCCCCAAATTCTCCGCTTTCATGCCAAATAATAGCAGGCCTACAGAATAAGAGCCGGATCTCCCATGTATATGGGATATCCGGCTCTTCACAAAAACAGTTCGCTATTTACAATCGATCCATCAACATTCCATTCAAGCTTGATTTTTCAAAATGCACTCAATCGTTGTCATCGCCCAGCTCGGAACGACGGCGACGAATAGATTTGCAAGCCTCCGTCAATTCATCTTCCACCGAAGCCAAGAGCTGATAGGCGTCGTGATTGGCCTTTAAGCGCAGCTCACTGGCCTCCACTCGAGCATCATTTTTAATAATGCGGGCTTCCTCCCTGGCCTGGCGAACAATTTCATTTTCATCCACCATATGATCCGCCCGATCCTGTGCATCTGCCAAAATGGCGTGCGCTTCATTTTCCGCGTCCGCAACAATCTGTTCCGCTTCACTCTTTGCCTTTTCCAAGGCGGCATTAGCCCTCATTTCGGCAGAACTGACTCGGTTCATGGCTGCGGTCTCAGCGTTGCCGAGGATTCGATCCCGCTCAGAGTACATCTGCATGCCATACTGCACGGCGTCAGGCAGATTCCGCTCCATATCATCAATGATCATCAAGCACTTTTCCGCATCAATGATCTTTTTGTTGGTCAACGGAACATTGGTGCCCGACCGAATGGCTGCACGGATATGCTTGAGGAGCTCAAGGAAGTATTTCATATCATCGATATCTTCCCCGCCACCCGTTGGCTGTGCCTCTGCCACAACCTCCTGGTCCTCGTCCTCGTAGAACTTTTCCTGATCCCGATCCATCCTAGACCTTCCTTTCCGCATCCGGCGCGGCGCCGTATGCAGCGTATATTTTCTCAACGATCTCCTTCGGCACCATTGCATCAATGGGCGCGCCATGCGCCGCGCAGTCCCGCACTATGGTGGAAGAGATCATGCTGTATTCCGGTCTACAGCTGATAAATACCGTTTCCACATTTCCAATCCGGCGATTGGCCTCTGCCATCTGCATTTCAAAAACCAGATCGGCCGTATTGCGCAACCCTCGCAATATCACGTCTGCCCCCGCCTGATGCACCACATCCACCAACAAACCGGTGGAGGAGATCACCTTCACATTGGGCAAATCCCGGGTAATTTCCGCCAGCATCTCCCGACGTTCCTCGGGAGAAAAGCGGTACGCTTTTGCGGACTGGGAGAGCACTGCCACGATCAGCTCTTCGAACATCGCCGCTCCCCTGCGGATAATGTCCAAATGCCCCAGCGTAGGGGGCGAGAAGCTGCCGGCATACACCGCTCTCATCTGCACTTACCTCCGGCGGACAAATTCAACAACCGTATCGCCATACTGTCGAACATCATACGCATGAAATTCTTCCGGCAAAACCACCGTGTCACCGCGCCGATGTTCGCAAACAATAATTACCTCCGGAGAGAGCGCCCCGACCGCATCCAAGCGGCTGATCGCATCCCCATAGGCATCCAGCATCCGATAGGGTGGGTCCAAAAATACCAGATCAAACTGTCGCCCCGCCATGCCCGAAATTGCACTGCGATAATCCGCCTTGACAATGAGCACCCGTTCGGACAGTTCATCCTTGAGCACGCTCAACGCATTGCGATGGATGACCTCGACAGCCATGCGGGAGTGTTCCACAATCACCGCATGCGCCGCTCCCCGGCTTAACGCCTCCAGAGCCAACGCCCCCGTACCTCCAAAGAGATCCAGCACCTGGCTGTCAAGAACGCGTCCACTTAATATATTGAACAACGAACCCCTGATTTTATCCGAGGTTGGCCGCGTTTCATTCCCCGGTGGAGAAAATAGCGTTCTCCCCCGCGCTTCTCCAGAAATAATGCGCATAGCATCACCCATGATATTTGTCAAAATTATATCACAATTCCCTCGAGTTTGCAAACCTTATTTTCGAATTTCATTCAAAATTTGCGGGCGATGGATCAAAATTCATAAGAAATTTACCTGATTTTCAGGGCTCTACGCCAAATTTGGCTTTCCCAATGCAGTTTTATGCATTTTCATCCATGGATTCGTACACCCGGCGCACTCTGGGAGAAAAGCCCAACATGATTTCATAGGGAATGGTGCCCGCCAGAGTCGCCAACTCATCCGGGGTAATCCGCTCATCCCCCTGTCTTCCCATGAGCACCACTTCGCTGTCCATGTCCGCCTGGGGCACATCCGTGACATCCAACATAAGCATATCCATGCACACGTTGCCCACAATTTTCACCCGCTTGCCACAAACCAGCGCACAAGCCCGGTTGGACAAGAGGCGGGGATATCCGTCTCCGTAACCTATAGGTACCGTCATAATCCGGCTGTCCCTCTGTGCCACAAATGTACGGCCATACCCTACACTATCCCCGTTCCGAATATTTTCAATTCGAATAGGACGACTGCAAAGCGTTTGGGCGTAGGCCATTTTACCCTCCATGCCGGGAACCAGCGTACCATATAGGCCGATTCCCGCACGAATCATATCATGCTGATACGCCGGATTCAACATGGCAGAAGTCGCAGCCGCATGCGCAATGGGAGAAAAGCCTGCGTTGCGCGCCCTGGCGATTGCGTGACAGAAAATCTCATCCTGCCGGCGCGTAAATTCCGGATCGCTTTCCGCTACGCAAAAGTGCGTAAAGATCCCTTCCATTTCCACATTCGGGCAGCAGGTGCGCCAGTGATCGAGCATGCGGTCGAGACCATCTTCTCCCCGCACACCGATGCGGGACATGCCGGAATCCACCTTTAAATGTGCCTTTGCACGGGTGCCCACCTCCCGGGCGATCTTTTCAAGCGCGTCCAGCATCCACACTTCGTATACCGCATGGGCACAATTGGCTTCTACTGCCTCCCGCAGGGAATCTTCCGTGCCGCCACCCAGAATGAGCACCGGCGCTTCAATTCCTCCGGCACGCAGCTGGGTTGCTTCCTCTGAAATAGCCACCGCGAAGGCGTCTGCTCCCGCTCGAAGCATCACACGCGCCGCGTTCACAGCTCCATGGCCATAGGCATCGGCCTTCACTACGCACATCATCTTTACATGGCCAGGAACCATTGAGCGAATGATCCGGGCGTTTTCATAGAGCGCACGCTCTGAAATTCTCATTACGGTTGTACGCATGCCTGCACCTGCTTTCCAAATGTATTTTATGCAATTTCAAGTCAAATTCTCATTTGATTTGTCAAAATATTCGATCATGAACTTCATTATAACATCTTTTAAGTTGATTTCAAGACGTCGCCAACGTTTGCTTGCAAAATACAACTTCCACGTGTATACTAAATTGGGATTGAAGTTGGAGGTGTTCCATGGCTTTTCGCGATTTTTTCAATCATTACTTCTACGGGAAACCCGGTCAGCGGGATTATACCGAAGCAGACCTGCCCAAAAACCGACTTGAACTCTTTGGAACGGTGCTGCGCGTGCGTCTCGGAAGTATGGTGGGCTTGAATCTGGTGTATTTGATTTGCTGGTTGCCTGCCATAGGCTGGAGTTTTCTAAACCTCCTGCAATTCTGGCATGGCAGCCTCCTTGCGCCGGAAAATTTTGGCGCCTACCTGGAAAGCCTGCTCTTTACCTATTTTTTAATCCTGGCTCCATTGGTCGCCATCACGGGACCTTTTAACGTTGGAATAAGCTACGTATTGCGCAACTGGGCGCGAGATGAACACAGCTTCGCCTTTTCGGATGCCTGGTCCGCCGTAAAGGCCAACTGGAAACAGGGATTGCTCTATGGCATCCTCAGCGGCATTGCTCCACTGATCGCCTTTATTGCCATTGATTTCTATTCAGATTTGGCCAACGTCACCCCACTTGCCATCCTACCCATGGCCGTGACGCTGATCGCAGCAGTGATCTGGTTTCTTTCCTCCCCCATCCTACCGACAATGATTGTCACTTACCGGCAGAGTTTTCCCGGAATCGTGAAAAATGGTATTCTGATGAGCCTGGCGGCTCTCCCTCGGGCCCTGGCATTGCGTCTGCTGACTTTGGCCCTTCCCTTGCTGTTGGTAATCAGCGCTCTGTTTTTTCCGTCTGTTCTTAACTGGCTGGGACCTGTCGTGCTGGTGCTCTATACCCTAATTGGGATCACCTTCAACAAGTTGATCTGGGCCAGCCATGCCAACGCCCTGTGCGAGAAATACCTCAATTCAAAGATTCACGGTGCTCGCGTAAATATTGGATTGCAAAGCCAACACAAAGTCGAGGAAGACAATGAACGTTAATTATGAATTGCTTGCCCCCGCCGGGGACATGGAATGTCTGCGTACTGCCCTGCGCTTTGGTGCGGATGGGGTGTACGTAGGGGGACCAATGCTACAGCTTCGTGCAGGAAATGTGGGGTTTTCCTTGGAAACCCTTGCTCAGGCCGCCCAGGAGGTTCACGCTCAACGCAAAAAACTATATGTGACGGTCAATGCCTTTGCCTCCAATCAGGAAGTAGACGCCGCAAAAGATTACGTGCAGGCGCTGGAGCAAATCGGTGCGGACGCCGTGATTGTATCGGATCTGGGGCTCATTGCCGCCATCCGGCGCGCTGCCCCCAATTTAGAATTACATGTAAGCACTCAGGCCAACTGCCTCAATTATGCCGCCGCCCTGGCTTACCATGATATGGGTGCAAAGCGGGTGGTCCTCGGGCGGGAAATGTCTCTGGAAGAAATTCGCCAACTGCGCCAGCGCATTCCAGCGGATATGGATTTGGAGGCTTTTGTTCACGGCGCCATGTGCATGTCCTACTCTGGACGCTGCATGATCAGCGGCTATCTGACCTCCCGGAGCGCCAATAAGGGAGTCTGCACCCAATCCTGCCGGTGGAAATACCACCTGATGGAGGAAACTCGCCCGGGAGAATATTTCCCAATTGAGGAAGACGAGCGGGGCACCACCATTCTCAGCTCCTTTGACCTCAACTGCATGGATTTTGTGGATCAAATTATGGAGGCAGGCGTCTATTCCATGAAACTGGAAGGACGGATGAAATCTCCATTTTATGTAGCCACAGTCACTGGGGCCTACAGGCGGCGCATTGATGCCATTTTAAAAGGCACTGCCAGCGATGCACATACCGCTCTTCTTCATAGGGAACTGTGCTCCGCCAGTCACCGGCCCTATGCCTCCGGCTTTTATTTCGGCGCCATGAAGCGCCACGCGCCGGATGACGGGATCTATTTACAGGATACCACCTTCGTAGGAACCATATGCCGGACAGAGGGTTCGCGCATCGCCGTAGAACTGCGAAACCGAATCTTTGAAGGCGATCTCATAGAAGTGCTCTCTCCCGACAGCCTGGGCCAGCAGTTTATCGCCCATGCTTTGGAAGACAGCAGCGGCGACAGGGTGACAGCCGCTACCCGTCCGGGAGAAGTCTACACGATGGAATGTGACGCACAGGTAGCAGTGGGCGATCTGCTTCGGATACGCAAAGCGAGCTAAAAAGGGGTTCCCCGGCAAATTTTGCCGAAAAACCCCCTCGATTCGCCAATGGCGAATCCTGATAAACGTCCTTTAGCGGTTGCCGCTCATGGCGCGCTCCTGCGCCTCGATCATCTTGCGGACCATGTTGCCGCCGATGTGGCCGGCATCCTTGGAAGCCAGCTGGCCGTTGTAGTCCTTGTTGAGGGTGATTCCCAGTTCGTTGGCAACTTCCTGCTTCATGTTGGCCATGGCCTGACGGGCCTCGGGCACGTTGATCTTGTTATAGCTCATTTTTGTTCTCCTTTTTCTTCTGCGGAATTCTCCGCAATTTTGATTTGACTCGCTGCGCTCTCCCCATTTATATGGGATTTCCACGCAGATCAGGAATGAAATCAGTTGCTGTGCTGACGCTGATAGTCCTCAATCATCTTGCGAACCATTTCGCCGCCTACCTGACCAGCCTCCTTAGAGGACAGATGGCCGTTGTAGCCCTTGACCAGGTTCACACCCAGTTCACGCGCAACTTCGTACTTCATGTTGTTCATTGCGGTCTTGCTCTGGCTGTTCTGCATTGTTCATTCACCTCCTTGCTTGAGTCTGAGCGTATTGTTGCCACGAAAAACACTTTTAGTCTGGAAAATCCCGGTTGGCAAACATTTCAATAAAAAAATCAGCGCGTTTTCTGCATTTTATAGATTGCGGCCCGGTACAAAAAAAGCGGCGAATTCGCCGCTTTTGTAAGCATTTGCGCTCTATTTTGTTCTGTGTTATCGCAAAATATTAATTGAAAGCCGCATCCTGAAATTTTTTTAAATACGCCGCTTTCGCAAGTTCAATGACCACCTGACTGTCCGGAGATTCGGGGTCCTTCAACAGAGCTCTGGCTTCGTCATGAACGACTTTTAACAGCTGCGTATCTCCCGCCAGATTGCCAACTCCCCATGTAATCGGACCGGACTGACGAGTGCCAAAGAGATCGCCTGGGCCGCGAAGCTCCATATCCCGCTGGGCAATTTTAAAGCCGTCCGCTGTTGAGGCAAGAAATTTTAACCGTTCATTGGGCCCAGCCATCAAAAAGCACCAGGACTGTTGAGCCCCTCGGCCCACTCGTCCACGCAGTTGATGTAGCTGAGCCAGCCCAAAGCGTTCAGCATTTTCAATGACCATGACGCTGGCATTGGGAACATTTACGCCCACTTCAATGACCGTCGTGGCCACCAATACATCCGCCTCTCCCCGTCTGAACCGTTCCAACGCCGCCTCCTTGTCTGCTGCCTTCATGCGCCCGTGTACCAGTTCGATGCGCAGGTCCGCCAAATCCCGGGTGCGCAGATTTTCATATACCTGCTCTGCCGGAAGGGCATCCACAGCCTCGGACTCTTCCACCAGCGGACACACCACATATATCTGACGACCCTTTTTGACCTCTTCCCGCAAAAAGCCGTACATACCCTGACGCTTATCCTCGGGAACAATTCGAGTGCGCACTTCCCTGCGGCCGGGGGGAAGCTGGTCAATGATGGAAATATCCAGATCCCCATAGAGGATCAGAGATAAGCTGCGGGGAATTGGCGTAGCAGACATCACCAGAACATTGGTATCCGCGCCCTTTCTTTCCAACAGCGTCCGTTGGCGCACGCCAAATCGGTGCTGTTCATCGGTCACGGCCAATCCCAGGCGATGATAGCGCACATTCTCCGTGATCAACGCATGGGTACCGATGATGACATTCCACTCACCGGAGGCAATGGCTTCATGAGCCAACGCGTGCTGCTTCGCTGTGAGGCTTCCGGTGAGCAGCCCCACCTTCAACCCCATGTTTTCCAAGATGGCCTTTGCTCCACTATAGTGCTGGCGCGCCAGCACCTCCGTAGGCGCCATCAATGCCGCCTGATAACCGCCGACACACGCCAGATACATCGCTCCAAAAGCCACCGCCGTCTTTCCGCTGCCCACATCCCCCTGAATCATCCTTGCCATGGCCGTGGATGCCCTCATATCCCGTGCCACTTCATAGAGTACCCGCTTTTGAGCGAGTGTGGGCGCAAACGACAGTTGGTTCCAGAAATTTTCAATGGATGCGTCCTCAAATTGAATCTGTATGCCCGGCACATCGCGTCCACGGCGCAGAGACATGGCCAACTGGTACAGCAGCAGTTCTTCAAAGGCAATCCTCCTTCGAGCAGCCTCCAGCGCCTCCCGACTGTCGGGAAAATGCGCATTGCGCATGGCGAAGTTGCGCTCACACAGGCCATGGCGTCTGCGCATAGACTCGGGCAGTTCATCGGGCCACTGCCCCTCACAAATCTTCAGTGCAGCCTCAATGCTCTGGCGAACGGCTCGCGGCGGTACTCCCGGAATATTTCGATACACGCCCAGCAGCCCCTGTTCCCGCTCAATGACGGGACTACTGAGCTGAATGGTTCCGCCTCGGGCCTCGCAGCGACCATAGAGCATCAATTCCCGGCCGCGGACCAGCTGTTCCTTCAGCCATGGCTGGTTGTACCAAACTACCGGCAAAGTCTCGCTATCGTCGGTCACATACACCCGGGTAATTACCAGTTTTCCTGCCCTGCGCTGAACTACTTCCCCGGCCACACGAACGCGAACAGAGACCATTTCTCCCGGGTGAATCTGGCTAAGAGGTGTAAAACTGGACAGGTCCCGATAGTCCCGTGGCAAAAACATCACCAGATCCCGCACCGAAAAGATGCCCACAGCTTCGAAAGCGCGTCGGCGGGCCGGACCGATACCCTTTATGGCCGAAAGCGGCAAATCCATGGTAAATCTCCCCTTTTTTATTCCTTCGGCCACCTTCAGGGCCTCAGCCGATGCCCATGCGTTATCCGGCCCTCGATAAAAAAATCCGGCGATTTCTCGCCGGACCAGATCTTATTCATTCATTCCACGGCAATGAGATAATAATACAGGGGCTGGCCTCCGTTCTGTATTTCCACATCGCAGTCAGGATATTCCCGCTCCAAGTCCTCACAGAGCTTACGGGCTTCGGCTTCGGATATATCACTGCCGTAGTAAACTGTGATCAGCGTGGCTTCATCATGAACCATCTTTTCGGTCACTTTCATGCCCACCTGATGGATATCCTCTCCCAGCACGCTGAGCTTATTATCAATCATTCCCATGATATCGCCCTGGTGAATCTGCTGATCCTCATAAGTCGTATCTCGAACAGCATAAGTGATGGAAGCGGTATGTACACTCTCCGCCGCCTCTGTCATAGCCGCCGTGTTTTCCTCCACGCTCATCTCCTGAGAGAAGGCCAGCATGGCGGAAATTCCCATGGGTACGGACTTAGTGGGCAAAACCACCACGTTTTTCTTCGTCAGCTCGGTCGCCTGCTGAGCGGCCAGGATAATATTGGTATTGTTGGGCAGGATAAACACATTTTTAGCATGCGTCGCCTCCACAGCCTGTGCCAAATCCTGAATGCTGGGATTCATTGTCTGGCCGCCATCCACAATCTCATCCACCATCAAATCCCTGAAAATATCGGCCAGACCATCGCCCAAAGCAACGGCTACAATACCATATTCCTTCATTTGGGCCGCCTCGCTTTCAGCGCGGGCAGCTTCCCTCTCCCGGGCCTCCTCAAACATGTTGTCGATCTTGATGGCATCCAGTTCACCCAATTCCAATGCATACTGGATGGCTTTGCCCGGATCGTTGGTATGCACGTGCACCTTGACCACGGAAAGATCCGAAATCACCAGCACGCAATCGCCGATTTTTTCCAGGCGCTTGCGCAAACGAACCACATCCCCCTCCTTCATATCTGGATGAGGATGGGATACGATAAATTCGGTACAATAGCCAAAGCGAATATCTTCGATGCGCAGATCAGCATGTTCATCGATAAACTCACCGGGCATGGCCTCCGCCTGTACGGAATCAGAGCCTTCTCCAATCTCCACGCTCTCACCCGTCAGAGCCGCATACATGCCTCTGAAGATGACCATCAGACCCATGCCGCCGCTATCTACCACGCCCGCCTGTTTGAGCACGGGCAACATTTCGGGCGTCTTTTTCAAAATAGCGTCGCCGGAAGTGAGCAGGAGTTTAAACAGCTCTTCCAGATCTGCACACTTGTACCCGGATTTCTCCAAATCCTCCGCAATGACCCGAATCACCGTCAGAATAGTGCCCTCCTTGGGCTTCATCACCGCCTTGTAGGCGGTGTTGGCTCCCTGACGGATTGCCTGAATCATCAGCGGCACATCAATTTCCTCATGGCCATCCAGCCCTCGAGCCAAACCGCGCAGGATCTGGCTGAGAATTACGCCAGAGTTTCCCCGCGCTCCCTTAAGCGCACCTCTGGCCACAGCATCCGCCACATCGGTGACCGCCGTATATCGCTTTGCGTTCATTTCCTTAATGGCCGCGGTAATCGTCTGGGACATATTGGATCCCGTATCTCCATCGGGCACCGGAAATACATTCAGAGCATCGACGCTCTCACGGTTTTTCACCAGCAGAGCCGCACCGGAAGAAAGCATCTCCTTGAGCGCCATGCCATCTATCTTCGTTATAGCCATCTTTCCCTCCAACTATCCCACCGCTCAGACGCGGATGTCCTCGACACAGACGTTTACACGCCCCACCGGGATTCCCGTAAGATGCTCTACCTTGTATTTCACTGTCTCAATAATTGAAGCGGCAACCGCACTGATTGAAATTCCATATTCAACAATGATGAACAGATCAATATCCACCTTATCGCCAGAGGAACGTACTTTCACGCCGCGGCCAAGATTTTCTCTGCCCATCAGCTGAACAATGCCGTCGGTGGAGCGCTTGGACGCCATACCGACGATACCATAGCAATCCAACGCCGCATAGCCTGCTACGCGAACCAGCACATCGTCATTGACCGTTACGAGGCCGAGCTCGGTTGTAAATCTGCAATCCATGTCACAACCTCCGTTCAGGTATTGAACTCATGTTTCCCGCACTATGCGGGGTGCATTCAGTCACGAATACACTTCCACTCGCTATCAGTATAACTTTTTTTTGCTCAATATGCAAGCGTATTATGAAAAAACCAATGGAAATCCCCATTGCTTCCCCCCGTAAAGGAGCCGTGTAAAAACACAAACAGAGGTTTTTTTGAATTTTACACACCAAGCACTTGTGTTTTGTGCCATTCGGTGGTATAATTCATGTGTTTTGATGTGACATACCCTTGAAGGAGGTGTGATAGAGTATGAGAAAGTTTTGTGAAGTTTGCGGCAAGGGCGTAGTTTACGGTAACAACGTCAGCCACTCCAACCGCAAGACGCGCCGCACCTGGGCTCCCAACACGCAAAAGGTCAAAGTGCTTGTCAATGGCGTGCCCAAGAGCATGTCCGTCTGCACGCGTTGCCTGCGCAGCAATAAGGTTGAGCGCGCTCTGTAATCTTTTAAGTATAAAACGGATGGGTTTGCCGCATGGGCATTCCCATCCGTTTTTATTTTTAATCCGGCAATGCATCCTTACAACTCAATTAAAGCGCCAAATCAGGAAGCCAATGCTGATGAGCAATACTGCCAGCACTGAAGTCCAGACCCAATATGGAACAAACAATAGCAGAACCAGCACCCCCACCGCCATCAGCACGATGCCGGCGATTCTGGTTTTTGAATCATTGCTGCCGCCGGATTTTCCAACGCAATATTTGCGCATATCCTCGCCTCCCGTCTGCACTCCCACACGAGCCATACAGTCAAGGATATGCACAACATTGGCCAGGCGTGCCTGCCTGGCACAATTTCTTTTGGGAACGCTTGTTGGATTGTCTCTGATATGGTATTATAAGAATGGAATATTATATGCGAATGGCAGGGGAATACTGGGCCCCGCGTGCCGGACGCCTGTGAGGAAGATATCATGCAAAAGAAAATAAAAACTACCGTGCGCATTGCAGGCAGGGATTACGCGATTTCCAGCTACGATTCCGAGGACTACGTTCATGGTGTGGCCGAATGGGTAGATCGCCGCATGCGGGAACTGCATCAGGCGACTCGCTTGCCCGGTGGGCAACTGGCCGTACTCACCGCCATCAATGCCGTGGACGATATGATGAAGTCCCGGGAGGAAATCCGCCGCCTGAAACGAGAGCTGGAAACAGCGCGCAATGAAATTTCCCAGTTAAAGGATCAAATTCATGAACAAACCTGAACTGCTTTCACCCGCCGGCAGTGGACCCGCCATGGTAGCCGCTGTACAGTGCGGTGCAGACGCCATCTATCTGGGGGCAGGCGACTTTAACGCCCGCAAAAGCGCCGATAACTTTGAGGATGAACTCGCGGGCGCAGTGGGGTATTGCCACGCCCGAGGCGTCAAGGTATACGTCACCTTAAACACCATGGTGCGTCAGGACGAATTGGCCCGATTGGAGGCCACCATTGAAAAAATCTGCTGTGCGGGCGCTGACGGCGCAATCGTGCAGGACTTGGGCGTGGTTCGCATTCTTCGCCAGATGGCACCCCAGTTGCCCCTGCATGCAAGCACTCAAATGGCGGTGCACAATCCTCAAGGCGTGGATTTTCTGGTGAAGAACGGCTTTAAGCGGGTCGTACTTGCCCGGGAAATGACGCACGAGGAAATTGCCCGCTGTGCAGGTCGCGGCGCTGAATTGGAGGTTTTTATCCATGGTGCGCTCTGCGTCAGCTGTTCCGGTCAGTGCCTGATGTCCTCCATGATCGGAGGTCGCAGTGGAAACCGTGGCCTTTGTGCCCAACCCTGTCGTCTTCCCTACCGGCTGAATGACCGTCAGGGGTACCTCCTGTCCACAAAGGATTTATGCAGTCTGGATGATCTTGCGGCGCTGATACAGGCGGGCGCATCCAGTTTAAAAATTGAAGGCAGACTCAAACGGCCTGAATATGTAGCCGTGACTACGAAGATTTACCGCCAGTCGCTAGACGCACTGGCGGCGGACATCCCCTTCGATACCGCAGCCGCTCGGAAAGAGCTTGCTCAAATGTTTAATCGCGGAGGATTCACCCGTGGCTATGGCCCCGGACTCAGAGATTCGGAACTGATGTTTTCACAACAGCCAAATCATCTGGGCGTTGAAGTAGGCGCCTGCCGCCGCAATGGAGAAATTCAGCTGGATACCCGTATCGAAGCCGGAGATGTTCTGGTGTTGCGCCGCAGCACTGGCGATACACCTGTGCGCCTGGGGGAACGTTCTTCCGGCCGCCTTTTACTGCAGCAAGCTCGCAGCGGCGATCTTTTGATTCGATTGGTTTCCCAGGCTCAACAGCGCAATGCCCTGAACGACATGGGAGAAACCAAAAAATTTGACGTGGATATGCAGTTGGTGCTGCACAAGGCCTCACCCGCTCGGCTGACCCTGTCCGATGGGATACATGAGATCTGTGTCTCAGGTGAAATGGTTCAGGCAGCCCAGAACCTGCGCGCAAATGAGGAACGAATTCGGGCGCAGATGGAAAAATTGGGCAATACTCCCTTTTCGCTGAGGAGCTTTTCTCTGGACATGGATCCGGACGCACATTTGAGTGTCTCCGCCCTCAATGGATTGCGACGACTGGCTGTGGATAAACTCATTGAAGCGCGAATGGGAGCGCCCATTCCCTGTGCGCCCATGGCGCTTCCCGAATCCATCCCTGAAGCGAACAGCCCGTGTGAATTATCCGTCGAAAGCGGCAGCACAGAAATCCTTTGCCGCGCTCTGGCTGCGGGGGCTCATCGAGTTGTGTTCGCGCCGGAGGATTTGCGTCCGGAAGCACTCGATGCAGCGCTATTGCGGCTGCCGGAACGCTTCGACCTAGCCCTTCCACTGGTGGCAGGCGAAAAGACATTGGAAATTTTGCATCAGTGGGCACAAAAAAACGCGGGGCGCATCTCCATGACCCATATTTCCAACGTGGGCCAGATGCAATTGCGCTGGCCAGGCACGTTGGCCGGAAACTATCCGCTCAACATCGCTAACAATTCAGCCGTAGCTCAATTGGCAGATTGGGGCTTGAATTGCTACACGCCCTCCGTGGAGCTCAACCGAGGGCAGATTTCCCAGCTGGGAGGAACGCGCCAACTTGTGGTGTACGGCGCACTGCCGCTAATGCAGCTACGCCATTGTCCGCTGCGGGCAACGGCGAACTCGTCCGGCCCACATCTCAACTGTCGGCACTGCGACCACTGCGCGCCGGAGGCGCACTGCAACCGACAGGTTCTGGTAGATCGCACCGGGACACGCTTCCCTCTACGTCGCATCGTCACACCCGAGGGCTGCGTGGTACAGCTGCTCAACAGTGCAAAAATGATGCTTCTGCGACGGTCTTCGTCTCTGCCGTCCTGTTCTCAATGGCGTATGCTGGTGAACGGGGATGAGCCGGTGGAACTGCTGGTCAGGCAACACCTTATGGCGCTGAAGGGAGACAACCCCCGGAGCGATGAGAGCTGGGCCATTTGGGAGCACACACAAACCACGACTGGGCATTATTTCCGAGGAGCAGAGTAGTATGAACGAACGATATCTGAGGGTACTGGAATTTCCCAAAATTCGCGAGCGCATGGCTCAAATGGCCGTGACGGAATTGGGCCGGGCTCGATCCCTGACCCTCATGCCTTCCAGCGACCCATCCCTGGTGCGCCGCCGCCAGGAAGAAACCGAGGAGGCCGCCACGATACTGGCTTACAACGGCTCGAACCCCATGGTTTCCTTTGTGGATGTACGAGAGTTTTTAAAGCTGGCAGGTATCGGCGCAACCCTTTCCGCCAAGGCTCTGCTGCAGATTGGCGATGCAATGAAGGCCTCCCGGCTGGTGCGTGGCGCGCTGGTAACTGAGCGGGAGGATACGCCCATTCTAACCAGGCTGGGCTCTACGCTGTACGCCAACCGCCGCCTGGAGGAGGATATCTTCGACGCCATTGTGTCCGAAGACGAAATCAGCGACCATGCCAGTGGGGAATTATCCTCCATTCGCCGGCACATCCGTCAGCTCAACGACCGCATTCGCGATCGGCTAAACGCCATCATCCGCGGAGCGTCCACCTCTAAATATCTGATGGACGCCATTATCACCATGCGCAACGGGCGCTATGTGGTGCCCGTGAAGGCCGAACACCGAAACAGCGTGCCCGGCATTGTCCACGATCAGTCCGGAACGGGCTCCACCCTGTTCATCGAGCCCATGGCTGTTGTAGAAGCAGGAAACGAGCTCAAGCAGTGGGCCCTGAAGGAAAAAGCTGAAATCGAAAGGATTCTGGCAACTTTCTCCGCAGAAATTGCTCCCGACGGCGAGGCTCTGTCGCAGAGTCTGGAGACGCTGGCAGAACTGGATATGATCTTTGCCCGATCGGCGCTGGGCCGCAGCATGAACGCCGTCCCCCCCAAGCTCAATCAGGAAGGGCGCATTCATCTGATTCGCGCCCGTCACCCGCTGATCGATCCAGAAAAAGTGGTGCCCTCCAACCTGTGGCTGGGTACGGATTTTACCACATTGGTAATCACCGGGCCGAACACCGGCGGCAAAACCGTAACGCTCAAAACCGTAGGATTGCTGTCACTGATGGCTCAGTCAGGTATGCAGATTCCCGCCGCCTATGGTTCGGAGTTGGCCATATTTGATGAAATTTATGCCGATATCGGCGATGAACAGAGCATTGAGCAATCCCTGTCCACTTTTTCCTCCCATATGACCAACATCGTCAGCATCCTGCAAAATGTTTCACAAAACGCCCTGGTGCTGTTTGACGAGCTGGGCGCAGGCACCGATCCCACGGAGGGCGCGGCCCTGGCCATGTCCATTCTCAATCATCTGCTTCAAAAGCAGGTGCGCACCATGGCCACAACCCATTACAGCGAGCTGAAGGTCTTTGCATTGAACACGCCGGGCGTGGAAAACGCCTCTGTAGAATTTGATGTAGAGACCCTGCGCCCCACCTATCGGCTATCCATTGGTGTTCCAGGCAAATCCAACGCCTTTGAAATTTCGCGCAAGCTGGGCCTTCCGGAGGAATTAATTGAGAGCGCCCGTTCCCGCATGACCCAGGATCAACTGCAATTTGAAGATGTCATCGCCAACGCCGAATACCACCGTCAAATTGCCGAAAAGGAACGGAAACTGGCGGAGGAAGCCCACATCGAAACGCAGCGTCTCCGAGATGAGGCAGAAAAACTGCGCAGCGATCTGGCCGCCCACCGGGAACGGGATCTGCGCAAAGCCAAAGATGAAGCCCGGCGCATCCTTCAACGGGCACAGCGGGAATCTGAGCAGTTGATTGCCGAACTGAAAAAGAAGGGAAGCACGCAGCTGAAGGAACATGAATTGCATCAGATGCGCGCTCAACTGCAAAAATCCATTGATGAAACCGCGGAACACCTGCCCAACGCTGCGGGCACGGGAGAAATTCCCCGTCAGGTGCAGGTAGGCGATACGGTGGAATTAACAAACTTGGGCGCCAAGGCAGTTATTCTAACTCTGCCGGACTCCAAGGGCGAATGCACGGTACAGGCCGGCGCCCTGAAGCTCAAGGCGAAGCTTTCTGATATGCGCACCTCTCAACCGGACAAGCCAGTCAAAGTTGCGCGCTCCAAATCCGGCGGAAATCACGTGCAAATTTCCAGTCGGCCCGTGGAGACAGAATGCGATGTGCGGGGATGCAACCTGGAAGAAGCGCTGATGGCCGTCGACCTGTTCCTGGACGGCGCGGTCATGAACCATCTTCGCACGGTGAGCATCATCCACGGCAAGGGCACGGGCGTGCTGCGCTCAGGAATTCACCGCCACCTTAAAACCCATAGCGCCGTAAAGGATTTCCGCCTGGGCCGCTATGGTGAAGGCGAGGATGGCGTAACCATTGTGACCATGAAATAAAACAAGCGATATCCATATTGAGGAAAGGAGTATTTCCATGCCCATGCTGAAAATTCTGCTGGTTGACGATGATCCAAATATCCGTCAGCTGGTCAATCTTTATCTGGAAAAGGAAGGCTTTGAAGTACAAATGGCTGACCGAGGCGATGAGGCACTGAAAATGTTTAAGGAATCGCCTCCCAACCTCATTTTGCTGGATGTCATGTTGCCCGGAATGGACGGCTGGCAGGTGTGCAGGGAAGTGCGCAAAGTCTCCAATATTCCCATCATCATGCTCACTGCGAAGGACGAAACCTTTGATAAGGTGCTTGGATTGGAACTGGGCGCAGACGATTACGTAGTCAAACCCTTTGACATGAAGGAACTGGTAGCCCGGATCAAGGCGGTCTCCCGTCGATTCCAGGCCGCGGACACGCCGGACAAGGAACTGGTATTCCCCGGTTTGACCATCAACATCAATCAATATAGCGTAAAATACATGGGCAAGGAGCTGGAAATGCCCCCCAAAGAACTGGAATTGCTGTATTTTCTGGCCAGTCATCCCGGCATGGTGTTCACCCGGGAGCAGTTGCTGGAACAGGTGTGGGGGTATGACTATTTTGGCGATTCCCGCACGGTGGACGTGCATGTCAAGCGCCTTCGGGAAAAACTCACAGAAGGTGAAAATCTCGGCTGGATGATCAAAACCGTCTGGGGCGTGGGCTATAAATTTGAGGTGAAGTAAAGTATGAGGAGCGGACTGTTCTGGCGAATGTTCAGCGCCATACTGGCCGTGGTATTGGTAACGGTTTCCCTCTTTACCACCATTTTGCTCACGGTACAGCGTGCTCGGGCTCAGGACAATTATGAAACCGAGGTGCGCATGCAGGCCCGTCAGGTGGCCGAATATATGCAACAGCTCAAGCAATTGAATCTGCTGCGCTCCAACGCCACCATTCAGTACATGGTCAACGAAAAGATCAATGATATCTACAATCAATACAACGCAGATATCTGGATCATGGATTTTAGTTCAGGCCAGCTAACTTATACCGACCGCTCCGGAAATATCAACGAAAGTCTGGCTTCCGACGCGGTGTATGAACAGCTCAGACTGATATTGGAAGGGCGGGAAATCCGCGCAACCGGTCTGTTCAGCGAACTGGGCGCGCACATTGTCACCATCGGCGTCCCCTGGACGTACAGCGACGGCCAGGTAGTAGGCGCAGTGCTGTTGCATATTCCGGTGGATAAACTGCGCGTCAGCATTATGAGCGTCTTGCCTCAGGTCGTATTCCCCGCGGGTATTTCCCTGTTGCTGGGCGTGATTCTGGCCTTCCTGGTAGCCCGGAGTCAGACGCTGCCCCTGCGGGAAATTGAAAGTGCCGTACGTGCCTTTTCCCGGGGCGAACTTTCCCGGCGCGTCAACTTAAACTGCGGTGGTGAACTGGAACAGCTGGGCAACTCCATCAACCGCATGGCTTCGGAACTCTCCAGTCAGGAAGAATCCCGGCGAAGTTTTGTGGCTAATGTTTCCCATGAACTGCGCTCGCCCATGACCAGCATGAAGGGATACGTTCAGGCCATGCTGGACGGCACCATTCCCCAACAGGATCAGCCCCGCTACCTGCAAGTGGTATTGGATGAGACCAATCGCCTGACCGATCTGGTGCGGGATCTGCTGGATTTGAGTCGCCTGGAATCCGGAAAATTTCCCATGGATATCGCTCCCTTTGACGCCAATGAAATGATGCGGCGGATCCTCATCCGTTTTGAGCAGCGCATTGAACAAAAGGGCATGGATGTGGAGGTTCAATTTGCCAACGATCCCTGCTTTGCCCTGGGCGATGTAAATCGCATCAACCAGGTAGTGAGCAACTTCGTGGACAATGCAGTGAAGTTCATGCCGGGTCCGGGCAGCGTGCTCACCCTGCGTACGCTGAGAGAGGGTGGAAATGTGCGTTTTTGGGTGCAGGACAACGGCCCCGGCATTTCCCAGGACGATCAGGGACATATCTTCGAACGCTTTTACAAGGCGGACAAGGCGCACACCTCCGGTATGGGCACGGGGCTGGGATTGTCCATCTGCAAAAATATTCTTCAGCAACACGGCAGCGAAATTCAAATGCACTCCAAGCCCGGAGAAACCGTCTTTTCCTTTGCCCTACCCGCGGCAGAAGCCACTTCCAGGCTCGCCGTTGGCCCTGAATCTGGAAATCTGGAAAATGTTCAAAAAAGTGAGGTTTGAAATGATGCTGAAAAAAGCGATTGCATTGCTGCTATCCGCGCTGTTATTGGGTATCGCTCCTGCGGGGGCCACGGGTTATGACGCGATCTATAGCTCGTCCAATCCAGTACCCGATATTGCCGAAGCTGTACGACCCGCAGTGGTTCAGGTAATCTCCTATCAGGAAAACTGGGACCCCGCCACTCGTACCGCTTCTGAGATGGAATTAAGTTCCGGTTCCGGCTGCTACATTCGCGCAGGCGAAAAGGGCGAAGGCGGATATATTTTGACCAATTACCACATCATCGCCGACGGCGACCTGTTTCGCATTCAATGGCTCTCCGGAGAATTGATGGATGTGACTGTGGTAGGTCATGACGACGGTACGGACATTGCAATCCTTCACTTTAGCGAAGAGGTGCCTGCGGGCGTTACGGCCGTTCCCTTGGGAGATTCCGATCAGCTGCGCATCGGCGATCTGGCCATCTGCATTGGCAATCCCGGAAGCGGCGACAACGTTCTTCCCGGCACCGTGACAGTGGGAATCGTCTCCGGCCTGAGTCGCGAAGATATCAACGCAAACAATTTCACCCGGAGTGTTTCCGTCATTCAAACGGATGCAGCCATCAACACCGGCAATTCTGGCGGCGCCATGCTCAACGCTCAGGGGGAATTGGTGGGAATCCCCACGCTGAAGTTTATGTTTTCCGAAACCTCCGTCTACGAAGGTCTTGGATTCTGCATCCCCATCAATGCCGTGGTGGCTTTCATTGATCAGATTATCGAAACCGGCAGCGTCGTGCGCCCGAGACTGGGTATTACTGTGGCAGATATCGATGGCCCGGACGAGCCCATGCGCCGCTATCCTCCCATCGGAGCGCAGGTCTATACTGTGGAGGAAAACGGGCCTTCCGGGGCAGCAGGCTTGCAGGTAGGCGATGTAATCACCGAGATTAACGGTGTGCGCATTGACGGCTACATGGCTCTCTTGCGAGAGCTGGACAAGTGCCTCTCTGGCGACGAAGTGGAGCTAAAGGTCTACCGCTATTACGATGCGGAAGGCAATCTCACCGGCGATTATGAGGAACTATATTTCCAGATTAAATTGGAAATGCTGGACACATAGAGACCGTCCCCAGGAAACAGATATCGCCCGTAGTGGCAAACGAACCTCTTGCGTCACACTTCAGGGCATCCACAAAGACAAGGCATGCAGTGGAAAACTCCTTTCCCTGCATGCCTTGTTTTCCCTAGTCATCCCCAGAAGTGGAGACTTCCTCGGATTTTCTTCCTTGAAAGACGCGCCCGATGCTCCAGCCCAAGATTGCCCCCAGCGTGTTGAGGAGCACGTCATCCACATCCGTTACGCCGCTCATCAAAACGTACTGAAGACTTTCAATACTCACGGAGACGACAACGCCCCACAAGGCCGCCATATAAAACCGTCGATTCGAACATAATAGTCCCAGGGGAATAAACCAGATCAGATTGCCCACTATGTGAAAAGTCATGGGCCAAAGTCCCCTGTGAATCTCTGCCAATGTGGTGTGCAGGGGGTGCAACTGAGGTAGGGCCCGTCCCCCCTGCAATATTTTCGCCACATCTACACTGCCCCTAATCACCGTAATCTCTACCAAGGCAGAAAAATAGATTATGTAAATCAGTGTCCGTCGACAAAGCCGACGCCTGCGCAACCAGCATATCAACATCCACAATCCGCAAATCACCGCGGCGAAGGCTGAGGCACGGATGCTGTACAGCAACGTATCTCCCGGAGTCATTGATTCAACAAACCGTGAAGGGTCTCAATCAATTGATCCACATGTTCCTCCCGAGTAGCCCAGCTGGTACAGAAGCGCACTGCGCTGTGACTTTCATCCATGCGCTGCTGATAGGAATAGCTAAATTTTCCCTCCAGTCCCCGAAGCACTTCATCCGGCAAAATGGGAAATTGCTGGTTGGTGGGACTGTTTACCAGGAAAGGAACCTTCTCTTCCTCCAGCGCATGCCTGAGCTTCATAGCCAGTCCCACGGCATGGCGAGAAAGTTCAAAATACAGATCGTCCCTTAAAAGCTCGTTAAACTGCACACCCAGCAGCCGTCCCTTGGCCAACATACCGCCCTTCTGCTTGATCACATAGCGGAAATCCTCTTTGAGCGCATCATTGAGAATCACCATGGCCTCGCCGAAGAGGGCTCCCTGCTTGGTGCCGCCAATGTAAAACGCATCGGCAGTCCGCGCCAGGAAGGGCAGATCCACGTCGCACTCTGCGGCTGCCATGGCGTAGCCCAGCCGTGCCCCATCCACGTAAAGATACAGTTTCCAGCGGTCGCAAACCTCCCTCAGGGCAATCAACTCCTCACGGCTGTAAAGTGTGCCCAGTTCCGTGGCTTGGGACAAATAGACCGCCTTGGGCATCACCATGTGTTCGTGGGCGTCATCTGAAAAATGCAGACGGCAAAACGCATCCACCTGCTGCGCGCATATTTTGCCATTTTCCTGGGGCAAAGTGATCACCTTATGGCCGGTGGCCTCCACCGCGCCGGTCTCATGTGTGGCTATATGCCCTGTTTCCGCACAGATGACCCCCTGATAGCTGCGCAGCGCCGCAGCCAACAGCGTAAAGTTCGCCTGAGTTCCCCCCACCAGAAACTGAACATACGCATCTGGAGCGGCGCACAGGGCACGGATACGCTCGCGAGCTTCGTCGCACACCACATCTTCGCCATACCCCGGCATCTGTTCATAATTGGTTTCCATAAGTTTCTGCAAAATGCGCGGATGGGCACACTCCTGATAATCACAATTAAAGCGAATCATGTTCCTCTTCCTCCAATTTTTGTATCAGTTCTCCAATGCGGCTCTCGCCGTAAATCTCAACGCCCCTACTGTGCAAAAGCGCAGCAGCCACACCATTACCCGAAATTCGCCTATGCTGAAAGCTGCCGTCATAAATTTCTCCCCAGCCACAGGAAGGGCTGCGCTCCTTGAGCAGTGCCAGCTTGGCTCCGTAAAGTTCCGCCAAGTGCACAACTTCCCGCGCCCCTCGCTCATAGGCTTCGGTTACATCCTCTCCGTCCCGGTTGATCACTCGCTCTCCCCTTCGCTCTGAAGGCGTCCGAGGTGTGGGCAAACCTCCCATTATCTCCGGGCAAACTGGAATCACTTCTGCCAGCCTCATCAGTTCCCCAATTCTTTCTATCCATCCGCCATCTCCACTGTAACGGCAATTCATACCCAATAAGCAGGCACTCGCCAATACGCACGGCCTGATCAACCAACATCCCCCCCTTTTTACACTTCTTTATTATACCATCTATCTCTTTCAAATGTACTTTCCACCATTGTGAAGTTTTTGAGAATGTCTTGACAGCATGAGTTAGGCATGCTAAACTTACTTTCGTCAGGATGTTTGGTGTTCCTAACTAGCATCCAATGTGGGAAAAACGAGGAAATGAAGGAGGCGGAATTCATGATGCCCCTGGCTATGGCAGAAATCGGCGAGACCAACACCATCAAGAAGATCAGTGGCCAGGATGAACTGCGCAGGCATCTGGCGGAGTTGGGCTTTGTAGTGGGTGAGGAAATTCGAGTGGTGAGCCGTCTGGGGGGAAACATTATTCTCTCAGTGAAGGACAGTCGCGTGGCGCTGGATAAATCCATGGCTCTGCGCATCATGATTTGAGGAGGAATGGGACAATGAAGACACTCAGAGATCTAAAGGTGGGCGACTCCGGGACAATTGAACGCCTGCATGGCGAGGGTGCACTCAAGCGCCGCATCATGGACATGGGACTCACCCGCGGCACGCAAGTCTATGTGCGCAAGGTGGCTCCACTGGGCGACCCCATGGAGTTAACCGTGCGCGGCTATGAACTTTCTGTGCGCAAAGGCGACGCAGAATTGATCGAAATTCGATAAGAATATTTTTTGTCCAGGTGTTAGTTTATACTAACTTTTTGATTTGAAGGAGGAAAGGCTCATGTCCATAAAAATCGCGCTGGCGGGCAATCCCAACAGCGGCAAAACTACCATGTTCAACAGCCTGACCGGGAGTAATCAATATGTCGGCAACTGGCCAGGGGTTACAGTAGAGAAAAAGGAGGGCAAGCTCAAGGGGGCGCAGGACATTCTCATACAGGACTTGCCCGGAATTTACTCCCTTTCTCCCTATACCCTGGAGGAAGTTGTGGCCCGAAATTACCTGATCAATGAAAAGCCGGATGCCATCATCAATATTGTTGATGGAACAAACATTGAACGAAACCTGTATCTGACCACTCAGTTGGCAGAACTGGGCATTCCCATGGTCATAGCGCTGAACATGATCGACGTAGTGCGCAAGAATGGCGACCGCATTGATCTGAAAAAACTGGGAGAAGCGCTGGGATGCGAAATTATTGAAACATCCGCGTTGAAGGGAATGGGAAGCCATGAAGTGGCTCTAAAGGCAGCTCAATTGGCTGATCGGGGCGTCAGACAGGAACTGCCCCACGTGTTTGCAGGCAGCGTTGAACATGCCCTGGCCCACATCGAGGATCTGATCACTCATCGGGATGGACAGCAGGATGTGCATCATCACCACGCAGACGGGAGCACCCACGAAGGCTCCATCGTTGCGGAGCACCTATCCCGTTGGTACGCCATCAAGCTCTTTGAGCGAGATGAAAAGGTGTTGGCAGAACTGAACCTTCCCAAGGGCATACAGGACGCCATTGAAGAAACCATTCGCGCCTGCGAAAAAGAGATGGACGATGACAGCGAATCCATTATTACCAATCAACGCTATGCGTGGATCAGCCGCATCGTTTCCAACTGCGTTAAAAAGAACAATGCGCGGGGTTCCCTGAGTCGTTCCGACAAGATTGACCGCATTGTCACCAACCGCGTGTTGGCTTTACCCATCTTCGTGGCCGTCATGTTCCTGGTATACTACATATCCGTATCCACCATCGGCACCATCGTCACCGACTTTACCAACGACACCTTTGTGGCTGCCTGGATTCAGGAACCAGTCATGGCCTGGCTGGAGCGCATCGGCTGTGCCGGTTGGCTGGTAGGCCTGATTGGCGATGGCATCATCGGAGGAGTGGGCGCCGTACTGGGCTTTGTGCCCCAGATGCTGGTCCTGTTTTTCCTGTTGGCCATATTGGAAGACGTGGGTTACATGGCCCGCATTGCATTTATCATGGACCGTATTTTCCGGAAGTTTGGCCTATCCGGCAAGAGCTTTATCCCCATGCTGATTTCCTCTGGCTGTGGCGTTCCCGGCGTTATGGCCAGCCGCACCATAGAGCAGGACCGCGACCGGAAAATGACCATCATGACCACCACCTTCATCCCCTGCGGCGCAAAAATGCCCATCATTGCACTGATTGCAGGCGCGCTGTTTCACAATGCAGGCTGGGTGGCCACCGCCGCCTACTTTATCGGCGTGGCGGCCGTCATTACATCGGGCATCATGCTCAAAAAAACCAGACCCTTCGCAGGCGACCCGGCGCCGTTCGTTATGGAACTCCCGGCCTACCACGCCCCTTCATGGAAGAACGTGCTGCACAGCATGTGGGAGCGCGGCTGGAGCTTCATCAAGCGTGCGGGTACCGTGATTCTTCTCTCCTCAATACTCATCTGGCTGACCTCCAATTATGGCTGGGCGCCCGCGAAGGTTGATTCCGCCATCGAAGGAGACGCCATTGCCACAACCGAAACGACAAGCGCTTCCCAAGGTGAAAAGATGGTATTTGGCGCCGTAGAAAACAGCGATCAAAGCATTCTTGGCCGCGTAGGCAGCTGGGTGGCACCGGTATTTGATCCCCTTGGCTTCGGTGACTGGAAACCCACCGTTGCCACTGTCATGGGGCTGGTAGCCAAGGAAGAAGTGGTCAACGTCTTTGGAATCCTCTATGAAACTGACTCGGAAGAAATGGACACCGCCACATTGCTGGAAGAAGGCGATGCACAGCGGATTGAAGCTGGGCTTTCCCCCATCGCTCAGGGCTTTGACGAAACCAGCAATGGACACGGTAGACTTGCCGCTTTTGCGTTCATGCTCTTTAATCTGCTGTGCGCCCCCTGTTTCGCGGCCATGGGCGCCATTAAGCGGGAAATGAACAACGCCAAGTGGACATGGTTTGCCATCGGCTATCAGTGTCTGTTCGCCTACGCGGTAGCCCTGATGGTCTATCAGCTCGGTCTGCTATTCAGCGGCGCGGGAATTACCTTTGCGACCTTTATTGCCCTGCTGGTTTTAAGTTTCATGCTATACATGCTGTTGCGCCGCAACCGCTACGATGAAAATCATTTAGTCCGGAAAATCAAGTAAGGAGGTTTATCAATGGCCACATGGATTGTGGGCGGCATAGTCGCCTTGGCAGTCGGCGCCGCGGTATGGAAAATCATCCACGATAAGCGCGCCGGCAAAGGCAGCTGCAGTTGCGGCGGAGATTGCTCGCACTGCCATGGCTGCTCCGGAAATTATCCCCGCAAATGAAGCCAAAGAGCGGAGGCCGATGTTTCGACCTCCGCTCTCTTTACTCCTTCATGACAGCTGGATGACCATGCAACAGTCTTTTCTGCATGATAAAATAGCTGGGTAAAAGAATGCAGTCCGCGCCAGTCCATGCCAGAATTTCCGCCCAGAATACACCAGTGTAGCCGATCAACCCGGGCAAATACAGCGCCGCACCCGTTCGCATCATAAATTCCGCCACGCCGGAAAGCATAGGCATAAAGCCGTTGCCCATGCCCTGAAGCGCCGAACGATAGATATGCAAAAGATAGAGAATGGGCAGACAAGCGCTCATCAAGTACAGGTATTGGCAGGCAATGGAAGTTGCCTCAGCAACTTCTTCAGGGGTACCGGAAATAAAACTGCCCACAATATAGCGGCCCAGTAAAAACATCGTCCCAGCAATGAGCCCTGCAGTAATCACCCCTGTAATAGCCGCGGCACGCACACCACTGCGAATGCGTTCAACCTTTCCAGCGCCTAAATTTTGTCCGGCGTAGGTAGTCATCGCGTAGCCGTAGGAAATGGCGGCCACTTCCAATACTCCGTAGAGCTTATTGGTAGCCGTATACCCCGCAATAAAGGCCACGCCCATGCCATTGACAATGCACTGAACAATCATTCCGCCCACGCCAATAACTCCGTTTTGGGCGGCCACCGGAATGCCCAGCTTTAAAAGCTCTCCACATACCCTGGGTTCCAGGCGCAGATCTTTTCTTTCCGGACGGATAAAATGAATTTTGCCAAGCCGGTAAAGACAAAACAGGAAGGAACCCAACTGCGCAATCACCGTGGCAACAGCCGCTCCCAATACTCCCCAGCCAAATACCGCAACAAACAGCAGATCCAGGCCAATATTCAAAGCTGCGGCCACCACCATGGCATACAGGGGAGATCGTCCGTCCCCCAGGGCACGGAGTATGCCGGCAGTAAAATTATATCCCATGACTACCGGATAAGCAGCGAATAGCACTTTCAGGTAAGCTACAGATGTGGGGCGAATCTCCAGAGGCGTATTCATAAGTCCCAACACGGGACGGATGGACGCGAGAGCAATCAGAGTGATGGCCAACCCGGTAATGATGGCCAAAATAATGCCATTTCCAACGCACCTGCGCAGCCTAGGATGGTCTTCCGCTCCAAAAGCCTGGGCCATGGGGATGGCAAATCCCTGGGCCAAACCCTGAATTATGCCCAGGTACAACCAGTTGAACCAGTCCGAGGCTCCCACTGCAGCCAACGCGGAAACGCCTTCGAATCCGCCCACTACCCGGGCATCCACCACGGTATAAAGCTGTTGAAAGACATTGCCCAGCATCAGCGGAAAGGCCACCGATAAAATCAAGCGAATCGGGTTCCCCTCCGTCATATTGCGCACGCGCATAACAACACTCCTTGCCTCACGCTTCCATCATTACATTTAATGCAGCATGAGGAGACTTTGCATTTACAAATTGAATCTCAGCTCTCGCTTTTTCCCTCGACGCTTTTATCGGTACCCAAAGCCATTTTGCAAAATACAAATTATTCTGCTCACGAACAGATGGGAAATATAATCTTCTCTTTGGATAACCTTCTCCTTACTCAACATTTCAGAAGAACAAAAGCATTGCGTCGATCACTCATCAAAAAAGGTTTCAGATTTTCTACCCAACCGCGCTCCATTTTTTCTCACAAATGCTTCTGCTGCGCCGGTCCAGAGATTGTGTTTGCCTCGGAAGAGTCCGGACGCCAGCGGAAGATAAGCGAGCGTACCGATCAGGCAGACGATCATATCCTGCATTGTATCGTTGATACCCGTCGAAGCAACATTCTGTACATCCCTCCCCGTGATGGCATGCACAAAATATTCACTCACTTCCCAAAGTCCAGCCACAGCCATGGAGCCAAGAAAGATAAACAGCAGCGCAAGCAACCGTTCCTGACGCTCCAACGGACCTTCATGCCGAATGACCAGATATAATCCAAGGCACAGAGAACTAACAAAAGTGCCTGAAAGCATGTGCACAAATTTATCATAATACGGGATTAACTTGTAAAACTCCAGCACCGATCCCAGGGTATGCCCCAGAAGGGAAAACAGCAGGACGATAAAGTTAAATTGATGCACCGGTTTCAAATGAAATATGCCATAAAAGATCACCAATCCCACCGGCAATACCAACGTACCCAGGGCCGTCCAAAGATGATAACTATCCTGTCGCACGCCATAATAAATAGCCGAAGCAATGCTCAATAATAAATAGCATGGCACAAAAACCCGGTTAATTCGAGCAAATCTTTCTTCCATATGTACTACTCCTCTTTAGTTTTAATATTGGCCCCACAAGCGCACGCAAAAAAGCCGTGAAGTTCTGCTCTCCATGCTTTACATTTATACATTCAATGTTGGACAGGGCAATTTATCCTAGCATAGTTTCACCAGGATGTAAAGTCCCCATCCCATATGGTTCTCATTGACCTTCAAAATCCATTTTGAACAATCAAAATTCTCATGTCGTTCCAGACTTCTTCTTGACAAAATATATTGGCACATGCTATACTAATGCTAATTGATAGCTTGCTTGGAATAGGTATTCCAGAGCATTCGATAGAATGGAGAGATATCAAAATGAAAAGAATTCAAACCATCGAAACTCGTGATCTGAACAAGAGCGCTGTCACTGGCGGTTGCGGCGAGTGCCAGACCTCCTGCCAGTCCGCCTGCAAGACCTCCTGCGGCGTGGCCAATCAGAAGTGCGAGAATAAAAACAAGTAATCTACAATGGCCATTAAAAGTGCCGCCCTTACCGGCGGCATTTTTAATGCCCGGGAGGAAACAACATGGTGCATCAATATAAACTGAACGGTTACAACATCGTTCTGGACATGGCATCCGGTTCGGTGCATTCCGTTGACGATGTAGCCTACGACATCATTGCCATGTACAAGCAGGCTACCAAAGAAGAAATTTTCAACACCATTACATCCAGATATGGCGTTAGCAGGGCAGATGTTCAGGAATGCCTGGAAGAAGTTGCCGCATTGGAAAGCGCAGGCAAGCTCTTTTCCGAAGATGCCTATGAGGGCATGGCCTTTGATTTTAAAAAGCGGCCCACCGTGATTAAGGCTCTATGCCTGCACGTTGCCCATACCTGTAATCTCAATTGCAGCTATTGCTTTGCCAGTCAAGGTAAATATCACGGTGAGCGGGCATTGATGAGCTTTGAAGTGGGCAAGCAGGCTCTGGACTTTCTCATCGCTCACTCTGGAAATCGCAAAAATCTCGAGGTGGATTTTTTCGGCGGCGAACCGCTAATGAACTGGGATGTCTGCAAGCGCCTGGTGGCCTATGCCAGGGAACAGGAACCCATTCATAACAAGAATTTTCGCTTTACCCTCACCACCAACGGCATGCTCATTGATGACGATGTAATCGATTTTGCCAATCGGGAAATGAGCAATGTGGTGCTCAGCCTGGACGGTCGCAGAGAGGTTCACGACCGTCTTCGGGTAGATTATGCCGGAAAAGGAAGTTATGATCGCATAGTCCCTAAATTTCAAAAACTGGTAGAAGCCAGAGGCGGTAAGAATTACTATATTCGAGGCACCTTCACCCGGCACAATTTGGATTTTACCAACGACCTCTTCCATATGGCCGATCTGGGCTTTTCAGAACTGAGTATGGAGCCGGTCGTCTGCGCTCCAGATGATCCCGAAGCGCTGCGGGAAGAGGATTTGCCCGTGCTGTTTGAACAATACGAAATTCTCGCCAGGGAAATGATCCGCAGAAAGCGGGAAGGTCGCCCCATCACCTTCTATCACTACATGATCGATCTCACCGGCGGTCCCTGCATTTACAAGCGCATCACTGGCTGCGGCTCCGGCACGGAATATCTGGCCGTAACCCCCTGGGGAGAGCTCTACCCCTGCCACCAGTTTGTCGGCGATGAAAAATATGCTCTGGGCAATATCTGGGACGGCATTACCAATGAAAGCGTGCGGGACCAGTTCAAGCTGGTCAATGCCTACGCTCGCCCCGAATGTAAAGATTGTTGGGCAAAGCTGTATTGTTCCGGAGGTTGCGCCGCCAATGCCTATCACGCTACCGGCGATATCCGGGGCACCTATCGGTATGGATGCGAGCTGTTTAAAAAGCGCATGGAATGCGCCATCATGATTCAGGTAGCCGAGCACGATCAGGGGCAAAATCAATGACCACGCCCATCTGTGATTTTGTTGCTCGCTATTGTATGACTCAAACTTCACGGCTGCACATGCCGGGGCACAAGGGAAAAGGGCCGCTGGGCTGCGAAAAGCTGGATATCACCGAAATTTCTGGCGCAGACGCCCTGTATGAGGCCGACGGCATCATCTCCGAAAGCGAGCGCAATGCTTCCGCCCTGTTTGGCAGCAGGCGCACCCTGTACTCCACGGAAGGTTCCTCGCAGTGCATACGGGCAATGTTGTATCTTGCCCTGAGTCGCACTGCATCCATTGCAGATAAACCGGTGTGTCTGGCCGCCCGCAACGCCCATAAGGCCTTTCTCTATGCCGCTGCGCTCTGCGATTTTGACGTCCAATGGCTTCTGCCTGAGCAAAGCGGCAACTCTATCTGCGCATGTCCGGTTTCCCCGGAAGGTCTGGACCGCGCATTGGATCGCATGAAGCGTCTTCCTTTTTGCGTCTATGTTACCTCACCGGATTACCTCGGCAACCAGCTGGACATCGCGGGGCTGGCAAAGGTCTGCCACCGCCGGGAAATTCCGCTGCTGGTGGATAATGCCCACGGCGCATACCTGAAATTTCTTCCTGATGGCATGCACCCCATGGAATCAGGCGCGGATATGTGCTGCGATTCAGCGCACAAGACATTGCCGGTGCTCACTGGAGGGGCCTACCTTCACATTTCTCACCATGCCAGGGAGTGCTACGAAGAAAATGCGCGCAGCGCCATGGCGCTCTTTGGATCTACCAGTCCCTCCTACCTGATTCTCCAATCGCTGGACTTCGCCAACGCCGCCCTTGCAAGCGATTATCCGGCGCGCCTTCTGGAGTGCAGCCATCGGGTAAAAGCGCTCAGAAAGGTTCTGCTTTGCCGTGGATTTCAGGTTCTTTCCACCGAGCCTTGCAAGTTGACATTGCGCACCGATGGTTTCAGGGCTGCCCAATTGCTTCGTCAGTTCGGTGTGGAATGTGAATATGCGGATGCAGATTATCTGGTTTTGATGTTTTCTCCGGAAAACTCTCCGGAAGATTACGAACGAGTGGACCGGGCGCTCTCCTGTCCTCTCCCCTGCCCTTGCAAACAAGCTTTGCCCTCCATTGTTTGTCCCCGAGTATTGGATATTCGCAAAGCTATTTTTGCCCCCAGTGAATTGTTGCCCATTGAACAGGCAGAGGGCCGGATCTGTGCTTCGCCCACCGTGTCCTGTCCCCCGGCAATTCCAATTGTCATCAGTGGCGAACGCATTACTTCACAAGCCATTCAGGCATTGCGAAGCAATGGGATTGTTCAAATCTCGGTGGTAAAAGAACCTCTTCCTTCAAAGTCTTGAAAATATCCCCAGCTATTTCCAATTCGTTCATACTGGGTTCACGGACTCCTGATAGAATTTAATCATTGAAGGAACCCTCCTTCTTCATACATATTCTTCACTGTCCCGCCTCACGGAGTCTGCAAGGGCGCCGCGCACAGGCGGGTCAGACAATTTTGGTCGATTGTGATGTCCAGGCGCTGTCTTCCAAAAAAAATTCTCCCACCCTCTTTTTTAGCTTGACAACTCCTTAAAATCCTGATATAATTAAAAAGCTGGTGGTTCAAGGAGAGATGGCCGAGTGGTTGAAGGCGCTGGTCTTGAAAACCAGTGATGTCGAAAGGCACCGGGGGTTCGAATCCCTCTCTCTCCGCCAAAACTGAACAGGCATGGAGAAGTACCCAAGAGGCCGAAGGGGCTCCCCTGCTAAGGGAGTAGGGTGGGATAACTGCCGCGAGGGTTCAAATCCCTCCTTCTCCGCCACCTGTGGACGTACTCAATATTGCGTTGAGTACGTCTTACTTTTTGCATTTCATAATTAAAAGCAGCCTTAAACCGGCTGCTTTTTGCGTTTTCTGGCTGAAAGTCAGGCAGAATTGCCGAAAAGGAAAGCCCATTTTGAATTCAGCGCAACAGTTGATACGGTACAGCAACAGTTCAACCCCCTCGGCGCGAAAAGCTCATGGACGAATTTTCCGCGGCCCCTTATTTTTCAAATAGATCCAACAAATATCCATAGCCTTCAGCCTCCATTTGCTCGTAGGGAATAAAGCGCAGGGCAGCACTGTTGATGCAATAGCGTATGCCGCTGGGAGATTCGGGATCATTTCTAAATACATGGCCCAAGTGGGAATCCCCCGCACGGCTGCGAACTTCTGTGCGGCGCATTCCATAGCTATTATCCGCCAGCTCAATGATAACCGGAGTTTCAATGGGCTTGGAAAATGCAGGCCAGCCACAACCGCTTTCAAACTTATCCGTAGAAGAGAACAGCGGCTCCCCAGTTACTACATCCACGTAGATCCCCTTTTCAAATTGATTCCAAAATTCATTATCAAAAGGACGTTCCGTGTTATCTTCCTGGGTAACGCTGTACTGCTCCGCAGTCAGCTTATCGCGGATGGTCTCTGCAGCAGGTTTTTGATAATCGCCCGGATCAATCTTCAATCTGGAAAACAGTTCAATCTCTGCCCTGGGAATGTGGCAGTAACCACCGGGATTCTTTTCCAGATAGTCCTGATGGTATTCCTCCGCCGGATAGAAATTTTTGAGTGGACCAATTTCCACAAAAAATGTCTTGCTGCGTCCGCGTTCAATGGCCGCAATACGCTTCACCGTCTCCCCGGCCTCATCATTAGTATAGTAGATCCCCGTCTGATATTGGCTGCCACGGTCATTGCCCTGTTGGTCCTTTACCGTAGGATCAATGACATAGAAGTAGGCCATCAACAACGCATCCAGGCTGACCTGCTTTGGATCATATTCTACCCGAACCGTTTCCCGAAAGCCGGTATTTCCGGTACAGACCGCCTGATAGTTGGCATCGGACTCGCCGGTGCCATTGGCATAGCCGCTTTGGACATCGATCACGCCGGGAATGGACTGCATGAGTTGTTCCATCCCCCAAAAGCAACCGCCTGCCAGATAAATGATATTCTCGGTCATATCCATGTGCATACTCCCTTCATCGGCCCCAGCCGAAGTCTGTTTCGATTCTCCATTTGAATTTGTCACAACTTCCGCTTCAAACAGTTGCCTGCACGAAGAGGAACATCCACTTAAAAGCAGCGCCACAACCATCACAAGAACAAACAATCCCTGACGCACCATCGAAATCCTCCTCTCGTTAATTCAGGCCACTTTCATTCTTCCTATGTTCTTCGCTGGGATTGGAAAAACGCCAGACCCGAACCCCGGGTCTGGCGCATATCAGAGAGATTGATGTGTTTGTCTTCCGGGGAAACCATAGATACAGCAGGTTATCCCTTCTTATACCCGCATTTAAGGCAGACACCGTTTTCATTCAATGCAATGCCACACAGCGGGCAGCGATCGATTTGATTATGGGTTTCGAATTCCGCCGAAGCCGCATTGACACCGCTGGTAAAGGTAATTTTGGCAATGTTCAGCTTGTCCTTTAACAGATCGTAGACAATTTTGATCATTCCCTCCACCGTCATAGTTTCCTTAGTTACTACCAAACGGCACTCCGGATAGGCAGTTGCCAACTCAGTCTTGAAAGCCGGCCCCTTCATTTGATTCTGCGGAGCACCATTTCGAATCCCCTGATCCTCGTAGACCTTCAAAATTGCAGGCAACAAGGGATCATCCTCACGAAGAATCAATGCGTGGTCAAAGTTTTTGAGCACCTCCCACGCAGTTTTCTGAATTTCATTGCAGGGAAATACCATATTTACGCCAGAATT
Organism: Clostridiales bacterium; assembly: GCA_019419995.1. Lineage (GTDB taxonomy): Bacteria > Bacillota > Clostridia > Christensenellales > Aristaeellaceae > SFTH01. Next base: position 36,158 of record JAHZHZ010000007.1, read on the forward strand.
TACTGTATCTTCAACCTCGATGGTCAACACGCCAGTATGACCGTGCAGATATTGTGCCTCACCTTTAAAACCATAAAAACGATGGGCGTATTGGAGATCCAGGGTCGTAATGCTTCTCATATTCTCATCCTCCTACAATCTATATTTACGGGTTTGCGCGCCCGTATGCGCCTATTATCGGGAAGGGATTGGAGACTCATCCTGTGTGGCGGTCTGCTGGCAGTTGGGACAGATCCCTGTAAAAACCAAATTGTGACCGTTAATGGCAAATCCATGCGCATCTTTGACCAGGCGGATAAGATCCTCCATATAGTCCATTTCCACATCAAAAACGTGTCCACACTGCAAACACTTTGCATGATAGTGCCGATGTAGCCGATGATCAAAACAGTCCGGCCCGTCAGGCATCTCTAATTTCTGAATCTCACCATCCTCAGCCAACTGATTGAGATTCCGGTAAACCGTCGCCTTACTGATATGCGGATGCTCCCGTGCAATGGCCTCATAAATTTCTTCTGCATTGGCGTGGCACCCCAAATTATTTACGGTTTCAAGAACCAATGTCCGCTGAATCGTATTTCGCTTCAATATCCGTCCCTCATTATTGATAATTATTATCAATTAGAATTATATATCATTAAATCTTAATTGTCAATAGTTTTTCTGAACAAAATACACACCACTGTTCTTCATACAGCGCGATGCCATGTTGTCCTCCCTGACACACATTCCGGAATCAATATAGCCGCATACTCCCCAATTATACCTAAGCTTTACCCCTATTTAGCTTACAAAAAACCAGGAGAGTATAGAACTCTCCCGGCAATTAAACTAGGCATATTCTCAGAGCTAAGGTTTTATCCATTATCCAATGGTATAATCGCCATCCTGCACACAGTGCAGTTCCGTCTGGTAGAATGCAGTGAGCGCACGAACCATATATTCGGCATCCCGAGTACCCGCCGTTTCATAACTGGAATGCATGGCCAGCTGAGCAAGACCGATATCCACGGTGGGAACAGATACATGAGTACTGGAAATATTCCCCAAGGTAGAACCACCCACGATATCCGAGCGGTTAGCGTAATGCTGCACGGGCACACCTGCACGCCGGCAGATCTGTTCAAAGACAGCGTAGCTGACTGCATCTGTGGTATATTTTTGATTGGCGCTGAATTTGATCACCGGGCCCTCATTCATAAAGGGGCGGTTGATTGGGTCAGCCTTCTCAGGATGGTTGGGATGCAGTGCGTGAGCATTATCTGCCGAAACCATGAAGCTGGAAGCCAGGTACGCCCGAAGGGTCTCTCCATCCGCACCCAGAGCTGCAGCCATCCGATACAATACATCCTCCAAAAAACTGGAATCTGCCCCCTGTCGGGTACCGCTGCCCACTTCTTCGTTGTCAAACACACAATACAGGCGGACATGTTCTCCACCGGTTGATTCCGTAAAAGCACACAGCGAAGTATACGCACATTCCAGATCATCCAGTCTCGGTGAAGAAATGTAGCTGTCTTCTTCTCCCCAAATGCTGGGCGCCATACGGTTATATAGGAAAAGATCACTTCCCGCCACATCCTGAGGATCCACACCAGCGGCCTCGGCTACACGTCGGGCAAAGCTGCCTTTCACGGAACTATCACCGTAAAGGGGCAGCATGTCCACCTGAGCATTAAAGCTGCACTTCTCGTTGACCCCCCGATCCATATGAATAGCCAGATTGGGAATCAGCAGCATGTCCCGGTCGACTTGCACCAATTTGGTTTTCAATCCATCTTCCGTGCGCACCAGCAGACGTCCAGCCACAGAGAGGGGACGATCCAGCCAGGTACTTAGAATCAAGCCTCCGTAGCGCTCCGTATCAATCATTACATAATGTCCCTGACTATCCAGCTCGGCACAGGGCTTGACGCGAAAGCAGGGAGAATCGCTGTGACTGGCCACCCCCATCACCGGTGCGAACCCGCATTCCGGAATGGCAAAGGCAATCACGCTGGACTGATTTCGGGTAACAAAATAGCCCTTTCCCGGTTCAAGCTTCCATTTTTGGCCCTCCTGCAGAGGAAGATAGCCCTCTTGCTTTAAAATTTCACTGATTTGTTCTACCGCATGAAACGGACTTACCGACCGCTGCAAAAAGTTGCTGAGCCCTTTCAGAGTATATCGCATGCTTCGTTCCTCCCATGTATTGCTGCATACATTATACCTTGCTCCGCACCGGGTTTCCTCAAGCCTGTGTTAAAAATTCCGTTGACAGAAATCCCACCTCTTTCTATAATATATATGGATATTTTTATGTTCCAATGGACACAATTATGGAGGAAATGCTTATGAAGAAATCTCAGGAAGCCCAACTGCGGCAAAAGTGCAACAATCTGGATGCCTACTGTGGATTTAAAGACTATATCTTTAACGACGGCCCCAATCGGGGCCTGCGGGCCTTTGATCTGAAGAACGGCCGCAATATTGAAATGACGATGCTGGCCGATCGCGGTCTTGATATCCCCTGCCTGAGCTACAAGGGCGTCAACATTGGTCTGAACAACAAGGTAGGCATTCGCAGCCCCTATCTCTATCGTGAGGATGGCGCTTCAGGCTTCTTAAAGCAGTTCAATGGCGGACTGTTGACCACCTGCGGCATCACTTACTCCGGTGCAGCTGGACAGGATGGCGACAAGTCGCTGGGCCTGCATGGTCCCTTTAACAACCTGCCCGCAGAACAAGTGTGTGCAGAAATTGACTACGAAGGCGATGATCGGGTCATCCGCGTGTCCGGGCGCGTGCGCGAATGCGAAGTCTTTGCACAGGACATGGTCATGAAGCGTCGCTTTACGCTGGAAACGGAACGGGATGTACTGCGCATCTGCGATACCGTAACCAATCAGGGCTATGAAAAGCAACCGGTGATGCTGATCTATCACATCAATTTCGGCTATCCCCTGCTGGATGCAGGCGCAAAGGCCTATTTCAGCGCACAGAAAGTAGAACCCCGCACTGAGTTCGCTGCGCAGGGCATGTCCAATTATTTTGAGATGGAAGAGCCTGGCTGCGGACGGGACGAGCAGTGTTACTACCACACCCAGCAGCCCGAAGAGGGCGAGGCCTTTGCCATGCTGCACAATGAGAAACTGGGCATGGCCGCCATCGTTCGCTTTGACCAAAAGCGTTTCCCCTTGATGTGTCAGTGGAAGTGCATGCGCGCTGGAGAATATGCCCTGGGTCTGGAACCCACCACCAGCGGAGTAGTCAACCGCAGTGAAGCGCGTCAGTTGGGCAATCTGACTTATCTGGAGGCGGGCGAATCCAGGGAATATAACGTATCTATCGAACTGACGGACGATGCAGCCCTGATTGAGCACTACAAGTCCATCGCCCACAGGATGTGATTGCAGATGGCAGCTCCTTCCATCCTTATATACAACCTGGACGCTCCTCACAAATTTCGTCTGTTAGCCATCTGTTCGCAATTGAAAATTGCCTGCCATAGCGTTCCCATATCGGACTACAACCAACCTTTGGCCGCATTGGCCGGGGAGCGGCCACGTCTGAAAGAAGCGTACGCCGGTGAGGGGTTTCAAGATGAAATGCTGGTGATGGTGAATTTTACCGGGCATCTACTCCAATCTTTTTTAAATGGTTTGAAGCTCCATAAAATTCCGGGCATTGCCCTCAAGGCAGTCATGACGCCCACCAACGCAAATTGGGATTCCATTCAATTGCATGCGGAAATTCTCCGAGAACATGAGGCCATGCACGGAAAAAAATAATTTCTCGCGCCGTCCCTGGAATGATCTGGCGGACGGCGCATCCATGCGATGCCCCGAAGATGGGCGGGAACGGGAGGCATTGATGCGGGAAACAACCCTGTGCTACATTCTTAAAGACGATCGATATCTGATGCTGCACCGGATCAAAAAGGAACAGGACCCCAACCAGGGAAAATGGATCGGCATCGGAGGCGGCATAGAACCCGGAGAAACGGCCCAGCAATGCTTGCTTCGGGAAGTGAAGGAGGAAACCGGCCTTCAATTAATTCAGTGGAAAAAATGCGGCGTGGTGGATTTCATTTCGGATTGCTGGCCCGATGAACGCATGCACCTCTACACCTCGGACTCCTTTTCCGGGGAACTGACGGACTGCGACGAAGGCGTGCTGAAGTGGATCGAACGCAAGCGCATTCTCGATCTTCCCCTGTGGGAAGGAGATCGCATTTTTCTGAAGCTGATTTTTCAAGATATCCCCGCTTTCCACCTGCGCCTGGAATATCGAGGCGATACGTTGGTTCGCGCTGTATTAAATGGAAAGGAACTGGAATGATGAAATCCATTCGTACTATTTACAAGATCGGCCGGGGCCCCTCCAGTTCTCACACCATGGGACCCGAACGCGCATGCCAGATTTTTCGCGCCGGGCACCCGGAGGCAGCGGCTTTTCGAGCTGTGCTCTATGGCTCCCTGGCCAAAACAGGCCGGGGACACGGCAGCGATCGGATCATTCAGGAAACTCTCGCACCCCTGCCCTGCAAAATTCTGTTTGACACTGAGACAACGCAACTCAGGCACCCCAACACTTTGGATCTGACCGCACTGGATTCATCCGGGAATGAATTGGAAACCCGTCGCTATTACTCCGTGGGTGGCGGAGATATTGAGGAGGAGGGGCAGCCAACCCGGACACCAGACAAAAACATCTACCCTCACGGTCATTTTGATGAAATTTCCGAATACTGTAAGGCGCACCAGATGCGTCTGAGCGATTACGTGGAAGCGTTTGAGGGCCCGCAAATCTGGGACTTTCTGTTGGAAATCTGGAAACAGATGTGCCAGAGTATCACGGAGGGACTTACCTGCCGGGGCACGCTGCCTGGAGGGCTCAATGTGGAGCGCAAAGCCCAATATCTTTACAACCAGCGCCACATTGACGAGCGACTCGAAACCCGGGAAAATCGCATCGTATGCGCCTATGCTTTTGCCGTCAGCGAGCAGAATGCTGGGGGTGGCACGATCGTCACAGCACCCACCTGTGGAGCCTGCGGGGTGGTGCCGGCAGTGCTCAAATACATGCAGGAAGAAAAAAACCTGCCGGATCGTGCCGTATTGCGTGCCCTGGCGGTGGCTGGCCTGATTGGGAATCTGGTCAAGCACAACGCTTCTATTAGCGGTGCAGAGTGCGGCTGCCAGGCGGAAATCGGCACCGCCTGTTCCATGGCCTCCGCAGCCCTGGCAGAACTGTTTGAAATGGGCATTGATCAGGCGGAATATGCCGCAGAGGTAGCGCTGGAACACCACTTGGGACTCACCTGCGATCCCATCGGCGGTTTGGTACAAATTCCCTGCATCGAACGCAACGCCGTGGCCGCCATGCGAGCCATCAATGCTGTGCGCATTTCCAATTTTCTCACCTCCACGCGCAAAATTTCCTTTGATCTGGTGGTAGAAACCATGTATGAAACAGGCCGCGATCTCAACCACATCTATCGGGAAACTGCTGAGGGAGGACTGGCTAAACTATATAAATGACGGGAGATGAATACAGATGAGATGCAGCTGCCACGAATGCGGCACCTACATGAACCAATCCGAGGGTCTGGAACTGGGCTGTGTCTGTCCTGAATGTGGATATCGCTGCAAAGCCTGTCTGGGCACGGACAGCGTGGTCAGCCGAAAAGATTTAAAGGCACTGGCCTCCAATCCCGATTTTTTGCAGGATTTATGGGGGGATTCGGAAGTTTTCCCGACACATACGGAAGGTGATCCCCGGGACGAATATCTGGACTGAACTTGTGCCCAATCAAAAGCGATAGTCATACAAAGCAAGGGAGCCGAGGCGTTATGCCTTCGACTCCCTGTTTTCTCTGGGCCCTCTGGTTCTTTGTGAATAATACTTTTCCACATGGGCCAACGCGGCCCGCAGAATTTTTCGGTCCCGTTCATAAGTCAGCCTATTCAAAGCCTCCTCGATGGGATACCACTTTGCCTCGGCAATCTCCTCGGGCTGAGGCGTAATTTCCTTCTGATTTGTGACCGCCGCAAAGATCACTACCAGCTTCTGAATATCGGATCGTATATTATAGCGATTTTCCGCCCGGTAACGCCTGTCCACCTTCACCCGGATTCCAGTTTCCTCAAAAACCTCCCGCTCTGCGGTGTGGCTCTCCAATTCTCCGGCCTCCATATGCCCCTTGGGAAAGGATATATGCCTTCCCCTAGCATGGCGGATCAGCAGCACGTTCCAACCGTCGGCATCTCTTCGGAAAATCACTGCGCCGCAGGATTTTTCGTATTTCATGCCAGCCTCCGTAGATGTTTCACGCCTCAGAGCCTTTCCAGCGCATCTGCGATGCCATCCAGCCAGTTACCGTCAAACATCTCGATTTTGCCCGCATCGCAAGCCGCAGCCAGGGCAGGATCAATCGGCATGCGCGCAATTTGTTCGATGCCGTTGCGCGCCGCAATTTCCTCCACGTGGCTTTCGCCGAAGATGTGATGCTCCTTTCCGCACTGATCGCAGCGGAAATAGGACATGTTTTCCACCACGCCCAGCACCGGAATATTCATCATCTGTGCCATGTGCATGGCCTTTTCCACAATCATCCCCACCAACTCCTGGGGAGAGGTAACGATCAAAATGCCATCCACCGGAAGAGACTGGAACACCGTCAGCGGCACATCCCCCGTTCCTGGAGGCATGTCCACAAACATGAAATCCACATCGCCCCACATTACATCCGTCCAAAACTGCTTCACTGTACCGGCAATGATAGGACCGCGCCATACCACGGGGTCCGTTTCATTTTCCAGCATCAGATTCAACGACACCAATTTCACGCCCGTGGTGCTTACGGCAGGTACGATGCCGTCCTCAGTGGCGCCCAACATTCCATGTACGCCAAAGGCCTTGGGAATGGAGGGACCTGTGATGTCTGCATCCAAAATAGCTGTATCGTGCCCCCTGCGGCGCATGGTAGCCGCCATTAGGCTGGTGATCATGGATTTTCCCACGCCGCCCTTACCGCTTACCACGCCGATAACCTTCTTTACCCGGCTGTGGGCATTGGCTTTTGCGCTGAAATCAGGTTTCTGTTCACTCCTGCTGGGACAGTTCTCGCCGCAGCTGGAGCAGTCATGATTGCAATTCTCACTCATCTTCTATGAACCTCGGATTCAGAATTGATATATTTAATCATAGCCTCATGGCCCACCAAAGTCAAGCAATTTTGCGAGACTTTTTGCCGCAATTGCAAACGACTTTTCTTTTCAAAGCCAGAGAGCCAACAAAAAACGACGGTGGGCAAGTCCGTCGTCGTTCTCATCTTCACTTTTCATTATTCAGCCTTTTTTAGCCGATTGCAGAAAATCAATCCATGTGTAGTCGCCGTCTGTTCCCCGCACCCAATCCAGCATCTTAAGATACGCTTCAATTCGTTTCATTACAGGGCCCGGATAGTTGTCCCCTTCACGGCAAACGATGGCTGTCAATTCATAGACCGGCAAACCCAAGGCATGTCTCGGCGTATGGACGCAGGAGAGGGCCTGTCCAACTCCGTGACATAGGCAAGCAGATTCCCGATCCGCCAGTTCCCGGGCCGCCGCATGGCAGGCAAGAATAGCTCTGCGAGCCACGGGCATGCGCACATCCCCTCTGGCCCAGGCGCGAACCACTTCCAGCGCCGTCTGAGGCTGCTCTAAATGAGGATGTTTAATCCGCAAACATCGCAAAGGCTCTGCCACGCATTCAAAAGCCCACAGCACCACTTCCCGCCGATTCGCAGATTCCAAAGCCAAGCTCAGCGGCTGAAGAGAGGCACTGTCTTGAGAAAAATAAATTTGATTCCTCTTTCTCCGCCGAAGCTCCACATCTTCAAACACAGTTTTTGCCTCACTCCATTCCATCCGGTTCCACAAAGGCTTCACCCATGGCAGCAAGCTTTACCTGACCCTGAATTTCTACCCGGCTGACACGCCCCTCAAACCATTGGGCAAATACGCCCATCATTCCCCCCGGCTGCTTCAACTCCATTCGGACGTCGCATCCTTCTCGCACTGCCATCCAGCAGCCCACAGCGGCGCTCCCGCTTCCGCATCCTCGCTCCCACACGCAGCTGTCGGTATCCCTCACGTACACCAGCGGGCGCATGCCGCAGCCGTCATCATCCATCAGCATTGCTCCAAAGGCATCGGCTCCGACCTGAGCACACCAATGACGAATATTGCATTCCACCACTTCTGGCTCAATTTTGCCCGCACGCAGCAGGGCATGAACGATACCTTTAAAGCGCACCAAAGGGACGATGAGTCCCGGCATCAATTCCAATTCTTCCACGGACTCCGGCAGTGGCATGGATACGGTTCCTTCAAAAGATGCTCCCTTGCGCCGGATGTGACAGCGCACCACACGCTCTGCACCAGAAACTTCCAGAGGATAGACTGCTTCCTTCCCATCTGAAAGTCCATCCTTCCATGCTAACAGCGCCGCCAGAGACATGCTGGCGTTACCGCAAAACTCGCCGCCCATCATCTGAAGCCGCGCCCGAGCCCCGGGCAGCGTCGGCTGTTCCACAAAACCTACCTGTTCGCCGCCCACGCTGCCATAGGCCATCAGCCGCTCCGCCACAGACCCATACTGCGCCCTGGGCAGCGAGCTGAGCACCAGAATGGTCATATTCTCCGTGGGGTTAATCTTGGCAAACTGTATTCTCATCTTCTCATGTCCTAATTAAATCGCGACAGGAACTGAATTGTGCGCTCCTGGCGTGGATTGTTAATGATGTTGTAGGGATTGCCCTCCTCCACAATCACGCCGCCATCCATGAAAATTACATGATCCGAGACATCCCGGGCAAAGCTCATTTCATGGGTGACGATTACCATGGTCATGTGTTCCGCAGCCAAATCCCGAATGACCTTGAGAATCTCCCCCGTAAGCTCCGGATCCAACGCAGAAGTGGGCTCATCAAAGAATAGAATCTTGGGATTCATAGCCAATGCCCTTGCAATGGATACCCGCTGCTGCTGGCCACCGGAGAGCTGATAGGGATAGGCACTCTCCCGGTCGGAAAGCCCCATCTTCTTCAACAGTTCCCGGGCGTCGGCATAGGCCTGTTCTCTGGGCCGCTTCTGGATGAGCATGGGGGCTTCGGCAATATTGCGCAGGACGCTGTAGTGGGGAAACAGATTGAAATTTTGAAATACCAGACCAAAGGAGGAACGTATGGCTTTAAGCTCTCCTGCGGAGGCATAGACGGCCTTTCCACCCTGATCACGGGCAGCATAGCGACCCAGATAAATCAGATCTCCCCCATCCATGGTTTCCAACAGCGTGGCACAGCGCAGAAGCGTACTCTTTCCACTGCCGGATGGACCAATGATGGACACTACCTGCCCCTCTTCCACCGAAAGGGAAATATCGTTGAGAACCGGCAAATTTCCAAATGATTTGCGGATGTGATTCATTTCCAGAATTTTCATATTCCATTTCCTCCTCTCAGTGGTAATAGTTCAATTTCTTCTCACAGCGCCCCATCACAAAGGCCACCACAATATTGAAGATGTAATAGAATACGCCTGCGATCACAAAGGGCATAAAGCTGGTCTGAGAATTGGCAATCTGCTTGCCAATGGAAAACATCTCCTGATAAGCTACCGTAAAGGCCATGGACGTATCCTTCACCAGCGTGATCAGCTCATTGGTCACCGGGGGCAGAATGCGCTTGATCACCTGAGGCAGAATGATGCGGGTGAAAGTGCGCATTTTCCCATAGCCCAGCACGGCCGCCGCTTCGTACTGACCCACCGGCATGGACTCAATCCCCGCCCGGTAGATTTCAGCAAAGTAAGCTGCATAATTCAGGGCGTAAGCGATGATGATGGGAATGAGCTTGTTGCGGGCCACACTGCTGCCAAACAGATAGAACGGTCCATAGGTAACCGCCAGCAATTGAAGCATCAGCGGCGTCCCCCGAAGGATGGATATGTACACCTGGGCCACTGCCCGCACGGCTTTGATCCGGCTCATACGCAAGAAAGCCACAATCAAACCCAGAGGCAGCGAAAACAGCAGCGTTAAAAAAAAGATTGCGCAGCTGCGTCCGAGACCCTGGCTCATCTTCTCAATCATCGCGACAATGGTCATAGCATCTTCCCTCATTTACACAGGCTTGGGGCTATCGCTTTCGCCATAGCCCCTGGGCCCTTCATTTCCTTATATTATATCATTCGCTTCCGTCGGCCCGATTCCTGCTCACTTAGCCAGGCACAGCGCCGCGGTGTCCAGTCCGAATTCTTCGGCCAGGGCCAGATAAGTTCCATCCTCCACCAGCTGCATGTAGGCCTCTTCCACCTGAGCGCACATCTCGGCGTCATCCTTGCGGAAGCAGATGCCGTACTTTTCAGATGCGAAAGATTCATCCAGCATCACGTATTCATCACCGTATTCGGCAATCTTGCCAGCGGCCACGCCAATGTCAATGGCTACTGCGTCCACGGAACCCGCCATCAGCTCGGTAAAGCAAACATTATAGTTTTCAAAGCGCTGCAATTCACCGAAGCTGGCACCCAATTCAGCAGCATCGCCGCCCTCGCTGAGCAAAATGTCCGCGGAAGTACCCAGCTGCACGCCCACGATCTTGCCTTCCAAGTCTGCCAACGTTTCAATACCGCTGTCTGCCTTGGTCAGAATCATCTGGGAGTTATCCGAATAAGCCATGGACAGGGTATAGGCCTCCGGATCGATCACATCAATGGTCAGGCCCGACCAAATGCAGTCGATTTCCCCGGAATCCAGCGTCATCAGCTTCGTATCCCAGTTAATGGGAACCAGTTCGATTTCCCAACCCAGAATCTCACAAACTTTCTTGCACATCTCAATGTCAAAGCCCGTGTACTCGCCATCATCGCCCATGTAGGTGTAGGGCGGATATTCGGCGTCAAATCCCATCTTGAAGGTGAAGGCTTCCTCTGCAAAGGCAGTAGCGGACAGAACCAAAATCAGAGCGATTACCAGAGCGATCATTTTCTTCATGTTATTTTCCTCCTGAATTCAAATTGCACCAGATTGATCGGCGCGTCATTCATTTGCTGTGCTAGCAGTTTATCACTTTAGCGTAGTAGCATAAAGCATTATTCTGCGTATTTTTGATTAACTTCTTGTAAATATCGATCCCCGCTAAAATTAAGTTTTCGAAGGCCATACAAATTCCAGATAATATCCTGACAAATTCAAAATCAGGTATTATAATGTATCTATAAGAACACGGATTGGAGGAAGAGGTCATGCAAAGAATCAAACGCCGCCACTATGAAATTGACATGATTCACGGCAGCATGATTCCGAAGGTCGCTGCCTTCGCGGTTCCGCTGATGCTCACCAGTGTGCTGCAATTGTTGTACAACGCTGCGGACGTAATTGTTGTGGGCCGGTTTGCCGGGCAGGAATCTCTGGCAGCGGTGGGGTCCACGGCAGCGCTGATCAATCTGATCGTCAACGTATTTCTCGGTCTATCGGTGGGCACCAATGTGGTGGCTGCCAATTACTATGGCGCAGGAGATTTTAAGAATACGCAGGATACGGTACATACCTCCATCGCTGTAAGCATCATTGCCGGCATCATTACTGGCGCCATTGGCTTTATATTTGGAGGTACTTTTCTGAGCTGGATGGGTTCGCCCGACGAAGTGCTCCCCTTAGCCACCCGCTATATGCGCATTTACTTCCTGGGCATGCCGTTTAACATGCTGTACAACTTTGGCGCAGCGGTACTGCGCGCTGTGGGTGATACTCGGCGTCCCCTCTATTTCCTGATGATTTCCGGCATCGTCAATGTGATTTTAAATCTGGTGTTCGTCATTAATTTCAACATGGGTGTAGCCGGGGTAGCCTGGGCCACAATTATCTCTCAATTGGTTTCTGCCGTGCTGGTGGTAATTTGTCTGATCCGCACGGAAGGCTTCGTCCATCTAAATCTCAAGTCATTGCATATTCACAGGAGCAAGCTGGTTTCCATTGCCCGGGTAGGTCTCCCGGCAGGCTTTCAGGGCGCATGCTTTTCCATCTCCAATGTACTGATTCAGTCCACAGTCAACAGCTATGGCTCCATCGTCATGGCTGGCAATTCTGCCGCATCCAATATCGAAGGCTTTATCTACGCTTCCATGAATGCCTTTCATCAAGCGGCCATTACCTTTGCCAGCGCGAACATGGGCGCGGGCGAAAACGGGCGCATTCGAAAGGCACTGGGCGCCTGCACCTTCTGGGTCACTGTGGTGGGCATCGTGTTAGGGGCCTTTGCCTTTTTGCTGATGCCTCAGTTGTTGAGCATCTATTCCCCTGATGCAGAAGTTATTGCCGCAGGCGTTGTGCGCATGCAAATCATCACTTCCACCTATTTCCTGTGCGGCATCATGGATGTGTTGTGTGGCATCATGCGCGGTATCGGCGCCGCCGTAGTTCCTATGATTGTATCCATCATGGGCGCCTGCGTATTCAGAATCTTTTGGATTTATGTGATTCTTCCCCAGAACCCCACGCTGTCCATGTTATACATCTCCTATCCTGTGTCTTGGGTACTCACCGGCGGCGTGCACCTGATCTGCCTGATCTTCCTGCTGCGCCGCTTCCCGGTGCACGTTCACAGTTCCGATCTTTCTGAGAAAACAAGTGCATAGCGTGCTTAAAGCAAGATACGTCTCCACTTGAAATCCAAACCATTTCAATCTACATCAATCATTCGCAGTATTAAAAAACGCCCGGGAATCCGAAAGGAAACCCGGACGTTTTTATTTACCTTGAAAGTGCCTTATCACTTATACCCACATTCCAGATATCTTCAGTTTTTCCCCTGTCGGAAGGTCACTGGCCACATTCGCGCTCTGGAAACGCACTTATGGATCATGTCTACTGAATTAACTGGAACTGGAGGTTCGCATCCTTCATAAAGCCTTCTTTTCCCTCGTAGCGGATGCGTACCCAGTCATCCGTCACTCCCAGTTGAATGACTTCTACATGTGTGCCCGCCGGCAAGCTTCCCAAAATTACGCCGTCCTCTGAGCCCACATCATATACGGAAGCTTTCCCCTCCTCTTCCGAGCAAATCACTACCGCCGCAATGCTGCCGTCTCCATCTTCCAGCTTCAACTGCGAGGCGTAGCTTTCTTCCTCCTGTTCCGTGCTTTGCACCTCATCGGCGCTACCCTGCCAGAAAGTCAAATAATCATTGAGGAGATAGCCAATCTTATCGTCATAACCAACACGCGTCCATCCCTCTACCTCAGAGAGCACCCTGAGATTGGTTCCATTGGGAATTTCAGCCAAAACGCTAGCTTCGGTGTCAGCATCAGCGCGCAGGTTGAGCCTCACATCGTCCGCACCTGTATTCACTGTAACGTAGTCTACCGTCTCCATTGCGTCGCTGGAATACTGTTCGCTGGCATAGTAACCTGAAAAAGCATCTGCTATGCTCTGCGCACCCGCCTGGTATTCTGCCATGGTATGGCCAATCTGATAAACCGTACCACTGCCGTCGTCAAATTTGAGAATCACATTCTCCTGCGTGTAAGGCTCCAAATAGCGTTTCAACACATAGCCGTTTATGGAATCCGCCGTAATACTGGCCCAATCCCCCTCTATTCCGTTGAGCAGAACATTGTCCCCATCATGCAGTTTCCCCAAGTTCTCGCTCTCCGTGCTGGGTTTGGATCGTATGATGATGTTTGCGTCCGACTCAAGCGTGGCCATGTTCACTTCTTCGCGAACCTCCTGAGCCTGAGGCACAGCATCCGCGCCAAAGGTCTGCTCCAGTTGATTGAGCAGATAGTAGGCCGCCTGCTGAATTTCCGCAGAGGCGACGCCATCCACCGGATAACCGCAGGCTCCCTCAAAAGCCCGCACTGCCTGGCTGACATCCAGATCATACACGCTATCCAGTTCTCCGGAATAAAATCCCAGCGTATTTAAAGCTTCCTGAAGCTTTTTCACCACCGGGCCACTGCTTCCCTCCTGGAGCGTGATCTGTCCCGCCGACACTGGCGCATTGTCGGAATAAATCACTTCCAGCAATTCTTCCGTGGAAATGCCGTTTTGCGCCACGCCAAGATCCGCCTGGAGGCGCTTTACTGCTGCAATGGTAGCCTCATCATACCTGCCGTGGGCCTCCCCCTCATAGTAGCCCAGATCCATCAGCCGGTGCTGAAGATCTGCCACTTCTGTGCCAGAGGACCCATTGCCCAGCGCATTTTCAGAATATCCCAGAAATTCAGAATAACTCATGCCGTCCTCTCCCGTGTAGGAGGAAACCAACAATAGCTGACGCAACCCTTCATCTTTTTCATCTGCTCTGTAGATCTTTACAAGCGTACCTTCCAGGCATTCCTTGGCGATAAAGCGGGCGTCATCCACTCGAAGCCGAATGCAGCCATGGGAATCGGGGGTGCCAAGCTTCTTGGCACTCTCCTCAATCATGGTAGATTCATCCTTTTCCGAGAAAGGCAGGGAATGGAACATGTATCCCAGATAAATGCGGGTGGCGAATTTTACCCAGGATTGGTACTGACCCAGCCACGTCCACTCTCCCCGTTCAGAGAGCCGTCCCTTCTCCGTGAGATGAAAAGTGCCCTCGGGTGTGCAATCGTTCATGCCCGTAGAACAGAGCATCTGCCGCGCAATGGTATCGTCTTCAGTTCTGTACACGGTCACAATTTGATTGGTAAGATCAACGCCGATGTAGTACGGCATGTCATAGGCCGCCAACGCAGAGCTGCAAGGCGCAAGCGCCAGAATCAATGTCAACAAAACAACAGCGATTTTTTGTAAACTCATCTCATACCTCAACCCTTGTAAGTCCGTCATTAATTAAATCTACTTTATCGATTACATCCGGAATATTCTGAAATACTCCTGTAATAATTATAACACAGATTCCCATGCCAGCACAAGACCAGCGGATATGCCTATCGCTCTTTTTTCCTGGAAAGTCTTGCTAAAAAGTGACTCATGGTTTAAACTGTAGACATCAAAAGCGCGGGTAACGCCTGCGAAGGGAGAAATGGATATGCGCCTGCGGCTCAATGAAACCGAACTGAAGCAACTCAACGACTATCTGGACCGGTGTCCTGATTGTGAATATCTCTCCCAACGGGAAGTTGTACTGGATCTCTATGATAACGAACCTCCCGTTTCCCTGAATTTCGTGTTTGTGCAAGGTGGCATCGGCATTGATGGCGCTGCCTATCTGGAATATTCGCAGGCCGATGACGGTTATTACATGGGGGAACGCATACAGGATGTTCAGGTGGTACGCACCGCGTTGGAAGAAGCCGGTGCGCTTCCAAAGTCATGAACTCCACGCGCAGTCAGGACAGGCGCACCTTTGACGCGTTAAAAGCTCTACTGGAGCACATGCACCCCAGAGAGGATACCCACGCACTGATTGAAACCCTTCGCTGCCATTTTCATTCTGCAGATGCTCTGTTCAGCGCCGACGCTCGGGTACTGGAGCGCTTGGGCGTACGTAAAAATGACGCATTGTTGCTGAGCCACATGACAGATCTGGTACGCTATTTGCGGCGCACGGATTTTGACCAACGCCCCGATCTGGGAACTCTGGCCTCAGCCGCGCCCTATCTGGTGGCAAATTTTCATGGATTACAGCTTGA
The DNA here is from genome assembly GCA_019419995.1 of Clostridiales bacterium. Lineage (GTDB taxonomy): Bacteria > Bacillota > Clostridia > Christensenellales > Aristaeellaceae > SFTH01. Next base: position 51,808 of record JAHZHZ010000007.1, read on the forward strand.
GCGTTTCTATCTCTTTTGTCTGGATGTCCGCGGACGCCTGAAGCATCGGGTTCTGCTTCAGGAAGGCACCTCAGATGGCGCGCTCTTCAGCCTAAAGGCCATGCTTTCCGAAGTGGTGCAGTCTTCCCCCAGTGCCATCATCTTCGGACACAATCATCCTGGACGTACCCTGCGGCCCTCTCAGGATGATATCGGCTGCACTTTGGACGCTATCCGAGCGCTAACTGTAGTGGGCGTGCCCTTGCTGGATCACGTGATCATCGCGGGAGAACGCGCCGTTAGCATGCGGGACAATGGCTTTATTCCAGCCATGCAATGGCTGAATCAGTGCCCTGACAACCCTCTTCTGCAAAACTGGCTTCAAGTCCCGTCATCTGACAAGACGTAGGGTGCGTAAAAATCCTTGTGTGTAAATTTTTTACTTGACAATCCCCACCATTGCACTTATGCTGAAATAGATCTCTACAGCCGGAATTTCCGGCTATTTTCTATTGATATTACGAATCTGGGAGGGACTCAAAACGTGCAGGACGTAACCGCCGAATTCGGCATAAATGTGTTTAACGACAGCGTAATGCGTGCCCGATTGCCCAAGGAAACCTACCGTCAACTCCAAAAGACGATGAAGGATGGCCGGCGTCTGGATGAGAATCTTGCCGTTGTCGTGGCCAATGCTATGAAGGATTGGGCGCTGGAAAAAGGGGCCACCCACTACACCCATTGGTTCCAACCCATGACCGGTATCACGGCAGAAAAGCATGACAGCTTCATCTCTCCCGCAGATGGCGGACGGGTCATCATGGAATTCTCCGGCAAGGAGCTGATTCAGGGAGAGCCAGACGCGTCCAGCTTCCCCTCTGGGGGACTGCGCGCCACCTTCGAGGCCCGCGGCTACACCGCCTGGGATCCTAACAGCTACGCCTTTATCAAGGACGGCGTACTATGCATTCCCACGGCATTTTGCTCCTATGGCGGAGAGGCTCTGGATAAAAAGACGCCCCTTTTGCGCTCCATGGAGGCCATTAACCGGCAGGCGTTGCGCATTCTCAAGCTCTTTGGCAATGCGGACGTAACCAATGTCAAGACCACTGTTGGTCCTGAGCAGGAGTATTTCCTGGTGGATGCAGACATATTTGCCCGACGCAAGGATCTGATGTATACAGGGCGCACCCTCTTTGGCGCCCGTCCTCCCAAAGGTCAGGAACTCAACGACCACTATTTCGGCGCCATCAAGCCCAGGGTACAGGCCTTCATGACCGAGCTCAACGAAGAATTGTGGAAATTGGGTATTCTGGCAAAAACTGAACACAATGAGGCCGCTCCCGCCCAACATGAGTTGGCGCCCATCTTCTCCATCACCAATATTTCTACTGATCACAATCAGCTGACCATGGAACTGATGCAGAAGATTGCCCGCAAGCATCACATGGTGTGCCTGCTTCATGAAAAGCCCTTCGCGGGCGTCAACGGCAGTGGAAAGCATAACAACTGGTCGCTCTCCACCAACACCGGCATCAACCTTTTTGAGCCTGGAGAGACGCCCTATGAAAACGCTCAATTCTTGCTGTTGCTCTGTGCAGTGATTAAAGCTGTAGATGAATATCAGGATCTTTTGCGCGTTTCCGTGGCTTCCGCGGGCAACGATCACCGATTGGGCGGTTACGAGGCCCCCCCTGCCATCGTCTCCATGTTCCTGGGTAGCGAATTGACGGATATTCTCCAGGCCATCGAAGCAGGCGAGTCGTATGGATGCCATGAAAAGGAAGTTTTAAAGGTGGGCGTTCATACGCTGCCCCGCTTTCCCAAGGACAGCACCGACCGCAACCGCACTTCTCCCTTTGCGTTCACGGGCAATAAATTTGAATTCCGCATGCTGGGTTCATCCGCTTCCATAGCAGATACAAACGTGGTACTCAATACCGCTGTAGCAGAAGAACTTCGGCAATTTGCAGACGCTTTGGAGCGTGCCGAGGATTTTGAATCTGCCCTGCACGTACTGATCCGGGAAACCATCATCGCCCACAAGCGCATTATTTTTAACGGCAATGGTTACGAGGAAGCCTGGGTAGAAGAAGCGCGCCGTCGCGGATTGCTGAATCTTCGCACCACTCCGGATTGCGTACCGTGTCTGCTGGCGGAAAAAAATGTGCGCCTCTTTGAAAAACATGGCGTCTTTAATCGTGCAGAGTTGGAATCCCGCCATGAAGTTATGCTGGAAAATTATGTCAAGGTGATCAATATCGAAGCGCTGACCATGCTGGAAATGGTGCATCGGGATATTCTTCCAGCCGTGAGCGGCTTCATTAGTGAATTGAGCGAAACCATGGCCCGTGTCAAACAGATGGGGCTAAGCATCAACACCTCCTATGAGACGGAGACCGCCAAACAGCTTTCAACCCTTTCAGCTCAAACCTGGAACAATGCCAACGAGCTGGAACGGATATTGAACCAATCTGCCGGCCTGAGCACCATGGATCTGGCCCTCGCCCATCGGGATCAGGTGCTGCCCGCCATGCAATCCCTGCGGTCGCTGGTTGACGAAATGGAGACTCTGACCTCTGCCAGGTGTTGGCCCTACCCCAGCTATGGAGAACTGCTTTTCAGTGTGCGCTAAACAAAATTCAGGCCCGCTCCCCCCAATCTTTCTCCCGGGGGAAGCGGGCTTTTTTCAAGGGCAGATGCAAGATGTCATTAATTGCAGCTTTGTTCCTGCTCAATGCGCATAATCATTTCCACGCGCTGGGCATGTCGTCCGCCCTCCGCCTCCGTTTCCAGGAAAGCGTCTACAATGCTCTCTGCCATTTGCGGACCCACAATGCGCTCACCAAAGGCAATCATATTGCAATCATTGTGCGCACGGCACATCCGGGCGCTCACAGGTTCTGAAACGCATGCGCAACGAATGGAATGAACCTTGTTGGCCGCCAATGAAATGCCCACCCCTGTTCCGCAGATTACGATACCTCTCTCTGCCTGTCCGGAGGCAACTGCCTTGGCCACCCTTTCTCCGCAGACGGGATAATCCGCCCGCTCCGTGGTGTCCACTCCCAGATTCATGACCTCATATCCCTTTTCTTCCAGATATTTAAGAACGTGAAACTTGAGCGCTACCGCTGCATGATCATTTCCAATGGCAATTTTCATAAACCTTTCCTCCACGATCATTAACTGTTGTTTCCTTCACTATACAGCCCTGAATCACTTTTGTCAACAGAATTCTCCATCCTTGACAAGCCCCTCTCGAAGGTCTACAATAGACGCAGATTTATAGAAGGGATTAAATAATCCATGAGGAAAATTGGCATTGCAATCTTTGTCCTGCTGTTGCTTGCCTGCGCAGGCGCCATGGCCTTTTCGGGCTCGGGTTATCCCGCCTGGGATGGAGAAGCTGAACCCGACAACGGATTGAATGCCAAATTTGGAGATGAAAGGATCGCGCTGAACTTTGATCCCACGCCGGATTATTCTTTCTGTGGAGAGGACCAGATTCAAGCTTGTTTTTTTGCCTACGACAAATTGAAACACAACTATCTGGAACTATATCTGCTGTTGCCTTTGAACATCTCTGCCGGTGACATTCTGCAAAGCGAGGAAGGATCGCCCTGCTCTGTGTCCCTCTATGAAGTCAACCTTCAAGGCGAAACCCTGCACTATGCGGGTCGCGCAGGTTCAGGCGTCTTCCCTGAAGGCAGCCGTTTAGAAATCCACATTGAACAAATGAAAATGGATGGAGACCAGCTGGTCATGAAGGGACGGCTTCAGGCGCGGATGGGTGAAATTCAACAGGATGTGCCCACCGGCAAATTTCTGGAGCTGAGTGACGCTCTTTTCTGCTTTTCGTTGCCGCTGAGTGAAGGGCAGCGCGGTTCGTCCCCCACCTCTGTACCGCAGGAGACTCCTCCGGCATTGACTCAAGCCCCAGCGGGCGCAAAACCCGTTTTTACCCTGCCCCCGGATTACAGGGTGATATAAAGAGGCAGAAAAATATTGTTTAAGGAAATGGAGATGGTACTATTTATGAAACTAAAAAAATTGCTATGTCTGGTTGCCGCACTGGTTCTGGTAGTTTCCTGTGCCGCTGCTGAGGGAACAAATGTAGCCGCGCTCAAGGGGCCTACTGCCATGGGTATGGTAAAAATGATGCAGGATGATGCAGGAACCCTTTACAACTTTGAAATCTGCGCTTCCGCTGATGAAATTACGCCTCGCCTGGTGCAGGGGGAAATTGACATTGCCGCCCTGCCGGCTAATTTGGCCGCCATTCTCTACGGCCGTACCGAGGGTGAATTGCAGGTTCTGGCCGTGAATACGTTGGGCGTACTGTATATCGCCGAGCGGGGTGAAAGCATCCAAAGCGTCGCCGATCTGGCTGGAAAGACCATCTACTCCGCGGGTAAGGGTTCCACACCGGAATTTGCTTTAAACTATATTCTCAAGTCCAACGGACTCACCCCTGGCAAAGATGTAACTATCGAGTATAAATCTGAACATAGCGAATGCCTGGCAGCATTGATGAACGATGCAAGCGCAGCCGCCATGCTGCCTCAGCCTTTCATCACCACCGCGCTCTCTCAGGCTGAGGATATGCGGGTAGCCTTGGATCTAACGCAGGAATGGGACAAGTTACAGGATGAAAATGGCAGTGCCATGATCACCGGCGTAGTTGTCGCCCGCAGAGACTTTATCGAAAGTCAGCCGGAAGCGGTAGAGCGTTTCCTGACGGATTACGCTGCTTCCGTGGAATACACCCTTGCCAATGTGAGCGAAGCTGCCCAGATCATCGGCGAATATGACATTGTCCCCGCCGCCGTAGCGGAGAAGGCGTTGCCCCAGTGCAACATCTGCTGCATTACAGGTGCAGAAATGCAGAACAAGCTCTCCGGCTATCTGCAGGTGCTCTTTGAGGCCGATCCCGCTTCTGTGGGTGGTGCGCTGCCGGATGACGGCTTCTACTACGGTGCGGAAGCTTAAGAGTTCTCCCCGCCTGTGGGCAGTGGGATTTTGGCTCCTAATTTGGCAGGCAGCCGCCATATCGGTGGGCCGGGACTTTCTTCTGGCCTCACCCCTTACAGTTCTTCAACGTTTTTGCCAATTGATTGTGACCGCGCCCTTCTGGGGCGCGGCCCTGTATTCTCTTTTGCGGATTTTTGGGGGCTTCTTGCTGGGCTTATGTGCAGGTGTTATACTTGCCGGCCTTTCCGCCCGCTATCGTTGGATACGAGAACTGATCGCCCCGGTCTGGATAGTATTGCGCGCCATTCCGGTAGCATCATTTGTTATTGTGGCGCTGATTTGGGTACCTTCGCGAAATCTATCCGTACTGATCAGTTTCTTAATTGTCTTTCCCTTGATCTATGCGGGCACCCTCGCGGAAATTGAGCGAACAGATCCTCACATGCTGGAAATGGCCCATCTATTCCGCATGTCCCGCTCACGGCGCATACTCTACCTCTATGCACTGCCGGCACTTGTACCGTTAGAATCGGTCTTTACCACGGCCATCGGCCTGGCATGGAAATCTGGAGTGGCAGCAGAGCTGATATCCATTCCCTCCGGCTCCATTGGCGAAGCCCTATACCGGGCCAAGGTTTACCTGATGACCGGCGATCTCTTTGCCTGGACGATTCTCATCGTACTGCTCAGCGCGGCCTGCGCCCGTCTGTTTGCTTTGTTGACCCGCCTACTTCGCCGATTGCTGGAAAGGATGTGAGCTTTGCAATGTCTGTAGATCTTCAATTGGAAAAGCTGTGCAAAGCTTACGGGGAGCGAAGCGTCTTAAATCAGCTCAGTTTCCATTTTTCCCCCGGCAAGCCCAACTGCATTTTAGGCCCCTCAGGCTGTGGAAAAACCACGTTACTTCGGCTAATCTGTGGGCTGGAGGCGCCTGATTCCGGCCATATTTCCGGTGTGGAAGGAAAAAAAATCAGCGCGGTCTTTCAGGAAGACCGGCTGTTTCAGCAATTGTCCGCGGAAAAAAATGTGCTGCTCACCGCATCAGGCCATATAGAGCGCAATTACGCCCGATCCCTGCTGCGTCAGTTGGGATTGGACGAGGGTGACATGCAGCGCCCAGTTCGGGAATTTAGTGGAGGTATGGCCCGCAGAGTGGCCATTGCTCGGGCACTGGCCGCTGAATATGACCTATTAGTTTTGGACGAGCCATTGCGCGGGCTGGACGGTGAAACTCGGCAGCGAGCGCTGGATTGCATTCGCACTCACGCTGAGGGCCGCACTTCCCTGTGGGTTACCCACGATGAACGGGATGCCCAGCAGCTTCAGGCACGCATTTTGCGTCTCGCCCCACTTTCAACAGGGGCCGTCCCTTCGGAAGATTTCCCCATCAGTTCAAGCGAACGCTGATCTCTCCCGAGCGCAGGGTTTGGAGCTCTCCGCCGGGCATGCGCACCACTAGACTCCCCCCATCATCAATCTCCACCGCCGTAGCTGCGTAACGCTCTTTCCCATGGATGACAGTAATTTCACGCCCTACGACAATGGATCGGGATCGATACTCCTCCATAAACGCTCTGCTTTCCAGTTGCGGAAACAGGGCGTTCATTTCGTTAATCAATTCCGCACAGAAGCGGCTTCTGGAAACCTGTACTCCGCATTCATTGGAGATGGATGTGGCGACTTCCTCCAATTCCGGGGGAAAATCCATAAATCCCACATTGACGCCGATTCCCGACACCACATACTGCATTTGCCCGCTCTCAAAGTCCAGGCCGGCCTCGCAAAGTATGCCACACGTTTTTCTACTTCCCAGGTATACATCATTTACCCATTTGATTCCAGCATGCAGTTCAGATACCCGCTCAATGGCCCGAGCCACAGCGACGGCTGACATGGAAGTAATCAATACCGCCTGTTCAGCCGGCAGCTGTGTTCGAAGGATAAATGAAATATATACTCCGCTTCCCCGAGGTGAGAAGAAATTGCGTCCGAAGCGGCCACGTCCACCGCTCTGCTGACGGGCAAGCACAGCTGTTCCGTGGGGCGCACCCTGCACGGCCAGTTCTTTAGCACGAATGTTTGTGGATACCAACTCGTCATGGATTTCGATGGTGCTTCCAATGGGACCGGGAACAAGATAGCGGCGTATCTCCGGTAATGTGAGCGCTTCAGGTCCAGAGCTGATTCGATATCCACGGTTTGTGATCGCTTCGATGACATATCCTTCGCCTCTGAGCTGTTCAATCGCTTTCCACACGGCGTTTCGGGATACGCCCAATTCCCGCGCCAAATCGCTTCCGGATAGACTTTCCTGGGCTTCCAGAAGCCTCAGAAGCACATTTTCCTTGACGGTCATCTAGTTTTCTCCCCCGATCATTCCATCACTGGTACCCATTTTCTTTAAAGCCTTTGCTCTCTGCCGTTCCCTTTGAGAAAAAATGCAGCCGCAATAATCCTGCCGGTATAGACCATATATTTCTGAGAGCTCACAGGAGCGCCTGTATCCATTCTTTTTCTTGAAATCAGAACAGAGGTAATCCACGCCCATTTCATTTCCAATTGCAATGCCCAGAGCATTCAGGCGCTGGGCATCCTTCAGCGGGCTGATGGAAAGCGTAGTGGTAAAATACTTTGCACCAACTTCCCGGGCAAATTCCGCAGTACGTCGCAACCGCATTTCAAAGCATACCCCGCAGCGTGCACCGCCCTCAGTTTCCTGTTCCAAACCCCTAACGAGGGCATAAAAGCGTTCGGGATCATATGGCCCCTCCACTACGCGCACGTCCTTCAGCGGCATTTGCGCAACCAATCTCTCTTGTTCCTCCGCCCTGTGCCGAAATTCGTCTTCCGGCGCAATATTGGGATTATAATAATAGACGATTACCTCAAAAGTCTCATGAAGACGTTCCAACACTGCGCTGGAACAGGGCGCACAGCAGGCATGCAGCACCAGTTTGGGCCGTTCCCCTCGTTGCTGCAGTCGCTGTATTGTGCGCTCCATTTCAATCTGATAATTGATTTTGGGCTGCATCCTCCTCCACCTCCATGCTCATCACATTGAGCGCCGTTCTGGGCAGGATCAGCTCAATGCGCCGGGGCAGGTTGATCACTTCAAAGCTACGCCCATTTTCGCCCCGTTCCCCATCCAGCGTCCACTCTACATCCTCCGACGCCTCGATTTTTAATTGACGGGCCGTAAAAAACTCAATCATTTCGCTGGGCAGGTTACAGCTTCGCAAATCCATCAAAATCTTCGTCCAATGAATAGGAAGCGTAGGATACTTCACCAGCATCACCTCAAACATGCCGTCGTTGAGGCGCACCAAATCTGGATCCAGCTTCAGGATACCGCCCACAGACAGGGAATTGGTCACTCCACAGAAAATATAATTGCCTTCCAACACCCGGTCATCTGTCTCAAAGCGCATGTGCAAGGGTTTTAAGCTGGGCAGAAGATCCTTCAATCCCTCAAATATGTAGGCCAGATGCCCCAGCAGATTTTTAGCCGTCTGAGACGTAGTGTAGCTGGTGCGCGCAAAGGCGCCACAGGATGCCGTATAAATAAAATTCCTGCCATTAAACCTTCCCAAATCAAAGCGGCAGGGCACTCCCTCCACCGAATCCCTGGCCGCCCTGAGAATATCAGTGGATAAGCCCAGACTGTTTGCATAGTCATTGGTGCTTCCCGCCGGGATGTATCCCACGGGGCAATCCACTCCGCCTTCAATCATGCCCGCTATGGTTTCATTGAGGGTACCATCCCCTCCGATACAAACCAGGCGGTCATATATCCCGCCATGATTGCTTAAAAATTGTGTGGCGTCTCCCGAACTGCCCGTGACATAGGTCTCGCAATGATAGCCGCATTCATTATAGAGCCGCACAATTTCCGGCAGCAGACGATTTGCCCGCCTCTGCCCTGCACAGGGGTTTAATAACAGCAGCAATCGCTTATCCATGCCTTTCTCCTTCCACCCTCATCTTATCGTATTAAAAGCTGCCGTCGGTCCCCGGCGGCAGTTATTTGACATCCATTATATGTCTGAGCTGAAAATCTAATCCATCACACGATACCTGATGATAGATAATTCCATCCATTATTCCTCTAACAGCGCCCGCCAACGCGGCCCCATGAAGATGTCCATACACCACCTGATCCACGCCAAATTCCTTAAAAATATCAGAAAAACCGATCTCCGTTTCGCTGCGTGGGGGATAGTGCATCATGGCAATCAGCGGCGCCGTCTCGCTTCGGGACCGGGCATGCTTTAAGGACATCTCCAGCCGTTGTCTCTCCCGCCGGTAAATTCGAGCATCATCGCCCTCTCCATTGGGGTCCTGTGGGATTTGCCAGCCGCGGCTGCCAGCAAAGAGCACGTTCTCCAACATCAGGCTGTCATTCTGAAGAGCATAACATCCCTCTGGAAGCGTCCTACGGACGCGGCCGATGGAGCTCCACCAATAATCGTGATTGCCTCGAATCAAAATCTTCCGGCCTGGCAGTTCACCAATGCGCTTCAGATCATCCAAAGCTTCTTCCAAGTGCATTGCCCAGCTCAAATCGCCGGGCAACAACACGATATCCTCCGGATCAACCTGTTCCAACCAATTGGCACGGATATGTTCAAAATGATTCTGCCAGTGCGCTCCAAAGATGTCCATGGGCTTCTGGTGAGCCGGTAGGTGCAAATCTGAAATTGCCCAAATGCCCACGCTCAGCGGCTCCTGCCGGACGCTTTGGAAGAATTTGCGCCTTCTTCATCCTCATCTTCTTCGTCTTCATCGTCTTCCCCAAAGAAGGCCTTATCTTCATCATCAAAAACTTCGTCATCCAGGTCATCGCCCAAGTCACCATCGAGATCCAATTCAATCTCATCCATGGTGCTGACCGAATCTATGCCAATATTTGCCGCCTCGCTGACCACGCTGTCATCACTCTGCGTCTCAGCGCCCCGCTGGGCCAATTCTTTCAGGCAATAGGCACACAATTCCTGTCCGGGCACGACGGGGTTCTCTCCGCATTCCGAACACAATTCAATCATCTCATACTGTTCGCTTTCGCCGCGAACCTCACGCCGGCAAACGGAACACATCTTTTCCGTATCCAGCATATAATTCAATTCGCATCTGGGGCATTTGATCAGGCTCATTGAAATCTTCCTCTCAGGATGGCTGTTATGACCAGCAGGCCCCCGCCTAAATGGCAAAGGCTTCCGCTGGGTTCACCATGTAATTATACACGATTGTATCGGAAGCGCAAGGGGCAAAGACGATATTTTTGCATTTTTCCCATCATTTCTTAAACCATGCCTCAATGTTCCCGAAGCCAGGCAGCCAGTTGCGATATGTCCTGCTCGTAGATTGGACGCAAAGATGGATTGTAGATCAGCGACGCCGGATGATACATGGGATAGATCCGTTTCCCTTCCCAGTCTTGAAATTGCCCATGCAATTCGCCGACGGCTACCCGTTGCCCCATTAACGCCTTGAGGGGAACATTGCCCAGTGTGACGATGACCTGCGCGCCCACCAGTTCAATTTCCTTCTGAAGCCAGGGAAAAAATAAGCGCACTTCCTCCCGATTGGGCGGGCGATTGACCACCCGTCCCGCCGCAGAAATCTTTGTAGGCCGGAATTTGACGGCGTTAGTGACATAGAGCTGACCCCTGTCTATACCACTCTGTTCCAGAAACTGATCCAGGTTCTTTCCAGCCTTGCCCACAAAGGGACGGCGTTGAAGGGTTTCCTGTTCTCCGGGCGCTTCGCCCACAAGCATTACTCTAGCGCCCTGACTTCCTTCCCCATGGACCAATACCTTGCGTTCTCCCTCGTATACCTCAGAAATTAGCTTTTCCAACTCCTGGCGGAGCCGCTGAAGATCATTCGTCACAGCTTTTCTTCACCCGATTCTTTGGCTTGCGCCTCAATTTCTTTTAATTTATCCCGAATCTTCTGAAAGTCTTCCCAGGAATCGCGCTTTTTAGCAGGATCCCTCAGCAATGCCGAAGGATGATAGGTGGGCATGAACCAAACGCCCTTTCTCTCAAACCATCTTCCATGCTCGCGCATGACGGAAATCTCCTGCTGCAATGTATACCGACAGGCCACCTTACCCAATAACGCTACCACTCTGGGGCGCACCAGTGCCACTTGCGCCCTGAGATAATTTAAACATGCCTGTGCTTCATCCGGCTCGGGATTGCGGTTTTGAGGAGGCCTGCACTTGACCACATTGCAGATGTAAACATCCTCCCGCTCCAGTCCGATGGCGCGAATCATCCGGGTCAGCAATTCTCCACTGCGCCCCACAAAGGGCCTTCCCTGCAAATCTTCGTCCCGGCCCGGTCCTTCTCCGATAAACATCAGCGTTGCATGAGGGTTTCCCTCGCCGGGCACCACATGATTGCGAAACTCGCACAGGCGACACTTGTGGCACTGTTGAATTTCCTCCGTGAGCTGCGCCCAAGATGTTCTCATTTCTTTCAACTCCATCCCATGTCGTAGGCCATCTATAACCAAATCCGACGCTTACGCGCCGGATTGATCAAAACTTATTCAGGAATAATGATGGATTTTTCAAGCATCTCCCACATCTTGTGAAACGTCACAGGTACATCCGCTGCGATCCAGCGTATCAATGAAGCAATTAAAATGATGCACCCCACAATGACAATCACGCCTACCACCACGGCCAGAAAGTCAAACATTCCTGCAAACACTTGAAATTTGACTCTCCTGCGCTGAATTTCTTCACGGGTGTAAAGCTTTGCCATGTCATTCACCTCTTTACTCCACAGTATACCACAGACCTACGATTTACGCAATCACGGACCATATTCAATAATTTCATCGGTGGCCTGATAGCGGCTCTTACACAGTTCTTCCCGCCGAATCTCATTGCCCTGAGCATCCCACCAGATCTTATAAGTGGTGGCGGTATAACCCTTCTTTCCACTCTGAACCACTCGCGTCTGTCCGCTGTAGAGTTCAAAGCTGAGCTGGTACTGTGTATCATAATCAATCGTACCCGTGCGCACTCCCTCCAGGGTAATGGTTACGCCATCTTCCAGCAGGCGCCCAAACACGCCTACGCGCACACGCTTGTCATCGGTCAAATAACAGCAGATGTAGATCCGATCGTCAGTATTATTGGTAAACTTCAGATCCTTGTTTCCCCAGTCCACAGCCGCGTCCTTTCCCAAATCCACATAGCTTACCGTTAGAGAATGGGAATGGCGCTCATTGATCTCCAAATCCGCTTTCACCACTGCGTTAAACAGCGTGGTGGAGACCTGGCATATTCCACCGCCCACTTCCTCGGTAACTTTGCCGCTGGAATAAGCTGTGGCTGTCTTAAATCCTCGTTCGGTAGTGCGCTCGCCTACCACTTGGTTAAAGGAGAAGGTGTCTCCCGGTTCCAGGCAGGTACCATTAATCAATTCCAGGCTGAGACGAATGTTATCCAAACGATTGCTCTTGGAGGAGGAGGCATTGGTAATGGCATAGCTGATCATGCCATATTCGGAGGCAACATTCTCCTGGGTCACCGCGGGCGCCTGCGTGGCGATCTGCAATTTTACATCTCCGCCACCCACCATGAGGGCCGCCTCAATATCCTCCACCAGTGCAGTCTGGTTTAAGGTATACCCATTCTGCTCAGGCTCGAATTCGAAGGTATATGTTTCCACATTAAAGGATTTTACCTTCGCATCTTTAGGCTCTGCATCGATCTGCGCCGCCAATGTAGCCGCGTAGTTTTGAACCAACGCATGATCGAAAAAAGTTCGTTCCACCTGATAGCTTGCCGGCCTGGCTACGGCAGCCTGCATCAGCCGGTAACGCTGCACCAGCGAACCACTTCGCCCGGAATTCCAAGCCGTGGTCAAAACCTCCGCATAATTGCTGGTATAGCCCAGTTGTTCCGCGGTAATAGTTGTGCCGTCATCCAAAACTACTGCCGCCTGCCGATAGGAAGGCTCCACCTGGCTCTGCCAATATTCCAATGCCTGTTCAAGCGTCATCCCAGTGAGATCCACGCCGTCTACCGTCGTGCCTGTAAAGAAAGTCTCGCTGGAAACAGCGGCTTTCATTTCCGCCAGCGCCTGATACTCCTGTGTACGCCAGACACCAATTCCCACCAATAGTGCAATTATCGCCACCAGAAACACATTGAGCATAGTAAACCCACCGCCACGGTTGCGACGGCGCTTTCTGGTGCGGTTTCTCTCCTGTGCCACGCGCCCTTTGCTTTTCCCACGGGCAGACTGCGCATGCCTATTGGGTTGATTATCCACCATCAGCACGGCAGATCTGCGTTGGGCAAGTGGATTTTCCTTTATGGTTGTCTTTTTTCTTGCGGATGTACTTGCAGTTTTCATACTCCGTTTAGACGCAGAATTTTCCTTTTTGGTTCCGCTACCCGCGGAACTGCGGGGCCTTGAACCCGACGCCCCCTTGCTTCTGCCGGACGCATAGGAAGCCGTTCCAGAGCGCCTGGCAGCGCTTTTATTGGCACTGCTCGCGCCCTTTCTTCCCGTACCTCCGCTTTTTTTTCGAGGACTGACTTCTATATCAAATCTATCCATATGCCGTTTTGCGGCGTTCCTGTTTGACATGAATTGCAAACGCTCCATGTATCCATTATAACCCAGTTAAGGGTCAGATCATTCACATTATAAAAAAAACGCCTGCATCTATCAACGCCTTTGGGTTAATTTGGCAGGCGAAATTTTCGACATTTTTATAGACAACTGGGATCAGGATCATCCTCAATTCCCCGAAGCATGCGTATAGCTCGAATTTCCACTTCCTGCCCCTCTTCACTGGGCAGATAGTAGGGCATGCCTTGGGCTTCCAGGGGCGCATAGTCTTGCTGAACATAGTGCCCCGGGTAATCGTGGGCGTATTTATATCCTTCACCAGAGCCCAATGCATCCGCGCCCCGATAATGTGTATCCCGGAGATGCACCGGAACAGCTTGATAGCCACCCCGCTCGGCATCCGCCATGGCCCGGTCCACTGCCACGCACACGGAATTGGATTTGGGACTTTCGCATACGGCAATGATGGCCTGAGCGATGGACAGCCGTGCCTCCGGCATACCCACGCTCTCCAGCGCCTGCATGGCAGCAGTAGCCTGAAGCATGGCCATGGGATTGGCCAAGCCCACATCTTCACTGGCATGGACGATAACCCGTCGCACAATAAGCCTGGGATCTACTCCTCCCCGCAGCAATCGGGCAAACCAAGCCAGTGCCGCATCGCTGTCCGAACCCCGCATGGATTTGCAAAACGCAGATAACATGTCGTAATAGGTCGATTCATCCATTTGTAACACGCGGCTCTGAATGGACTCCTCTGCCACCGCAAGCGTAATGTGCACGGAACCATCCGCTTCCATGGGCGTTGTGAGCACCGCCAGTTCCAACGCGTTCAGTGCGCTGCGCACATCGCCGTTAGCCACCTGGGCAATGTGATCCAGCGCATCATCGTCAAGCGTCACCTCTCGATCTCCATATCCGTTGACCGGGTCGGCAATGGCGTTGAGTACAGCGCATTTGACTTCCTCTGTGTTGAGTGGCTCAAAATGAAATAACCTGCACCTGCTAACGATGGCGGGTGTCATAGAAATCATGGGATTTTCCGTGGTGGAACCGATGAAACGGATCACCCCTTGTTCAATTGCCGGCAAGATGGAATCCGACTGAGACTTGGACCAGCGATGACATTCGTCCAGCAACAAATATGTAGATTGCCCATAAAGAGTCAGGCGCTCCTGCGCCTCTTTAAGTACTTCCCGCACATCTGAAACGCCACTGGTCACTGCGTTGAGCTTGACAAAAGCCGATTGGGTATGTTCTGCGATAATGGAAGCCAAGGTGGTCTTGCCACAGCCAGGAGGACCCCAGAAAATGGAACTGGTCAACCGATCCGCCTCGATGGCTCTTCTCAAAAGCCTCCCTTTACCCAGCAGATGCGTCTGCCCGATAAATTCCTCCAGCGTTCTGGGCCGCATCCGGTCGGCCAGAGGTGCATGGCTATGCGCCGCGGCGCTAAAGAGATCCTCCATAACCAACCTCCTTTGTAATTGACAAAGTTCAACATTCATTCACTGCATTTTAGGATAACACAAAGGGAACGCAAATACATCGCGTTCCCTCTGTGGTACTTGGTGACCTTACTGAGCAGCCTTCGCGAGGCGTTTGGCCATGCGGGCCTTTTTACGGTTTGCAGCGTTCTTATGAATAACGCCCTTAGCGGCAGCCTTGTCAACGGCGCCCTGCGTCACGCTGAGCAGCTTGACATCGGCCTCGTTCGCGGATACGGCGGTATCGAACTTCTTAATCTGGGTCTTCATCGCAGACTTGATCATTCGATTGCGCAGGTTCTTCTTTTCGGTCACCTTCACGCGCTTGATGGCAGACTTGATATTCGGCAAATTCTTCACCTCCCTACGCAAATTGCAAATCATATTATAGCACTTGTCAATGGGAAATGCAAGTCTTTCATCGTATTTTCTTGCAAATCTTGGGTAAACTAATGGCAGTTTGAATGGAGATGAGGTGTTAAAATGTTTGCAACCCATACAGATCTGGCCATGGAAAACCTTGGGGCAGAAGCTTCCTTTCCCGGCGTGGATGTTCACCGCTGGGAAGAATCGGATATACAACTCAGTGAGGTCGTTATCCGCACTGAAGAAGCCGCTCAAAGCCTGGGCAAACCCTGCGGCAACTATCTCACATTGGAATGCGCCCTCCTTCGGGAACACGATCCCGATGCGCGCATCGCCATGGCAAATCTTCTGGGCGAAGAACTTTCTCGGATGCTGGCTCCATCCCAGGATGCGCCTGTGCTGGTAGTCGGTTTGGGCAACCGCGACGTTACTCCAGACTCTCTGGGCCCCGCAGCCATTGATAAAACGTTGGTCACACGACATATGTTGCAGAGCGAATACGCCCGCAGCGGCATGCGCAGTGTCTGCGCCATCGCCCCGGGCGTGTTGGGCGTCACCGGAATTGAGACCGTGGAAATGGTGGAAAGCCTGGCTCAAAAACTCCACCCAAGAGCCGTGCTCTGCATTGATTCTCTGGCTGCACGGGATTCTGAACGCATTGGCTGCACCGTGCAAATTTCCAATACTGGAATTCAGCCAGGTTCAGGTGTAGGCAATCATCGCCGACCTCTCACCAGGGAAACCCTGGGTGTGGATGTAATTGCCGTTGGCATACCTACGGTCATCTATGCCGCCACGCTGGCTCGAGATGCCTTCGCTCTGCTGGCCAGTTCCCATTCCGACGCACAGCAAGATGCCGCGCTGGGCTCCATGGAACGGGAGTTGATGGATACAAAGCTGGGTAATTTAATCGTCACCCCCAGAGATATCGATGCCATTGTAAAAAACTGTGCCACCATGATCGCCGGCGGCATCAATCGTGCCCTGCAGCCCGGCCTTACAGATCGGGAGATTCAGGAAATGATGGATTAATATCTGCATAAGGGCAAGATCTGGAAACAGCTTGGCAAAAGCCTTGCTGTTTCTGTATTTTGCCTACGGATAAAGGCCATTCGCGCATCACCAGAAAAGAATCCTTTCAAAAGTTCGCGCTCCACCCCTTAACGAATCCATACAAAAATGGGCTTCACTGAAGAAATAAAAATTTCTAAACTTCCAATGTTGTCATCCCTCTATCGCAGCCAGATCCCGTAATTCCAAATATTCTCTTTTTATATCTATCCTTTATGATACATGAGCGTTCATTTCTCCCTTTCAAAATGGAAAGCAAGCTTGACATTTAGCCCGGCAGATAGTAAAATAAAATGGAAAGCAAGCTTTCCATAAGAGGGGAGAAATCATTTGAAAAATCGACTGGAAGAACTGCGAAAAAGCAAGGGAATGAGCCAAGAGGATTTAGCAGCCGCATTGGAGGTATCGAGGCAAACCATCGGATCTCTGGAAAACGGTCGATACAATCCCTCCATCCTTTTGGCCTTTAAAATCGCCCGTTTTTTTGAAAAAAACATTGAAGAAATTTTCATTTATGAGGAGAATGAATGATGAAAAAGAAGGGGTTTAATTATCTTTCTACCGTTTTGGGCCTATTATTGCTTGCTGCCGGACTGGTTTTAGGAAAATCAATTTCCGAACCCAAGGGCGTATTGTTGGCACTGCCCTATGTCTGCATTGGTTTGGGATGTGGCGCATTTGGCTATGGTCTGGGAGACATAATCAACAATCGGACAATGAAAAAGAACCCTCAACTGCAAAAGCAACTGCAAATAAACAAAAATGACGAGCGCAATATGGCTATTTCCAATCGCGCAAAAGCCAAAGCCTACGACCTGATGCTCTATGTATTTGGTGGACTTATGATCACCTTTGTCCTGATAGGCACAGATGTGGTCGCCATTCTTCTTACTGTAGCTGCTTACTTATTTGCGGTTGGATTTTTCATTTTCTATCTAAATAAATACCACAAAGAAATGTAAGGCGATAATGGCGCAGGCAAACGGAAGATACGCCCATAAAGCATACTTAAGCTTCCAACGCTAAGCAAGGCTGCCCATTGTGAGAAACAGTGCAGCATAAGTAATTGAATTTCCACATTCATTAATAAATTATTCGCGCAATGTGCCCACGCGACAATTGGTATGAAAAAGTTGATTACGCCTCTATTCCTGTCTTTTCTTTCCAAAGTCATCTTTTTAACCGGGTTTGTTTACAGTTTGTACATGGGTGATTCATAACTGATTCCTATAATAATATTGTCGGTTTGAGCCACCGACCATGAATACCCTCTGTACCCCCATTCCCCAAAGGCGGGGCCGGGCGCATGCGCCCGGCCCCGTCAATTCTTTAGATCCTTTTATCGATCCGCAATGCGGAAAATCTCCCGGGCCTCTTCACCGGTAATGGGCCAGGCTCGCCCAATGGTATCTGTGCCTGGATTTCGCTTGGCCTTTGCCGCAAGAGCCTCAATATCTTCACTTCTTGCGCCCAGCTCTTTCAGCGTCACCGGCATGCCAATCTCTCGCAGAAAACTCTCATGAGCCTCAATGCCCCGAAGCGCCGTCTCCTGAGGATTTTCGAAGTTCATGGGCACGTTATACACTCGATTGGCGAACTGGGCGATACGCATGACGTGCCGCCCCATTTGAAAGCGCATCCACGCCGGAAAGACCACGGCCAGGCCAGCGCCATGCGCCACATCGTAGAGGGCAGAAAGTTCATGTTCCAACTGATGGGAGCCAAAGTCCCCTACCCGTCCCACTCCCAATGTCTCGTTGTGAGCGATCGTACCTGCCCACATCAACTGCGCCTGAGCATCATAATTCTCCGGATCCCGAACCGCAATTCTTGCCGCACGGATGACTGCCTGCATGGCCGCCTCACAGAGGCGATCAGTGAGGTCTACCTCCGCCTCACTGGTAAAATACCTCTCCATAATGTGTGCCAGAATATCCGTGGCCCCGCTGGCAATCTGATAGGGAGGCACCGTCATGGCCAGTTCTGGGTTCATAAAGGCAATCAATGGCCGATTCAACTCCGTAGTCAATCCCCGCTTAATCCTGCTGCTCATCTGCATAATCACGCAGCTGTTGGAAGATTCACTCCCGGCTGCAGAGGTAGTAAGCACCACGCCAAAGGGCAACGTGCGTTCAGGTTTGGCCTTCCCGCAAAAGAAATCCCAGAAATCTCCGTCATAACAGGCCCCATGGGCAATAGCCTTGGAGGAATCAATGGCCGAACCACCGCCTACCGCCAGAATAAAATCAATTTTTTCCCGGCGCACCAGCTCAATCCCCTCATAAACCTTATCGTCCCGGGGATTCGGCATGGCCCCGCTCAACAACTGTACCTGCATCCCATGGCCACGCAAATCCGCTTCTAAACGACCAATGAGTCCACTGCGCACAGCGGAACCTCCACCATAATGAATTAATACTCGGCTAGCGCCTAGAGCGCACAGCTCCTGGCCCACCGCTTCTTCCGCCCGGCGTCCAAATACAAAGCGCGTAGGCAAATGATATCTGAAATCTTTCATCAATTTCCCTCCCCTTTCAATTCTTTCGTACACAGAAAAAGCGATGGATAGATCATCGCTTTTTTTGTTCGGGTTTCAGACGCTGTCCGGGGGCCGGACGCTTTTTGCTTCGAACCATGGTGGAATGGCTGGCGTTGCTATGCGTCTGCCTGACTCCCTTCTTGGCAGAAGATGGCTGCGTCCTGCCCCCACCACCCTGCTTGCGGTACGATCCCTTCCGTCGCTGCGGCTGAGGTTTGCCCTTTCGAATCTGTTGAGCCTGCGTTTCCTTATCGGGTTTAGGCAGATTGGACACGCTGAACACTTCGTCCTCATAAGTATCTGAGGATTTTTGTTCGGCATTTACATCGAACAATTCATCCTGAAAAACATCTGTCGGTTCCCCTGCGCGAAGGCTCTTGAGTCGCTGCTCCCGCGCCTCTCGCAGTTGCGCTTCCCGCCGGGCCATTTCCTCACGGCGCCGCCGGGCTGCGCCTGGCACCACAAATTCATTGTCCTCCCAGTTTCGGCGCGGCCGAACGACCGAGGACTTTGAATTTGGCCTGGAACGAGTTTGCTGACCTTCAACATCAGCAAACTTCTCCTGGGCAAAGAAGTTTTTATCATTGATGATTACGCGCTTTTTATGAAACCAAACCCAGTGGGGGCGCCAGCGGATCAACCATACCAGCAAATCTACCGCCATTCCAGTGATCAGAAGTATAATCAACAACTTCAACCAGTTGTCCGCCAAAAACTTCAACGGCGAAAAACCCCCCGACAGGTTAAACAGCTTTAATACCCAGCTCGCCAGGCCCTTTAGCCAGCCGAGCATGGTATCCACAATTGCGTTGGCATATCCCGATTGGGTCATCTTTCAACAGTCCTCCCGTATCTGTAAGCCACATTCTATTCCTGTGGCACTTCAGTAAGCGTAACTTCAATATTTTGAAATTCCGGTTCAAAACTGACTTCCGGATAGTTTTGCTCCGGGAAAATCAGCGGACAAACGTGGGTCCCGGCTTCCAGGCCTGTCAAATCCACTGTAATGGATATCCCCTCTTCACTTAGAGCTTCCACTTCGCTGCGCGGCCCAGTGACATATACCTGAATATCTCCCTTGGGCCATTCCAGCTGCAAATCATCAGCCTTCCCCACAAAGGTCAGCGTATTGTTATTAATCCATGCGCTGATATCCTCTTCTGAAATGGTTATATTGACATAAACCTGCTCCGCAGATTCATATTTAAAGTCAGATAGGAGCGAAATCGCCGCACGGGCCGAAAAGCTCTGGGAGAGTCCTTCCACGGATACGGGTTCGATCAGCAACTGTGAAATGCCATCCAACAAGCTCTGTTCCGCCGCCACAGTAATACTCTCCGGTTGAATAGAGATGTCTGAAATCACATATCCATCCGCCACGCGCCCGGTAACCACGTCTTCAATGGCTGTGGAAATGGGCAATTCCTTGGTGGGATAAATTTCCGTCGTTATGGAAATAGACGTTACCGACCGGTTGAGCATGGATTGGTCAATTTCTTTCCCATCTCCATCCAAAAGCACATAGGGCTCCGCACGCGTGTAGTTGCTCTCTGCTCCGGTAACATCTGTGCGTACCTGCGCCTGAGAAATGCTGCGCACCACTGACGCCGCTCCGCTAACCGTAATTCCCGATGGATTGCTGCGGCTGATATTATACCATTTATCCTCGCTCTGCACCCCCGCGAGCACCGGATTGACAGGAACCAGGCGGGAATCCAGTGTTTCAAAGGTCAGCGTAACCGTCTCGGGAATAATACTCGTCACCCTGCCATAAGTGGAGCTTGCCTTGAGCGGAACCGCCTGCGTGCCCGCTGTGCGCACGCTGGAAAGATCCAGCATTACCTGCACATTATCCGCCGAAACCTGACTATAGAGGGATTGCGCCACTTCCAGGCGCACCGTTACATCATTGATCTGTTCGGTGGGATCAGTGAGCAATGCCAATCCATTATCATTCATTGTGGACTGGCCCATAAGATAGCCGCTCACACCTGAAATGACTTTTGTACGCGTAATGGAATTATTAGAAGAGACCACATAATTCCATAGCAGCACCGCCAGCAACAGTGAAAACACCTTCATCCACGTACGCCGTGAAAGCACCACCCACAAGCGCTTGGCGGCAGCAACCAGCCATGCGGAAATTCGACGAAGCAACAATTTAATGTTCATTAGCGCTCTCCTTTCCATCAGGCTGTGCTACCCACGAGGAGAGGGTGCGATCGGGAGTAAAGAGCTCCGTCAGCAATATATTGAGGGATTTGGTATCCAGGTATCTGGTAAGTTTCCCTTCACGCGCCATGGAAATTATACCCGTCTCTTCCGATACGATCAGCGCCACCGCATCCGTAGCCTCCGTGATCCCGATGGCCGCCCGGTGCCGAGTACCCAGCTCCCGGGAAATGGAGTAATCGTCTGAAAGCTGGAGAATACAGGCGGCAGCCGTAATCCGTTCCTCCCGGATAATCATGGCACCGTCATGCAGCGGCGTATTGGGCTCAAAAATATTCTCAATCAACTGAGAAGAAATCTCTGCATCTACGATGGTTCCCGATTCAATGACATCCCCTAATTTGGTGGAACGCTCTATGACAATCAACGCACCGATTTTCTTGCGGGACATATCGTTTAAGGCTTTGACGATTTCTGAAACGTGAAGTTCCATGCGCGTATTCCTTTGCTTATTGGGCGATCCAAACAGATTTCGCGCCAATTTGGAGCGCCCCAATTGCTCCAACACTCTCCGCAGTTCCGGCTGAAATACAATGACCAATACCACCACGCCTACGCTTATGATTTGCTGAAGCACCCAATTCAGCGCATTGATTTCCAAAACGTCAGAGATCAATGCCAGGGCTAATACAAATATGATGCCCTTCAGAAGAGAGTTGGCCCGGGTGTAGCTCACCAGTTTAAGCAAATTGTAAATCAAAACCGTCAAAATTGCGATATCCAGTATATTGCGCCAGTCCGGGTGGACAAACAAATTGGAAAACAGGTTGGCCATCTGATTAAATATTGTCTGAACCTGCGCCAAAGCTTCCACCTCCATATCATGATATTCCATTATTATTATAATACAAAACCTGCAAAACACCAAAGCTTTTTTCAAGGGATCAGCAAAAAAACCCTTTAACGTCAAATTTATGTCCAAATAGCTGTACAGCCCGAAATCGCTTCTTTCCCACCTCGAAACTCCAAAACCCGAATATTATTTTTGTGAATTCAATCCATATTCAAACATTTGATTTTTTGCTATAATAGGGTAGAGTATTTTAAATTTGAGGAGGTACGAGTCATGGCGAGTTTGTCTCTTCGCAACGTCCGCAAAGTTTATCCTGGGTCCGTGGATGTTGTGGCGGTAAGCGATTTCAACCTGGAAATCGAGGACAAGGAGTTTATCGTGCTCGTAGGGCCCTCCGGCTGCGGCAAGTCCACGACGTTGAGAATGATCGCCGGATTGGAAGAGATCTCCGGGGGCGAAATTTACATCGACGACAAACTGGTCAACAATGTGCCGCCCAAAGACAGGGACATTGCCATGGTATTCCAGAGCTACGCGCTCTATCCCCATATGACCGTTTACAACAACATGGCTTTCGGCCTGAAACTGCGGAAAATGCCAAAGAACGAAATAGACCGTCGGGTGAAAGAGGCCGCTCAGATTCTGGGAATCGAGGCGCTGCTGAATCGAAAGCCGGCAGCGCTGTCCGGCGGACAGCGCCAGCGCGTGGCGCTGGGGCGGGCCATCGTTCGGGAACCCAAGGTCTTTTTGATGGATGAACCGCTGTCCAATCTGGATGCCAAATTGCGCGTGCAAACGCGAAGCGAAATCACAAAGCTTCACCAGCGCCTGCAGACGACCTTTATCTACGTTACCCACGATCAGACGGAAGCCATGACCATGGGTACGCGCATTGTGGTGATGAAAGATGGCTTTATGCAGCAGCAGGATACGCCACAAAATCTCTACGATCATCCCAACAACCTCTTTGTGGGCTGTTTCATCGGCACGCCGCAGATGAACGTCTTCCGGGTAAAATTGGAAAAGCGCGGCGGAGGCGTGTATGCGGTGTTCGGTGAAAATGCCATTCGGGTACCGGAAGGCAAGATCCAGCGCATGACGGGTGACTACATCGGCAAAGAAGTGTATATGGGTATCCGCCCGGAAAATGTCCACGACGACGATGCCTTTATTTCTGCCTATCCCGACGCCTGCATCGATGTACATGTGGAAATGGTTGAGCTGATGGGCTCGGAAACCTACCTCTATCTCTCCACCAGCGGCAAGGAAGGCACATTTATTGCAAGGGTAGATCCCCGTACCAGCTCCCGGGGCGGCGAGGATATCACCGTAGGCTTTGACGTCAATCGCCTGCACTTCTTCGATGGAGAAACGGAAAAAACCATCCTGTCCAGAGACTGATTTTGTTGATGAATTTATTAAATAGTCCGGCTTCGCCGGGCTATTTTAAATTACACACCTGAAGGAGTTATTATGAGCGACGCAGTTTATATTCTAGACATGCACACCTATCCTCGCAAGGAACATTTCGACTATTTTCGTTCCCTTGCTTACCCTTATGTTGGGGTGACGGTCAATGTGGAAATCTGTGCTTTGATGAAATTCTGCCATGATTCTGGCGCTCCATTTTTTCTTAGCTTACTCTACGCCGTTTCTCGGGCTGCAAATGCCATTCCTGAATTTCGCCAGCGTATACAGGGTGACAATATCCTAGAATACCCCTGGTGCCCCACTTCCCATACAGTTGCTAAGGCAGACGGCACCTTTGCCTATTGTCAGCTGCGCGCAGATCAGCCGTTTGAACTTTTCCTTCATACTGCGCAAGAAGCTCAGAAACGTTGCCATGAGAGCGGCAGTATTGAGGAGGAGGCTCTTTCTTCTCTCTCCTACCTGTTTATCACTTGCCTGCCTTGGTTAAGCTACACTTCCCTGATACAACCTGTTCCCTTTCCCGCGGACAGTAACCCTCGCATCAGTTGGGGGCGACGTTTTGAAGAAGGTGGACGCACACTCCTTCCCCTCAGCGTCTTGTGTCACCATGCTCTGGTAGACGGATTGCACATCAGCCGCTTTTATGAGGCTCTGGACTTTCAAATTGGGAAATTGGGGCACAGATAAAGTCTTTCTGCGTTCCACACACGCATTTCAATAAGAAACTCCTACCCAGGTATTCCTTGGGCAGGAGTTTCTTTTTTCAGAAATATGGAATTTTCAAGTTATTCGGTAAATCCCCAAATACAAAACATATTCTTTTCAGTGGGAACTATCTCCCCATTATCTTCGAGAAAATCCGTTCCACGAAGTCTACTGCTGCAAGCAACCTTCTCTCAATTATTTATCCGCGTGCAGTAGCCTCCTGTTCTTTCCCCCGGTTATCGCAATCCCATCGCATACAAGCGCCTGCGAATCTGTACGCCCAATGCACTGGCTGCCAGAGCCTTTCCTAAATCAAATGGAACAAAGGGATAGACACACACCGAAAGCGCGTGCTTCCAGTCAGTCTCTGTCACAATGGTAAACTGCCACGTGCCCACCAGATAACACAGCAGCGTCGCCAATGCACACGCTCCCACCGCAATCACCATTTCAAGCCCCCGGCTCTTTCTCGTCCTGCGGCTTAAAAAAGCGATGAGCACCACCATGGGCAAAAATGACCACAAGTAACCTCCCGTAGGCCCCGCAAATGTGCCAATTCCGCTCCCTCCTCCGGAAAACACAGGCAATCCTATGGCCCCCAGACAGAGATAAGCCAGTACTGCCGCGCCTGCCTGCTTCCAGTCCAGCATCACACCACACAGCATCACTGCAAATACCCCCAGAGTAATGGGGATCGGCCCAATGGGAATGGCAATTGGCGAAAGTATACATAAAACCGCCGTCAGTAATCCACACTGGGCAATGCGCAATACTCGGGAAGACCCCTTTACTTTTTGCATATGCCTCAACTCCTCTTTAAGAGAATAGCATAGGCATTCGCAATTGTCAACCATTATTTTATTTTAGTTGACAATTAGGGCAATGTTTTACGATAGCGCAACAAAAACTGATCGGTTCCCGGCTGTAACTTTCTCGCCCCATCGGGAGAAAAGCCAAAGCGCTCATAAAAGCTGCGTGCATTTGTGTTCTTTTCCAACACCCAGAGCACGGCAAATCGCATGCTCCGTGCACATGCATGCTCCAAAAAATCTTCCATGAGTTTCCGGCCATATCCCCCATGCTGAAAAAAGGGATCGACGTACAATTCCTTTAACTCCCACAGGCCCTGGCCCTCCTCGCCACGATTCCAGCGCATCAAACCCCTTACGATTCCATCATCAAGGACGTAGAGATCTTTTAAAAGTTCAGAATTATGCAGGAAATCTAAAGCCAGTGGAAGCACCTGCATTTCATTAAAAGACACCTGATCATTTTGAAAGATAGAGCGATAAGCCGTGCGCTTGGCAAAAATATAAATCTCTGCCAAGCGGGAAGCATCCGCAGGTATAGCACCGCGTATCATTTGTATAACCTCCGGAGAATAAATTTGCAAAACAAAAGCCCCTGCTCCGAGGAGTCAGGGGCGATCCCAAACCGCACAGAGGCGGCATCTATCTGAAAGAATCAGAATTTCAGGGAATTGAGTTTGATGCCCGGGCCCATGGTGGAAGAAATCACGGCAGAGCGAATATAAGTTCCCTTCGCCGCTGCGGGCTTAGCCTTGATAATGGCTTCCATCAGGGTACGCAGGTTCTCGGTGAGCTTATCGGCATCAAAGGAAGCCTTTCCAACCGGGCAGTGAATGATGGCCGTCTTATCCACGCGATATTCAACCTTACCGGCTTTAATATCGCTGATCATGCGGGCGATATCAGGGGAAACGCTGCCGGACTTCGGGTTCGGCATCAGGCCCTTGGGACCCAGCACGCGGCCCAGACGGCCGACGACACCCATCATATCCGGAGTAGCCACGCAGGCATCGAACTCAAACCAGCCACCCTGGATCTTCTTGATGATCTCATCATCCGCGACGAGATCGGCTCCAGCGGCCTTAGCTTCCTCAATGCGGTTCTCCTTCACGAAGGCAAGCACGCGAACCGTCTTACCAGTGCCGTTGGGGAGCACCACAGCGCCACGAACCTGCTGGTCCGCATGGCGGGGATCAACGCCCAGACGAACAGAAATTTCAATCGTCTCGTCAAACTTAGCCTTGGCAGTCTGCTTGACCAGCGCAATTGCCTCTTCAGGATCATACTGCTTGCTGCGGTCGATCAGCTTCACGCTGTCGGAATATTTTTTACCCATTTTCATTTTACATCCTCCTTGTGGTTCAACGGGCCTCATGCCCTCCCACATAAATCGTTCCCAAACTGGATGGTCAGTCGACGACCACGACACCCATGGAGCGGGCAGTACCGGCAATCATGCTCATTGCCGCTTCGAGGGAAGCCGCGTTCAGATCCTTCATCTTCAGCTCGGCAATTTCCTTAACCTGAGCCTTGGTGATGTTGGCCACCTTGTCCTTGTTGGGACGTCCGGATGCATGCTCAATGCCGCAGGCCTTCTTAATCAGGACGGCCGCCGGGGGGGTCTTGGTAATGAACGTGAAGGAACGATCCTGATACACGGTGATGACCACCGGGATGATCAGGCCCGCCTGCTTCGCAGTGCGGTCATTGAATTCCTTGCAGAATCCGGGGATGTTCACGCCGTGCTGGCCGAGGGCCGGGCCGATCGGCGGTGCGGGCGTGGCCTTGGCGGCAGGAACCTGCAGCTTGATAAGCGCAGTTACTTTCTTTGCCATTCTGGGTATCCTCCTCTATTTGATGTGGTGAAAGCGAAACGCATGTAGCGTTCCTCCCACTCCCTGAAACCCGATTGACGGGCATTCAGCATTAACTAATGCGGATCAGTCCTCACGGACGACTTCGTCGTACGCCAGTTCTACATCTGTTTCCCGCTTGAGCATTGGCACAACCACTTTGATCTTCTGGTTTTCCAGATCGATCTCGGTTACCTTTCCGGTAAAATTCTCAAACAGACCAGAGAGAATGCGCACATTATCGCCCACCTGAATATCCAACCGCGTCTGCGGTATGGAATCAAACACAGAGGCGAAGTCCGTTTCGGACAGGGGTGTCGCCTTGTTTCCAGCACCCACAAATCCAGTCACGCCGCGAGTATTGCGGACGATATACCATGTTTCATCCGTCATGTGCATTTTGACCAGCACATAGCCCGGCAACAGCTTGTGCTGCACCGTGCGGCGCTTATTATTTTTAATTTCTACAGCTTCTTCCACCGGAATACAAACTTCTACAATTTCATCCTGCAATCCATTGTTTTCCACGGACTTCTCCAGGTTGACCTTGACTTTGTTTTCGTATCCGGAATAGGTATGCACCACATACCACTTGATTTCAGAATTCTCTGACATATTCGAACCTCTGTCCATTAGAAGCTGACGATCAGGTCAATCAACGCGCCGGAACCAAAGTCAATCAGACCAATGATGACGCCCATGATCACCATAAACACGAATACGACCAGAGAATAGTTCAGCACATCCTTGCGGTTCGGCCAAGTAACCTTCTTGAGCTCATGCCACATATTTTTGAAATAGCGGCCAATGCGCTTGAAGAAGTTGCCGATGCGCGCAAAGAAAGAAGGCTTGTCCTTCTTCTCCACTGCGTTCGCCATTATTTCACATCCTTGTCTTAAGGTCGCAGGAGCAGCAATCGCTTACTTGGTCTCCTTGTGGCTGGTGTGCTTCTTGCAGAAGCGGCAATACTTGTTCATCTCAAGGCGGTCGGGATCGTTCTTCTTGTTCTTCATGGTATTGTAATTGCGCTGCTTGCACTCAGAGCACGCCAGCGTCACCTTGATGCGCTTATCCGATGCCATTTTCGACACCTCCCATATCTTTTGATGCGGCTCCCGCGGATTTCGCGGCCGCCGTCCCCAACAAATTCTTGCAACAAAAACAGCAGCCCACAACCGGGGCAGACTATTAGATTATAAAATAGTCCCCTCCAAATTGCAAGTATTTCCGGGATGGTAAGCCAAATTTTACAATCACATTTCCTCTACTGCTTTCACGAAAAGGAGGTTGCGACACCCGCCGCAACCCCCTTAAACCGTGCGTGGATTACTTGATCTCGATCACAGCGCCGGCTTCTTCGAACTTCTTCTTCATTTCCTCGGCAGCTTCCTTGGCAACGCCTTCCGCCAACGTGGACGGAGCGCCGTCTACCAGCTCCTTGGCTTCCTTCAGGCCCAGGCCCGGCTTGACTTCGCGCACGATCTTGATGACGTTGAGCTTCTTGGCGCCCGCTTCCTTCAGGATCACGTCAAACTCGGTCTTCTCTTCTGCTGCCTCGGCAACAGCACCGGCCACAGCGCCGCCAGCAACGACAGGAGCCGCTGCAGACACGCCAAACTTCTCTTCCATTTCTTTAACCAGGTCAGCCAACTCAAGAATCGTCATTCCCTCGATTGCGGAGATGATTTCTGCATTCGTCATGGTGATATCCTCCATATTATGATGTCTTATAATCCTATTTCAGGCGGCTCTTATTCTTCGCCAGCCTGCTTTTTGCGCAGAGCTTCCACGCAGTACACAAACTTGCTCACGGAGCTCATCATGCTGCCCATGATCTTGGCAATGAGAACTTCCTTGCTGGGCAGGTTCGCCAGAGCCTGTACACCGGATTCCTCCAGATAGGCACCATCGCACACACCGCACTTGATGCTCATCTTCTTCGCCTTCTTGGAGAAGTCGCAGAGAATCTTGGCGGGAGCGATCATATCTTCGTAGCCAAAAGCCACAGCCGTGGGGCCCTCCAGATGAGCCTCCAGCTTCTCCAGGCCTTCTACGTCTTTCGTAGCCAGGTGAATCATCGTGTTCTTCAAAACCACGTATTCAACCCCTGCCTGGCGCAGCTGCGTGCGCAGCTCAGTATCTTCCGCCACCGTCAGGCCACGATAGTCGACCAGCACCACGGTCTTCGCCTTCTCAAACTTCTCTTTGATACCGGCGACAATCGTCTTCTTGGATTCAAGAATTTTTGCATTGGACATAAACTAACACCTCACATTCTCGTCCAGAATCTTGGACAGAGAAAAACCCTTGCGCAAGACGCAAGGGCGGTATGTATCAACCATCCTTAGCGCCTCGGCGAGCGACAAATTCTGTCTTACGCGCAAGCGCACTCGCTGTCTATGGCACAGAGCTTTTCAAAGCCAGTACCAAGTATAGCAACTCCTCTAGCCAATGTCAATAGAGTTTCACGGAATTTTCCATATTTAACCTAGTATATCCGTAGTATTTTACATGGAAACCTTGCAAAAGGACGTTCATTGTGCTAGACTGACAAAGTATGAAATCGTCATTAGACGCAGGAGGAGAATTCCCATGACCACAACTTATGAAAAGCTGTCTTCCAACAAGGTCAAACTCGGCTTTACTGTCGAACCCGAAAAGTTTGAGGAGGGCATTAAGAAGGCCTACCAGAAGATGGTTAAAAAAATCAATATTCCCGGCTTCCGCAGGGGCAAGGCACCGATGAAGGTGATTGAGGCCCACTACGGCGAAAGCGTTTTTTATGAGGATGCCTTTGACGCGATCTTTCCGGAGATCTATCAGGCCGCTTTGAAGGAGCATAATGTTGAAGTTGTCGATCGTCCCGAGCTGGACGTTCAGGAAATTGGCCGCGGCAAGGAATTGAAATTCACCGTAGAAGTGTTCGTACGTCCCGACGTCACCCTGGGTGAATACAAGCATCTGGGCCTCGTCAAGACCGTAGATGAAGTAACGGACGACGATGTGATGGCCGACGTAGAGCGCGCTCGCGACCGCGCCGCCCGTTGGGTGGAAGTAACCGATCGTGCCGCCAAGCTGGACGATCAGGTGAACATCAATTATGCTGGTTTCCTGGGCGAGGAGCAGTTTGAGGGTGGCACTGCCGATAATCATGAATTGGTACTGGGTTCCGGTGCCTTCATCCCCGGCTTTGAGGATCAGCTGGTTGGCGCCGAAATCGGTTCCGACGTGGATGTAAACGTCACCTTCCCCGAACAGTATCATTCCGAGGAACTGGCAGGCAAGGCCGTCGTATTCCACGTGCATGTCAACGGCATCCGCGAGAAGGAAATGCCTGCACTGGATGAGGATTTCGTGAAAGAAGTTTCCGAAAATGCCAACACGGTTGATGAATATAAGGCCGAAATTCGGGAGAGACTGGAAAAGCAGGCGGAGACCCGCGCCGAAAACGCCTTTGAAAATGAAGTCATTGAAAAGGTATGTGAAAATGCGCAGGTTGACATCCCCGATGCCATGATTCAGGATCAGATTGATGCCATGCTGCGTGATATGGAAATGCGCATGATGTATCAGGGAATGAAGCTGGACGATTACTTCAAATATACTGGCCAGACCCGCGAGCAGGTACGCGAAATGTACAAGCCTTCCGCTCAAGACCGGGTAAAGACTCAGTTGGTGCTCAGCGCAGTAATGAAGGCCGAAGATATCAAGGCAGACGAGGCGGAAACTGACGCGGAAATTTCCAAGTATGCCCAGCAGAACCAGAAGTCCCTGGATGAATTTAAGGCCATGCTCTCTGAAGGCGATAAGGAGTACTTTGCAGAGCTTGCTTCCCTGCAAAAGACCGTAGCTTTCCTGAAGAATAACGCAGAATAAGGCCAGATGCAGATGCGGGAGCGCGCAAGGGCGAGCCTGATCTACCATGTTTGGTTTTATGTATCCGTCCGCAGCCGCCCTCAAGGTCTTGCGCTGCGGACTTCTTCATATCCGTCCCTGGTGACACATATACTTTGTCAGCAGACAAGCGAGCATCGCCTTTTCCGATCTCCCGCAGGCAAAGAAAAACATAATATATAGGTATACAAATTGAACAGAATTAGGAGGTGTGCCTGTGAATATGGTGCCCTATGTCATTGAACAAACGAATCGTGGCGAGCGCAGTTATGACATTTTTTCTCGCCTTCTGAAGGATCGAATCATCTTTCTAGGAGGAGAAATCGACGACACGGTGGCCAATTTGGTTGTCGCCCAAATGCTGTTTTTGGAAATGGAAGATCCGGACGCGGATATCATGCTCTACATCAACAGCCCGGGTGGCTCCGTCTCCGCAGGCATGGCCATTTACGACACTATGCGCTATCTGAAGTGCGAAGTTTCTACGCTGTGCATCGGACTGGCAGCCTCCATGGGCGCGTTCCTGCTGGCTGCCGGCGCAAAGGGAAAGCGGAAGGCGCTCCCCCACGCTGAAATCATGATCCATCAGCCTTTGGGCGGTGCCCGCGGTCAGGCCACGGACATTCAAATTCAGGCTGAGCAGATCCTCAAGATCAAGAAAATCATGAATGAGTTACTCGCCCAGAACACAGGCAAGCCTCTCAAAACCATCGAAAAAGACGTAGAACGCGATCACTATCTGAGCGCTCAGGAAGCCCTGAACTACGGCCTGATCGATGAAATCATTGCTCCAAGGAGATAACTATGGCTAACAGGGAAGATTTTAATAACGGAGGAAATCCCGTTCGCTGTTCGTTCTGCGGCAAGACCCAAGACCAGGTTCGTCGTCTGGTAGCCGGACCGAACGCCTACATTTGCAATGAATGCATTCTGCTGTGTCAGGAAATCGTTTCCGACGATGTGGACAGCGTCAATGCCTGTGGAGAAATTGAAATAAAGACTCCTCAGGAAATCAAGGATGTATTGGATCAGTATGTGGTTGGACAGGAAGCCGCCAAGAAGGCGCTTTGTGTGGCCGTATATAACCATTACAAACGCATCCGCTTTATGAACAATAAGAAAAACGATGTGGAGCTTCAGAAATCCAATATTGTTATGTTGGGGCCCACGGGATGCGGCAAGACCTATCTGGCGCAGACCCTAGCCAAGATTCTCAACGTTCCCTTTGCCATCGGGGATGCCACCAGCCTTACAGAGGCCGGCTATGTAGGCGAAGACGTGGAGAATATCCTGCTCAGACTTATTCAGAATGCGGATTATGATGTGGAACTGGCTCAGCGGGGTATCATCTACATCGATGAAATTGACAAAATTGCCCGCAAGAGCGAAAACCCCTCCATCACCCGCGACGTAAGTGGCGAGGGTGTCCAGCAGGCGCTGTTGAAAATTCTGGAAGGTACCATCGCTTCCGTCCCGCCGCAAGGAGGTCGAAAGCATCCCCATCAAGAATTCATTCAGATTGATACTTCAAACATTCTTTTCATCTGTGGCGGCGCCTTTGATGGCATTGAAAAGATTGTAGAGAACCGTACTGGCAAAAAGACTATGGGCTTTGGCGCGGAATTGCATTCCAAAAATCAGCGAGCCAGCGAAGAGATCATGTCCAAGGTACGCCCTGAAGATCTGTTAAAATTCGGCCTAATTCCTGAATTTGTAGGGCGCCTTCCAGTATTGGTTACCTTGAATCAGCTGGATGAAACAGCTCTGATCAAAATTCTCACCGAGCCTAAGAATGCGCTGGTGCGCCAGTATTCCAAACTGTTGAGTTTTGACAATGTGGAACTGGAATTCACACCTGAGGCGCTCACAGCTATTGCACATCTGGCTCTGGAACGCAAGAGTGGCGCCCGCGGCCTGCGCGCTATTATCGAGGGCGTAATGACCGACACCATGTTCGATCTTCCATCCATTGAGGGCGTCTCCAAGTGCATTATCACCAAGGAGGCCGTAGAAGGAAAGGAAAAACCCATCCTGGTGCGTGCACTGCCTGAGCTTCCCAAAGAAAAAGGAGATCTGCCTGCCGCTCAAACAGAAGGGGCTTAGAACTCAACCATTAATCCAATAAATAATGGAGTCGCTGTGCAAAATGCACGTGCGGCTCCATTTATCATCTACAGCTCTGGCTATAAACATCATCTTTCTTCAGCAAAGCCATTTTTCAGCAGCAGGCAAAATCCTAAAATACTAATCGCATCCCCGCAGTGACATAGACAATCTGGCATCTGTGGGGGAACTGTCCTCGCGCCCTTAAAAGCGTTATGATCCTTTGCCAATATCTTCAACCATTCTTTCGTTTCATCTTCCTTCAACTGGCAGCAAATATGTTTTTCTACCGCGTCTACATAATCCCCTCTGCACTGGAATTCTCAATTTCTGCACTTCTACTCCGGATTCCCAATTGTTTGTCAATCATCAGACCACTTTTCCCTTCAAGCATCCCATAAAACTCGACCCCGTCACCTTCAATGGTGTGCTTGCCAACACTTGTATGTAATCAGTGCTCACTTCCCTTGCATGTATTCCCACTCTCTCCCTTTTTATGGCGTTAATCCTTTCTCAATACTACGCGCAGCTCGGTGAGACGCAAAAGAGCGGCGCAAAATTGCGCCGCCCCAATTGACTAAATCAGATTTCTTCATCCTGATTCACATCGTCTGTCAAGATCTCTTGATCCTGTTCCACGACTTCCGGCTCGCTCAGTTCATCCTCATCCGGTTCAGCCTCTGCCCGGGCCACACAGATCACCTTGCTGTCTTCGCCCACACGCATCAGCCTCACACCTTGCGTATTTCTGCCCTGTATTGAAATACTGCTCACCGGAGTGCGAATGACTGTACCATCAATTGTAATCAACAACAGATCCTCTTCATCGTGTACCAGCAACTGTGCTGCCAGCTTACCGGTTTTTTCCGTAATGTTCATGGCCTTAATGCCCCGGCCACCCCGCTGTTGCAGGCGATATTCCTCGATGTCCGTACGCTTGCCATAGCCGTTTTCCGTAATGGAAAGCACCTGTGCGCCCGACTCCACGGCAGCTACGTCAATCACCTCGTCATCGCCCACCAGCTCAATGGATCGCACACCCATGGCCGAACGTCCAATGGGGCGCAGTTCATCCTCGCCAAAGCGAATGGCCATGCCATTGCGCGTTCCCAACAAAATTTCATCGCTGCCACCAGTACGGCGCACGCCGATGAGCTCATCGTCATCGCGAAGAACAATCGCGATCAAACCGGCTCGACGCAAGTTTACAAATTCGCTCAGCTCGGTACGCTTGATGGTTCCCCTGCGCGTCGCCATGACCAGATACTGACCCGACACCTTTTCAACGGGTATAGGCAGCATAGTGGTCACTTTTTCTCCGGGTGCCAACTGCAACAGATTTACAATGGCAGTTCCTCGGGCTGTGCGTCCTGCCTCAGGTATTTCGTAGCAGTTCATCTGATAGACGCGTCCCCGATTGGTAAAGAACATCAGGGGATCATGAGTGCTGGTAACATACATTTGCTCCACAAAATCTTCCTCGCGAGTTGTGGTGGCAATTACGCCCTTTCCTCCCCTGCGCTGGGCGCGATAAGTAGTCTTGGGTAGACGCTTGACATAACCGTAGTGCGTCATGGTAACTACCATGTCCTCTTCCTCAATCAGATCCAGCATGTCGATTTCCCCATCCAGCGCGGATATTTCCGTACGTCGGGGATCTGCATACTTGTCCTTGATTTCCAGAATTTCTTCCCTGATAATGCCCAATACCAATTGTTCATCCGCCAGTACAGCCCGGAAGTATGCGATCTGTTTTTGCAACTCCGCATACTCTGCTTCAATTTTATCCCGTTCCAAGCCCGTCAGACGCTGCAAACGCATATCCAGGATCGCCTGGGCCTGACGTTCAGATAGCCCAAAGCGCTCCATCAGCCCATTCTTGGCCTCCTGCGCGGTGCGGGATGCACGAATCATGCGGACAACCTCATCAATGTTGTCCAAAGCAATCATCAATCCTTCCAGAATGTGGCTTCTGGCTTCAGCTTTGTTCAGATCATAGCGGGTACGCCTGCGGATTACATCCTCCTGATGCTCAATATAGTGATGAATGATCTGCCGCAGAGAGAGAATTTTAGGCTCTCCATCCACCAGTGCAAGCATAATGGCACCGAAGGTTTCTTGAAGCTGTGTATGCTTGTAGAGATAATTGAGGACGATGTTGGCATTGACATCGCGCTTAAGTTCAATGACAATGCGCATGCCTCCACGGTCGGATTCATCGCGGATATCGGAGATACCTTCCACCGTCTTTTCATGCACCAGCTCCGCGATCTTTTCAATCAAGCGGGCCTTATTGACCATATAGGGAATTTCCGTGACCACGATGCGCTGGCGATTTCCGCCCATTTCCTCTATCTCGCTCTTAGCGCGCACTACGATCCGTCCCCGGCCCTCATGATAGGCGTCGTAGATCCCACGCCGCCCCAGAATTACGCCTCCTGTAGGAAAGTCTGGGCCCTTGACATGCTCCATTAAATCATCCACGCTACAATCCGGGTGTTCAATCATATGCACCACAGCATCGATCACTTCACCCAAATTATGCGGAGGAATATTGGTGGCCATGCCTACGGCAATACCCGAGGAGCCATTGACCAGCAAATTGGGAAAACGGCTGGGCATCACGGCCGGCTGCATCAGTGTTTCATCAAAATTTGGATAAAAATCCACCGTTTCTTTTTCAATATCACGGACCATTTCCAAAGAAATCTTGGAAAGACGCGCCTCAGTATAGCGCATCGCCGCCGCTCCATCGCCATCCACGGAGCCAAAATTTCCCTGTCCATCCACCAACATATAGCGAATGGAAAAATCCTGCGCAAGGCGCACCATGGCGTCATAGACAGAACTGTCGCCATGGGGATGGTACTTACCCAAAACATCGCCCACAATACGTGCAGACTTCCTATGGGGCTTGTCCGGGGTTACACCCAATTCTGACATGGAATACAATATACGCCGATGCACAGGCTTCAAGCCGTCACGTACGTCCGGCAACGCTCGCGTCACAATAACGGCCATGGCATAGGAAATAAAGGAGTGTTTTAGTTCTTCCTCGACATCCAGCGGAAGCAAGGTACCGATATTTTTTTCATCAGCCACGTTTTTTCATCCTCCGTTTTCTTAAATGTCGAGGTTTGCTACCAGTTTGGCGTTTTGTTCAATAAATTCCTTCCGGGGCTCCACCTGATCCCCCATCAGCAGCGTAAAAAGTTCGTCCGCCGCAATAGCATCCTTAAGTTCGACGCGGTACATAATGCGCGTTTCAGGATTCATAGTGGTGTCCCAGAGCTGTTCAGCGCTCATTTCACCCAATCCCTTATATCTCTGAATATCCGGCTTGGAATCTCGTCCCAGCTCATCCAGCACCTTCTGAAGCTGCGCATCGGAATATACATACTGAGAGTTTTTGCCCTTCGTTACCTTATACAGCGGAGGCTGAGCGATGTAAACATAGCCGTTTTCAATCAGCTTGGGCATGAAACGATAGAAGAATGTCAGCATCAAAATCCGAATATGACTTCCATCCACATCCGCATCCGTCATGCAGACAATACGATGATAGCGAAGTTTACTCTCATCAAAATCGTTGCCAAAGCCCGCCCCAAAGGCCGTAATCATGGACTTGATCTCCTGATTGCCCAGAGCCTTATCCATGCGAGTTTTCTCCACGTTCAGAATCTTTCCCCTTAAGGGCAAGATGGCCTGAAAATGCCGGTCTCGGCCAGACTTAGCACTGCCGCCAGCCGAATCGCCCTCCACCAGAAAAATCTCGCATTTGCTGGGATCTTTTTCAGAGCAATCCGCCAGTTTGCCCGGGAGTGCCGCCGATTCCAGCGCCGTCTTGCGACGGGTCAGATCGCGAGCCTTTCGAGCTGCCTCCCGCGCTCTGGACGCAGCCAGGCACTTCTCCAACACCGCTCTGGCCGAAGCAGGATTTTCTTCAAAGTAAGTGGCCAGTTTTTCGGATACCATTCCATCCACCAGGGGGCGCACCTCGGAATTGCCCAGCTTGGTCTTGGTCTGCCCCTCAAATTGCGGTTCCACCAGTTTCACGGATATCACCGCAGCCAACCCTTCTCTCACGTCCTCGCCTGAGAGATTCTGGTCGTTGGCCTTAAGCATGCCACTCTTGCGGCCGTAATCATTGACAACCCTGGTCAAAGCATTGCGGAAACCAGCAAGATGTGTGCCCCCTTCGGGCGTATGAATATTGTTGGCAAAGGTGAATACATTCTCGTTGTAGCTATCGTTCCACTGAAGGGCCACTTCCACCGTAGCGCCATTTTTCGTACCCTCAATATATACCGGCGGTTTGAACAGAGGCTCCTTGTGCTTATTCAGATATTCTACAAACGAAATGATACCGCCCTCGTAATGATAGCTTTTTTCCAATTTGGGTTCGCAACGCAGATCTGTGAGCGTAATGCGTACCCCCTTGTTGAGGAAAGCCATTTCCCGGAAACGAGCTTTGAGAATATCAAATTGAAAATTCCCCGTTTCAAAGATGCCTGGTTCAGGTGTTTCCCCCGTCTTAACGTCCGGGTAAAAGCGTACGGTAGTACCAGTGCGCGTACCAGCATCGCCCACCACCTTCAGATCGTAGAGAATCTTCCCACGCTCATATTCCTGCTGATAGATCTTGCCATCCTGATAAACGTTGACCTGCATATGCCTGGAAAGAGCGTTGACTACCGACGCACCCACGCCATGCAAGCCGCCGGATACTTTATAGCCTCCACCTCCAAATTTTCCACCTGCATGCAGCACCGTCAAACATACCTCTACTGCAGGACGACCCATCTTGGGATGAA
The DNA here is from genome assembly GCA_019419995.1 of Clostridiales bacterium. GTDB lineage: Bacteria > Bacillota > Clostridia > Christensenellales > Aristaeellaceae > SFTH01. The sequence goes on from JAHZHZ010000007.1 coordinate 89,458, forward strand.
TGCCCACCGGAAAGCCACGGCCATTATCACACACCGTGACAGACCCATCACTTTCCAACGTAACCTCAATATGGTCGCAAAAACCCGCCAGAGCCTCGTCGATGGCATTATCCACAATTTCGTAAACCAGATGATGCAGGCCGCGCTCATCAGTGGAACCAATATACATCCCCGGGCGGCGCCTTACCGCTTCCAAGCCTTCCAGTACCTGGATCTGACTTTCATCATAATGATTTTCTTTATGCATGAATTTTACCTCGTCAGGCTCCGAAACCGGGCCCTCATAATATTTTTTCTACTATATTATTATACCACAATTCTGCACTTATATCCAGAGCTTCAGCTTCCTGTATTAAACTTTAACCTGTACTACTTTTGTGCCCTCTGAAGCAAGCTTTTCCCTTGACAAGCTTCCATCTTCGTGGCATAATTAAAGCTGTGTGGCATATAAATTATAAGCACATTTAAGCAGTAGCCGCCAATAATCTTGGCGCATGTGTTTTTAGTACGCGAAAGTTTATCAGTAAACTTTTACGTAAAGATAATTCTTACATGCTCACGATTTAGGATTGGATAACCATCGCATGAACCCCCGTACCTCACCAGGATAGAGGGTCCGCCTCCTAAAAATCGAATCGTTCGAATCCTGGAGCCCCACAAAATTGAATATTTTCTGTATAAGCCCCCGTAGCTCAGTTGGATAGAGCGGTCG
>JAHZHZ010000008.1 GCA_019419995.1 Clostridiales bacterium
ACGTTACGGGCAACATCAAGCTGCCGGAAGGCGTTGAGATGGTAATGCCTGGCGACAACATCGACATGGAGATCACGCTGATCACGCCCATTGCGTGTGAAGAAGGTCTGCGCTTCGCTATCCGTGAAGGCGGCCGCACGGTGGGTTCCGGTGTTGTGACCAAGATTTGCGAATAAGCAGAACTTTGAACAGGAGAAGCGATTATCGCTCCTCCTGTTTTTATATCTGTGGATCAAACATAAACAGAGGTTTGCGCTTTTAGCGCGAGCCTCTGTTTATGTCCAGCAAGGGCAATTTTATATTTATCCTACATGACCTACCAACATTTTGAGTGTGGGATCATAACGAAAATGCGGGGTTTCACAACCATCATAGGGCATCTTTTCCCATCCTGCACGGATCTTTTCCAATACATCGTCCAGGGGGCAGATGGCGCCGGTGCCAGAATAATCGGTGACACAAATGGCACCCACTGCGCAGGCGGCGTCCAGACATTGAGCGGGGGAGTAGCCTCGGAGGAAAGCGGCCAGGAATCCAGCGATGCTGGTATCCCCTGCGCCGGTAGCGCTCTTGACTATATCCGCTTGGAAAATATGATTGAAATATTCTCGGTTAGCCCAATTGTTCACATGTGGTGGAACAGCACCCCCCATATCAGACAGGCGTTCCCGGCCTGCAGTGCGCAGGTAGTATCCCCGTGTACCACACTTGATGGCAGCTACGGCTGCACCCATTTCCAATAGTTCTTGTCCCAGTTCCGGCAGTAGATCAATTTCCAGAACGCGCAGAATATCCGAATTTTGCTGACACATGCGCCGGTATTCTTCCGGCCTGAGCATCAACAGCAGTTCTTCAAAACTGGGAAAGACCATGTCTGCCCAGGGCAGTGCATTGGCAAAGATTCGGGGCCAGTCAAAGCGTGCCATTTCCCCATCGGGATAGGAAAAGTCCAACGAGGTGGTCATTCCCGCCGCTTTGGCCCGGCGCAGGAGTTCACAGAGTGCGGCTCCGCCATCCTCTGCCATGCGGCGCATGGCTGTGGGATAGCCTAGATGAAATAAGCGCGCTTCTTTCAGATGTTCAAAATCCACATCGGAGGGACCAAAGCTGTCGTTGACCCCAGCGTTGTGCAGAAAGATTCTGTCCATGCCCACCGGAGCAAGTACCACCGTGTAGGCTGAACAACCTGAATCGTCCACAGAAAGATGTCGGAAGTCATTGCCTGTTTCCCGCAAAAGGTTCAGGGTAATTTCTCCCAACTGATCGCCTCCGATCTTACCTGCTAGTGCGGTCTTAACCCCCAACTTCGTCAGGGCTACTCCTGTATTTCCCACGCTGCCCCCCAGCGACAGAATACAGCGCCCCGTGCGCAACAGGCGTCCCGGAACGAATAGTTCCGCCGGATTCTGGGCATCCGGGAAGAATTCCGGCGTGAGGTCCAGGGTGATGTGTCCAGCGCTGATGACTTCGTACGACATGCCGCTAACCTCCTATCTTGAAAAGTTGCGGGGAAGGCCCCGGGCCTTTCCCTGTATAAAATTTAGCAGCCGTGAATGGTTCTGGTAATAATTTCATCCTGCAGGGCTTCATCCAGGTTGACAAAGTATTCGCAGTAGCCGCCGATGCGCACGATGACGTTGCGGTACTTTTTCGGTTCCAATTTCGCCCGGCGCAGGGTTTCCACATCGGCAAAGTTTACCTGAATTTGTGGCCCACCGGCCTCTAGATACGCAAAGAGCAGCCCTTTGAGCGCCTGCTTGCCCGCTTCCCCCTTTACCAGCGAGCCGTTGAGCTTCACATTCAGGGCGTATCCGCCTGTAACTTTATCGTGATCTAACTTGAGCACGGAGTTGAGCAGGCTGGTGGGACCGGATACGTCCTTGCCCTGCGAAGGTCCCATGCTGTCACTAAAAGGTTCGCCCCGCAGTCGCCCGTTTGCTGTAGCTCCTGTGATTTCGCCGTGATAGATGTGGAAGAAATAACCAAAGAGGGAGGTTACATATTTCTCTCGTTCTTCCGGAGCATTCAGGGAGAACACCAGATCATCAAAACGGGAGAGAATGTGCCGGGCCTGTTCGTCGGCTTCATCCTGGTCATTTCCATAGTGAGGGCAACTTTCCAGAGCGGCACGCAGGGATTCGTATCCCTCGAAGTTCCTTCTAAGGGCTTCAGCTAACTGGGCTAACGACAGATTGTGCTGCTCATAAACGCACTGGCGTATGGCAGTCATGGTATCTGCTGCAGTGCCCAGGCCGTAGGCGTAGAAGGACCAGTGTGTGCCCAGTTCGGCGCCACCCTGGAACATATCCTTGCCATTTTCCAGGCATCCGTCCACCATTATGGAAGCAAAGGGGTCATAGCATTTTCCAAACTTATCCGCCTGTTTTTCCAGAGCCTCGGCGTAATCCGCCTGCACCAGTTCTTCCAGAGCCTCGTCATAGGCGGCTTGAAATTTTTCAAAGCTATCCAGCGCATCTTCCCGGCCCCGATATTTATCAAAAACACTTTCAAAGATCATTGGAAAGGCGATGGGCTCAGTGATGCCGAAATTGGGCTGCTTTCCGGGGATCATAATTTCTACACAACCCATGTTATAGTAGTCGTTGGCGTAGCGATCCGCGTAGCCCAAACGCTTGAGGTTGGAAATCCACACTTCGTCGGCCATCAGCATAGGCTGACCGGCCCCTGCACGCACTGAATCGGCAATGGCGTCTCGGTACCATTCCGGATTTTTCCGGCTCACCCGAGCGCCCACGTTGGGATAGGGCAGGCGCATATCCCGCACTACCTCCAGACATAGGCCCGTGAGGGGATTGACAGCGTCTTCCCCTTCAGGCGTGACGCCGCCCAACGTCAGGCTCTGGACAGTGCGCATCCTGGGCTCGTTCACCTTTAGCCAGAAGCAGCACAAAATCTCTCGGGCCTGCTCCCGAGTGAGTGAGCCGGAAGAAATATCCTTCGCGTACAGCGGATAGAGATACTGATCGAAGCGGCCGAAGGACAGGGCGGAACCCCACAGCAGGGTCATCATTACCTGTAGCATCCAGGTGAATTGTACGCCCTCCAGAAAACTTGCGGCGGGTTGAGTTGCCAGACGCGTCAGCATGGAGGAAATATTCTCCAACTCGGCTCGACGGACCGAACGTTCCTCTTTCTCAGCGGTAGCAGCCACAAAGCTTGCGTAGCGGGCAAAGAAGCGGCTGGCCGCCCTCAGAACGATCAGCTGAGCCTGATAAAAATCATTTCCTCGCTCCTGAGCTAGAAGCTCGGTGCGTTTGAGCCGAGGGCCCAGTCCCTCTGCCAACAGTGCACCGTAATTTAGGCTCAAATGATTGGCGGCGAACCAGGGGAGATTGTCAATCTCGGAGCGTACGTCACTGCCGTAATCCAGCTTGAAGGCCCGCTCCAGCTCCCGGCCGATTTCATATTTTTCCAGCCGGGAGGCATATTCGGTGCTCATATCCCGAATGAGTGCCTGTAATTCGTCGTAGGTGATGCTTGCATCGTGATAGACGCGGCTCATTAGTGCCCAGCGGCTCTTTTTGGTGGTAAAGTTGTCCTCAAAGGTGCGGATGCCGCTCTTAATCTTGGCATGGTTTCGACTATCCCGTTCTCTGAGATAGCCGTCCAGCACCTCACGGGCCTTGCGGTGCTGCTCAGCTACATCCGGAACGTTTTCGCACACGGGAAAGAAATTGCTGACACTTCCTACGATTAACTCATCGTCCAACACCGCCAGCGGCGCGTTATCCAGTATGTAGGCCTCGGCCTTAGCGCGGCGCAGTTCAATGCTTTCACCTCGGGTTTCCTTTAAGGAGGCGTAGGCCAGGGGATAAAAACAGGTTCGCCGCACACCTGCGTCGTTCAGGCGATCGATGGTAGCTCTTAGGGATTCTATGCGTTTATTCATGCCTCTCTCCTCCATTCCCTTCCGCCCATGGAGCGGATTTGATCCTTCCAGACTTCCACAGTTGCCTCCTGGGGAACAACGAATTCCCTTTGAGGCGCTGCTCCCAGTCGAACTGTCTTGGAGACGCCAAAGTTGTGATAGGGCATAATTTCAAAACCCAGTAGCGGCAGGCGAGAGGTAAGTGCGGCAATGGCGCTGAAATGTTCCAGTACGTCATTGACGCCTGGAATGATGGGGCAGCGGAGCACTGCCTGCCCTCCTGCCGCGCAGATCTTTTCCAGATTTTGCAAGATTGTACGGTTGGAAGTGCCCACTAGTTCCATATGCCGTTGGGGATCGGTCAGTTTGTAATCCCATAAAAACAAATCTACAAATGGCAATATGGATTCATAGATTCCCCAAGGAGCCGTGCCGTTTGTTTCCACGCAGCAGTGAATGCCTCTGCTTTTTGCAAGCTGCAAGAGCGCCAACAGAAAATCGGGCTGCATGGTAGGTTCACCGCCGGTGACAGTCATGCCCCCTCCGCTGCGCTCAAAAAAGCGCCGGTCTCGTTCAACTGCGTCCAGAACTACCTCTGGCGTCATCTCCTCACCGATTATGGATAGGGCGCCGCTGGGGCAGGCTCTGGCTGCTTTTCCTCCACAATTACACTTTTCCCGTCGAAAGAGATGTACGCCGCCTTCAAAGCTGTGGGCGCTGCAGATCTGCGCACAGCGGCCGCAGCCCTGACACAGATGCTCTATATAGGAAACTTCCGGTTTGCATGAGAGACTTTCCGGGTTATGACACCAGGCGCAATGAAGATTGCAGCCCTTGAGATAGACACAGCTGCGAATGCCTGGACCGTCATCCACACAAAAGTGTTGAATGGAAAAGACACAACCTTTCATTTCGTTTCCTCCTCCCTGTCGGCAAGCTGTACCTGAATCTGCCGCCGTAGGGTGCATAGATCCTCAGCGCCTATGCTGGCATCGGTGATCAGCAGAGAGAATTCTGACCATTCCGCAAAGCGAACAGCTGGTTGAAGATTGAATTTGCTGGCATCTGCCACCAGAATGGCCTGCCGTGCGGAGTGAATCATTGCACCCTTGATCTCCGCCTCATCCATGCTTTCTACACATGGACCTTTTCCTTCAGCAAAGCCACTGGCACCCAGTATGGCAATGTCTGCGTTGATCCTCTGGAATGTTTCTGCCGCCCAGGCACCCGTGATTGCTTGGCTAGACGTTCGAATCCGGCCACCGGGTACGTATACTTCCCGATGTTTTTCCGCCAACAGCTGAGCGGCCTGCAGAGAATTGGTGAAAAAGCGCAAATCTGACCGGCAGGAGAGCTTGCGGGCGACTTCCAGTACCGTGCTTCCCGAATCCAGCAGAACCATTGCGCCCGATGGAATGTGTTCCACTGTTGCCTGTGCAATCAGACGCTTTTTTGCGGCGTTATCCGTAGCCTTTTCTATAAAAGAACGCTCCAGTGCATCCGGAGAGGCCATGGCACCTCCATAACTTCGTTGTGCCAGTCCATGGTCTTCCAACCACAACAAATCCTTGCGAATGGTTTCCGTGCTCACACCATATTGCTCGGAAAGCTCCGAAGCGGATACCTTACCCTCTCGCATCAGCCGTTCGGCAATTTCTCGTCGTCGCTCATGGGTCAGTTTTCGATCCATACATGCCCTCCGCTGTCCTTCTTATCCTCAGAATACAGCGTTTTTCATCAAATGTCAAGTTGCGATTGATTGTTTTTGATTGTGATTTATGCAGTTCAGAGATATAATAGGAATGCCCAAGTATACTTGACGAAAGAAAGTTGAAACGCTATAATGATATCAGTACATTAAAGTGTGAAAGCCGGAGGATAAACCATGTTTGAATCCAGATTGAAAAACGAACGCACGGACCTGCTGGCCCGGGCCTTTTTGTCCTTGGAGAGTGAGGAGGACTGTTATCGCCTGTTTGAGGATCTGTTCACTATACGGGAGGTGCAGGATCTGGCGTCCCGGATGGAAATTGCGCTGATGCTTAGGGACAAGATCACTTACAATGAGATCGTGGAAAAGACAGGTGCCTCCACGGCTACCATTGGCCGGGTGAACCGGGCGTTGAACTATGGAGCGGGTGGCTACGAGCGCGTGATTGAGAAACTGAAGAAAAAGGATTGAACCAATGAATTATTTAGATAGCCTAAATCCCCAGCAGCGCTCTGCCGTGGAACAGATCCAGGGGCCGCTGCTGGTTTTGGCGGGCGCGGGCAGCGGAAAGACCCGCGTGCTCACCTGCCGGGTGGCGCATTTAATAGAAGAAGGGGTCAAACCCTGGAAGATACTGGCCATTACCTTTACCAACAAGGCTGCCAGAGAAATGGTGGAGCGGGTCAACGCCCTGGCCGGAGCGGCGGGAGAGGAGGCCTGGGTGTCCACCTTCCATTCCTGCTGCGCTCGCATATTGCGACGGGATATTGAAAAATTGGGCTACAAGCGCGCCTTTGCCATTTATGACGAGGATGACCGCATGACCGTCATCAAGGGCGTCTGTAAGGCCATGGAGCTCAGCGAAAAAGAATATCCGCCCAAGGCGATTCGGGTGGCCATCTCCGACGCTAAAAACCGCATGCTTACACCCCGGGAATGGTTGCAGGACGCAGGGGATAATTTCCGAAACCGCAAAATTTCCGAGGCCTACCAGCGCTATGAGGCTACGCTCCGAGGCAACAATGCTCTGGACTTTGACGATCTTCTGATCAAGACGCTGGAACTCTTTGCGGAGAACCCGCCGGTGCTGGCCTACTATCAAGACAAATTTGATTATGTGCTGGTGGATGAATATCAGGACACAAATGCTGCACAATATCAGTTTGTAAGGCTCATGGCAGGGGAAAAGCGCAATTTGTGTGTGGTGGGCGACGACGACCAGTCCATTTATGGTTGGAGAGGTGCGGATATCCGCAATATTTTAGAATTTGAACGTGACTTTCCCGACTGCCGGGTGATCAAACTAGAGCAGAATTATCGCTCCACGGGCAATATTCTGGACGCCGCCAATCAGGTGATTGCCCACAACGCAGGACGCAAGGAAAAGGCACTGTGGACCGAGGGGGCAGCGGGAGACAAAATCGGCCTCTACCATGCCATGGACGAGCGGGATGAGGCGGCTTTTGCTGCGCTGATGTCTCAGAAGCTCATCTCTCAGGGAACTCGACCGGGAGAAATTGCCGTGCTGTACCGTACCAACGCCCAGTCCCGCGTTCTGGAGGAGGCCTTCGTGCGCGCCGGCGTACCCAACCGCATTTACGGGGGGCAGCGCTTCTACGACCGCAAGGAGGTCAAGGATCTGATTGCCTACATGCGTGCGCTGGTCAATCCGGACGATGACGTGTCCGTTCGGCGCATTATCAACGAACCCAAGCGTGGTATCGGAGAGAGCACGGTGGAGGCGCTGGCAGCGTGGGCACAGGAGCAAGATCTTTCGCTGATGGGTGCGGTGCTGGAATGTGAGAGTGCGGGGCTTAGTTCTCGGGCGCGGAAGCTAGTGGAGGGCTTTGCCCAGTTGATGATTCAACTGACGGAGGATCTGTACAGTCTGAAAATATCTGAATTTACTTCCGCGTTAATTGAAAAGACGGGCTATGTCAAGGCGCTGGAGGATTCCAAAACTGAAGAAAACCAGAGCCGGATCGAAAATATTCATGAATTGGAAGGTGCCGTGGCAGAATTTGAAAGGCTCAATCCCGAAGGCAGTCTTTCTGACTTTCTGGAAAATGTGGCGCTCATTACCGATGTGGATAATATGAATCAGGCCACCGGGGCGGTGACGTTGATGACCCTGCATTCCGCCAAGGGACTGGAATTCGACGCAGTATTTCTTGTGGGCATGGAGGAAGGTGTGTTCCCCATTACCCGGGCACTGTTTGACGAGGCGGGGATGGAGGAGGAGCGCCGCCTAGCTTATGTGGGCATTACCCGGGCAAAGAAGAAGCTCTATTTGAGCCATGCTCGGACCCGCATGCTCTTCAATACTCGTTCGGCCAACCAGATTTCCCGCTTTGTGGGGGAGATTCCTCCCAGGTTGTTGCTGGATGGGGCGGCACGGATGCAGACTCGCCTTCCCCGACCGTCGGTTCGCAGTGGCGAAAGTGTTCCCACTGCGCCCCGATACAGTTATTCCCGTCCTGTACAGCAGAATGTCGGGGCAAAGGATGCGCTAAACATACCTGGACTGCAGAAGGGGTTTGGTGCAAATGTGTCCTCAGGTGCATCTGCGGGAAGCGGTGGGACCTTTTCAGAACACTCCCTGCGCCTGTTTAAGCCGGGGGACCGGGTGTTGCACGCGGTTTTTGGCAGGGGCACAGTGATGGAACTGGAAGGAGAGGGCAGTGCCCAGAAGGTGAGCGTAGCATTTGAAAGCGGGGCTAAAAAGCGATTTTCAGTGGGCATTGCACCTCTGAGAAAAATTAATGAAGAATAGTGAGAGCGGAGGAAGGGAAATGGATCGCATGCGCGAGCTGGTAGACCGGCTCAACGAAACCGCCTATCAATATTATACGCTGGATGAACCCACCATCTCCGACGGAGAATGGGATGCCCTCTATGACGAACTGGTGCGCTTGGAAAAGCAGACCGGACAGCGCCTCGAGGATTCTCCCACTCGCCGGGTGGGCGGAGCAGTGCTGGAGGGTTTTGAGCCACACACCCATCTCGCTCGGCTGTGGAGTATGGGCAAGGCTCAGTCCATTGCAGAATTGAGGGATTGGGCCACGCGAGCGGAAAAACTGCGCTTGGAAGCGGGACTTCCGGCGCTGAAATATGTGGTGGAGCATAAATTTGACGGCTTGACGGTGAATTTGACCTACGAAGAGGGCCGGCTCATTGGCGCAGCTACCCGAGGTAATGGGATCACCGGGGAAGAGATTCTCCAACAGGCCATGACTATACGCTCCATTCCCCTGAGTATTCCCTTTAAGGGGCGCATGGAAGTGCACGGAGAGGCCTTCATGAAGCTGTCGCAGTTGGAGGCGTACAACCGCACGGCCAAGGAACCGCTGAAAAATGCCCGCAATGCCGCCGCAGGTGCGCTGAGGAATTTGGATCCCACAGTAACCGCTGCCCGGAAGCTGGATGCCTGTTTTTACGACGTGGGCTATATCGAGGGGCGCGACTTTGCCTCTCAGAAGGAAATGATAGATTTCCTTCGGGACAACCGCTTCCCGGTCTCCGGTTGTGAGGTGTACGCGGATAATCTGGATGCGGCCATTGATGCGGTGCATGCCATTGAGACCTCCCGTGAAGAGCTGGACTACATGATCGATGGCGCCGTCATCAAAATTACGGATTTCGCTACTCGGCGCGCCTTGGGTTATACGGATAAGTTTCCCCGCTGGGCCGTGGCCTACAAGTTTGAGGCGGAGGAAGCCACTGCTACGCTGGAGGCCGTCACCTGGCAGATTGGGCGTACAGGTAAATTGACGCCGCTGGCCCATCTTTCGCCGGTGGAATTGGCGGGAGCTACTGTGCGCAGGGCTACGTTAAACAACTGGCAGGACATTCAGCGCAAGCGAGTGAAGATCGGCGCGAAAGTGTGGATTCGCCGCTCCAACGAAGTTATTCCGGAGATTATGGGGCGAGTGGACGAATATGCGCAGGACGAGCGGGAGGTGGTCAAGCCTGAGGTCTGCCCTGCCTGTGGAACGGCTTTGGTGGAACGGGGCGCCCATCTGTTTTGTCCCAACCGGGACAAATGCAGGCCCCAGCTGGTAATGCGCCTGTCCCACTTTGCCAGCAGAGATGCCATGGATATTGATACCTTCTCGGAAAAGACAGCCGCCCAACTGGTGGAAGCAGGGCTGGTGCATCAGGCGGATCAGCTCTACCGCCTGGATCTTTCATCCCTGTGTCGCCTGGAACGCTTCGGGGAAAAGAAAGCCCAAAACTTGTTGGAGGCCATCGAGCGCAGCAAGGATCGCCCGCTGGCAAATTTTATCTATGCTCTCGGTATTCCCAACATCGGAAGCAAGACGGCCCGGGATTTGGCGCAGAGGTATCCGGATCTTCAGTTGTTGCGCAGTGCGCCCCGTGAGGAACTGTTAGAAATGGACGATGTGGGCGGCATTGTGGCTGATTCCATTCGCAGCTTTTTTGAAGATGAGGAAAACTTGCGCCTGGTTAATGCACTGCTGGCAGCAGGCGTGCATCCTCGCGCCCCACGGAAGGCAGCAGGCGGCGTGCTGGAGGGAAAGACGCTGGTGGTTACCGGCACGCTCTCCTCCATGTCCCGCAGCGAGGCGGAGGAGGCTATCCGGCAGGCAGGAGGGAAGGCAGCAGGCTCTGTTTCCAAGAAGACATCCATGGTGGTGGCCGGGGAGAATGCGGGCAGTAAACTGGAAAAGGCCAATGCCCTGGGCGTGCCCGTAATTGGAGAAGCGGAATTTTTAACGATGCTTTCCGAGAGATGACAGTCGGTAAATTTGTGTAAAGAGGTGCAAAAGGCGCGGTTTTGTGATATAATGCTTGTATTCTAATCTAAGGTGGAGGCGTATTCATATGCTGAGCATGACGGGATATGGCCGAGCCACGGTAGACGTGGATGGCCGCCAGCTCACGGTTGAATTAAAGAGCGTAAACCACCGCTTTCTGGACATTGCGTTTCGCATGCCGCGCAATCTGATGTTTCTGGAAGATGCGGCCCGCAAGCAGATCAGCCAGAAGCTGGCTCGGGGCCATGTGGATGTATTTGTGACTTACCGGAACCAGCGCAGCGACGCCCGGCAAGTGAGCGTGGATCGGGCGTTGTTCGATGCCTACGCCGCTTCCCTGGAGGAACTGGCTGCCACCGGTGTACGAGATGACCGGAGCCTGATGAGCATTGCCCGGTTGCCGGACGTATTGACGGTTACAGAGGCCCAGGAAGATCAGGAGGCACTGACGAATCTGTTGACCCAGAGTTTGGGGGCAGCGCTGGATCAGCTCCTGGCGATGCGCGCCCGGGAGGGTACTGAGATCGAAAAGGATCTTCGCTTTCGCGCTGAGCGGATTGAGCAGCTCACCTGTCGCGTGGAGGAGCGCTATCCCGAGACGGTTGAGGAGTATCGGCAGCGCCTGAAAGTTGCAATTGAAGAGTTGATCGGCCAGAATGTGGACGAGACCCGGCTTTTGACGGAAGTGGCCGTCATGGCCGATCGCAGCGCCATCGCAGAGGAGACCGTGCGATTGCATGCCCATCTGGCGCAGTTGAGGGAATGCCTGGAGAAGGCGGAACCGGTGGGCAGGAGGATCGATTTTCTGGTGCAGGAACTCAACCGGGAAGTTAACACCATATCCTCCAAGTCTCAGGACGTACCCATCACACAGCTGGCGGTTAGTCTGAAGGCGGAGATCGAAAAGTTGCGGGAACAGATCCAGAACATCGAATAGTTCCTTTACCAAAGCATACATAAGGGGATGGTTTCATATGGGAAATCGTGGAATGCTGTTTGTAATTTCGGGGCCTGCGGGAGCGGGCAAATCCGAAATTGTCAAGACGCTTTTGAAAAAGCATCCGGATGTGCGCCTGTCCGTGTCCTGCACGACTCGCGCACCGCGTCCTGGCGAGGTGGATGGTGTGAGCTATCACTTTGTGGACGAGCAGAAGTTTGACCAATTGATCCGGGAAGAGGCATTCTACGAATGGGCCCATGTGCATCAAAACCGCTACGGCACCCTCAAGAGTGTGGTACAGGAAGAGCTGGAACGGGGCAACGACCTGATTCTGGAAATTGATGTACAGGGTTGTCTGCAGGTGTTGGAACAGGATACTTCCGCTGTGGGCATTTTCGTTTGCCCGCCCAGCCGGGAGAACTTGGAAAAGCGGCTGCGTGCACGGGGAACGGAGACAGAGGAATCCATCCGCGTGCGTTTGAACAATGTGGCTGGTGAAGTAGCCGCTGCTTACAAATATCATTACGTGATCGTCCATCAGGATTGGAGTGTCGTGCCCAATGCGCTGGAGCTGGCGGCGGAACAGGTGTATGCCATCATCACCGCCAAGCGCTTGGAAGAGTGCCGACACAGGGATTTTCTGGATAATCTGAGCGCGGAATTGCGCGCATGACACCCCCTTGGGGGCAATCAATTCAAAACGAGGAGGAAAAGCATTTATGATGACGGAACCGCCCATTGGCGAATTGCTCAAAAAGGTGGACTGCCGCTATACGCTGGCTGTGGAGGCGTCCAAGCGCGCCCGGGAACTGATTGGCGGAAGCCTGCCCCTGATTGATACCAAGGACAGCAATCCGCTTTCCATTGCCATTGAGGAGATCAACCGAGGCTTGATCACTTATTCCAGAAATGAGGAAGTCGAGTCAGGAGAGAACGGATAACGGTAACCGCCCAGCAGCATAGTTTTTGACGCGAAAACCCGATTTTCAAGAAATGAAGCATCGGTTTTCGCTTGTTGTGTTGATTGAAAAGGGGGATATATTTCATGCTTACGGGAAGGCGTATCGTATTGGGCGTCACTGGCGGTATTGCCGCCTACAAAGCCTGCGACTTGGTGAGCCGGCTGAAAAAACGGGGAGCTGAGGTGCGTGTGGTGCTTACGGCGCATGCCTGTGAGTTTGTGCAGCCGCTGACCTTTGAAACCCTCAGCGGAAATCCTGCCTATACTGATTCCTTCGACCGCAAGTATGAAATAGAGCACATTGCCCTGGCAAAGTGGGGAGAACTTCTCTTGGTTGCCCCAGCCACGGCCAATATCATGGCTAAAATGGCCGCGGGTATTGCCGATGATTTGCTCAGTACTACCTGTCTGGCCATGGGGCGCACGCTGATTGCTCCCGCCATGAACAGTGCCATGTGGCGGCATGCTGCCACCCGGCAGAACCTTCAAATTCTGCAGGATCGCGGTGTAGACGTGGTGGGCCCCGAATCAGGACATCTGGCCTGTGGAGACGAGGACATTGGCCGCATGGCCGATCCAGAATCCATTGTTCAGGCCGTGGAAAATTTGCTGAATCCTCGGCGGGATCTGGAGGGCTGTAGCGTACTGGTTACCGCGGGACCCACGGTGGAGCGCATCGATCCGGTGCGTTACATTACCAACCGATCCACGGGCAAAATGGGTTATGCCCTGGCCGAGGCTGCTGCAGCGCGTGGGGCGCGGGTAACGCTTATTTCCGGACCCACCCGGCTGGAACCGCCTCGGGGGGTGGAATTTTGTGCAGTGGAGTCCAGTGCGCAGCTTTGCGAAGCAGTGTTGGCGGCAGGTGCACGAGCAGATGTGGTGATTCAAGCGGCTGCTCCTGCGGATTTCAGGCCCAAATGGGTGGCGGATCAGAAGATTAAGAAGACGGAATCTGGGATGATTCTTGAGCTGGAATCTACTACGGATATTGCCGCAGAATTGGGCCGCCGCAAGCGTTCGGGTCAGATCCTGGTGGCCTTTGCCGCAGAGACCAGAGATATGCTTGACAATGCCCGGGGAAAGTTAACACGCAAAAATGCCGATCTGATCGTGGCCAACGATGTATCTCGCAGCGATGCGGGCTTTGGCGTGGATACCAACGTAGTGACCCTCATTACTCCCCTTGAGGTGTTGCCCCTGGAAAAAATGAGTAAACGTGCGGTAGCAGATGCCATTTTGGACTGCGTGCGCCGGATTATGAATTCATGAACTGCTATGCCCATGTGATTGTGGATCTCTCTGCGGATGCCTTGGATCGCCTGTTCAGTTATTCCGTACCGGATGAAATAGAAGTGCGGCCCGGCCATCGGGTGCGTGTTCCTTTCGGCCCGCGACAGGTGGAGGGTTATGTGGTGAGTATTTCCGAGGAATGTGACGTTCCTCCCGAGAAGGTTCGTCCGTTGCTGGAAGTTTTGGATCGGGATCCGGCAATATTGCCGGAGCAGATGGCCTTGGCAGAATGGATGCACGGACGCTATCTGTGTAATCTGGTGGATGCTCTTCGACTGATGATTCCCGCTCAGATGCGCGGTGGAAGGGTGCATGTGCGCAGTAAGCGCTGGGTGCGATTGTGCCTGAGCCCTGAAGAAATCCGGCAATTTGAGAAGGACAATCCACGCGCTCGTCGACAGGTGGAACTTTTGCGTCTGCTGGTGGCGGGTGACCGGGAGGCGGCTGAGCTGCCAGCATCAGCGCTCAGAGCGTTGAAGGATCGGGGCGCGGTGGAAATTTATGAATGCGAAGTTCGTCGCAAGCCACTGCCGCTGCAAGAGCCTGATGGGCATCAGGACTTTGAACTTACGGGCGGTCAGAGGCGGGCGGTGGAGGCCATTGTGACTGCCATGGACGCCGGTGGTGGACGGTTTCTGCTCAACGGCGTCACCGGCAGCGGGAAGACAGAGGTCTACATCCGTTGCATCCGGCATGCTTTGGCCCAAGGCAAGGGAGCAATTGTGCTGGTGCCGGAAATTGCCCTCACGCCGCAGATGGTCTCTTGGTTTCGGGCTCGGTTTGGAGATGGAGCCGCTGTGCTCCATTCGGGACTTTCCGCGGGTGAAAGATTTGACGAATGGCGGCGAATCCGCTATGGCGAAGCCCGAGTGGTGGTGGGTGCTCGCAGTGCCGTCTTTGCCCCCATGGAGAATATTGGAGTCATTATTGTAGACGAGGAGCATGAAAATAGCTATCAGTCTGAGAGTCGCCCCCGTTACGATGCTCGGGAAGTGGCATGGCGGCGCACTGAAGTGAACCGGGGGGTGCTGGTGCTGGGCAGTGCCACGCCGTCCATCTCCAGCTTTATGCGCACTATGCCCGTGGTGCGCCCGGAGAATCGCCTGCAGTTGCTGGAAATGCAGCAGCGGGTGGGTGGGCGGCCTCTCCCCCAGGTGGACTTGGTGGATATGAGGGGCGAATTTGAGCGGGGCAATCATTCTGTACTTTCTGCAAAGCTAGCTGCAGCTTTGGAAGAATGTCTCAGTGGGGGAGAGCAGGCCGTGCTCTTTATCAATCGAAGAGGTCATTCTACCTTTGTTTCCTGCCGCAAGTGTGGCTATGTGGTCAAATGTCCCCAGTGCGACGTCTCCATGACCTATCATCAGGTAGAAAACCGCCTCAAGTGCCATTACTGTGGCTATACGATGGCTCCTCCCCAAACCTGTCCTCAGTGTGGCAGTGCCTACATCAAGTACTTTGGCGCGGGAACCCAGAAGGTGGCGGAGGAAGTTTCCAAATTTTTCCCCAGGGCACGCATCGTGCGCATGGACGTGGATACTACCCGTGGGAAGGATGCTCATGAAAAGATTCTCAGGCGCTTTCGGGCCGGTGAAGCCAATGTGCTCATTGGCACACAGATGATCGCCAAAGGACTGGATTTTCCAAATGTCACGTTGGTGGGCGTGGTGGCAGCGGACATGACGCTTAACCTGCCGGACTACCGAAGCGTAGAGCGCACCTTTCAGCTCATCACGCAGGTGGCGGGCCGGGCTGGCCGAGGGGAAAAACCCGGTCGGGTCATCGTGCAGACCTACGAGCCTGAGCATTACGGCATACGTCTGGCGGCAGCTCAGGATTTCCGGGCCTTTTATCGCAGGGAGAGTGCCTTTCGCAAGAGCGCTCTCTATCCCCCCTACACGCAGATTATGCGCATCGTGTATTCCGGAAAGGAAGAAGCAAAGGTGCGCGCTGCCGCTCAGGCAGACGAGGAAAGGTTTAACCGCTTTCTGGATCAGCAAGGTATGCGGCGAGACGTGGTGCAGCTCAGGGCGTTGGAAGCGCCCATTTCATTGCTGCGGGGGGAGCACCGGTGGCAACTGTTTCTGAAAATGTATTTTAAGGGAGATCTTGGCGCTGCATGTGCGCGCATGCAGGAAATGGCGGGCGCTGCGCCCGAAGGCGTGCGTGCGGAGTTGGAGGTCAATCCCGTAAACATGTTTTAAGCGAGGGAAAGCATTATGGCGATTCGCAAAATTGTAAAGCTGGGCGAAGATGAAATTCTGCGTAAGCACGCCCGCAAGGTGGAAAAGTTTGATAAACGGCTCTGGACGTTGCTGGACGACATGGCCGACACCATGTACGATGCTGACGGAGCGGGGCTGGCAGGTCCTCAGGTGGGCATTCTCAAGCGTGTGGTGGTTATCGACGTGGGCGAAGGCCTGGTGGAGCTGGTGAACCCGGAAATCGTTGCCGAGGAGGGGAGCCAGATGTGCATAGAGGGCTGCCTCTCTGTGCCTGGACGCCGGGGACGAGTGGAGCGTCCGGCGAAGGTGCGTGTGCGCGCCCAGAACCGGAGGGGAGAGGTAATCGAGCTGGAAGGCGAGAGCTTTCTGGCCAATGCGTTGTGTCACGAAATTGATCATCTTGATGGTGTTATTTATGTGGATAAAATGCTGGAAGATGTGACTGACCAGTATGAGGAGGATAAGTGAGCATGCGCATCGTATTTATGGGAACGCCGGAATTTGCCGTGCCCTCTCTGCGAGCGCTGCTGGAAAACGGGTATCAGGTGGAGGCAGCGTTTACGCAGCCGGATCGTCCGGCAGGACGCGGACAGAAGCTGACGGCCTGTCCGGTGAAGTTGCTGGCCCAGGAGCGGGGTGTACCTGTACATCAGTTTGAAAAAATCAAAGCGCCGGAGGGAGTGGCGTGCCTGAAGGAATTGAAACCGGATTTGGTGGTCACCGCCGCTTTCGGCCAGATACTCAGCCGGGAGATTCTAGAGGTGCCTCGATACGGGACGATCAACGTACATGCGTCTCTATTGCCTGCCTATCGTGGCTCCGCGCCCATTAACTGGTGTATCATCAACGGTGAGAGGGAAGCGGGGGTCACGACCATGCTTACAGATGTGGGTATGGATACGGGCGATATGCTTCTAAAGGTGCGGACGCCCATCGGTGAATTGGAAACGGCGGGAGAATTGACTGTCCGTTTGGCGGAACTGGGTGCCCAGCTGCTGATTGAAACGCTCAGGGGCTATCCCCACGGCGGCTTGACGCCTCAGAAACAGGATGAACGCTTGGCCAGCTATCAGCCCATGCTCAAAAAGGAAATGGGGCACATTGACTGGACGAAGGCGGCGTCGGAAATCGCTTGTCTGGTGCGGGGACTCAATCCCTGGCCGTGCGCCTATGCGCAGGGAGATATGGGGAGACTGAAGATTTATCTGGCTCGCTCCTGCGAGGCGCGTTTCCAGGCGCCCGCCGGCACAGTGACTTTGGCTTCGGCCAAAGAAGGCCTGTTCGTGGCCTGCGGCGAGGGATGGCTGGAAATACTGGAAATGCAGGCCCCCAATGCCCGGAGAATGACGGCAAAGGCTTATCTTCAGGGTAAGCGCATCGACGAGGGCAGCAAATTGGACTAAGGAAAGGCATGGCCGATGGATCAGCAAAAGAAGGGAAATCAACCAAAGAGCGGGCAGGGGGGTTCGATGCATTGCCACACTCGCGGTGCTCGCGGCAATGCGAGTCGGAACGGCGCACCGGTAGGCCGGAAGGACAGGCCCCGAGACGTGGCGCTCAGGGCGCTTCGAGAAGTCTTTCATAGGGATGCCTACGGGTCCCAGGCGTTGGATCGGGCATTGAGCGAATCTCGGCTCAGCCAGGAGGATAGGCGCCTGGCGTCTAGTCTGTTTTATTTTACGTTGGAAAACCGGCTGCGCATCGAACACTGCCTGAAGAGCTTTTTAAAGGCCCGACCTGAGACGGAAGTGCAGGATATATTGGATCTGGCTGCGGCGCAGATCCTCTTTATGGATCGTATTCCCGATCATGCGGCGGTGGATGAGGCGGTGAAGCAGATTCGCCGCGCAGGGCGAGAGAACCTGACAGCGCTGGTCAACGGCGTGCTGCGCAATCTGATTCGCGCCCGGGATGGAGGCGAGTTGAAACTTCCAGATCGAGAAGAGGAACCGGAGCGCTACATATCGGAGAAGTACTCCATCTCTCTGTCGCTGGTGGAGCGCATGACGGCTGCCTATGGAACGGAGGGTGCCGAGGCGATTGCTGCCTGGTTGCCGGATCGACGCTGGGAGAGTGTCCGGCCCAACCAAATGGCGGTTACAGACGAGGAATTTGAGCACTGGCTTCAGGAAAACAACTTTGAGTGGATCCGGGGCGCGGTGCCATCGGCATACCGGATTAGCGGTGGGGGCCGGTTGGCAGCCCACGAGGGGTATCGTCGGGGAATCTTTTCTATTCAGGGAGAGAGCTCTATGTTGGCGGCACTGGCCATGGAGGTGCGCCCCGGCATGCAGGTGCTGGATGCCTGCGCGGCCCCAGGGGGTAAGAGCTGTTTAATGGCAGAAATCATGCGGGGTACGGGGCGGGTATACGCCTGGGATCTGCATGAACACAGGGTAGAACTGATTCGTGCCGCTGCCCGACGACTGGGGTTGGAAAACCTTCGTCCACAGGTGCGGGATGCACGCCGCCGCAACGAAAGCATGGCAGATCAGATGGATGCAGTGTTGGTGGATGCGCCCTGCTCCGGCTTGGGCGTGATGGGCGATAAGCCGGATATCAAGTATCGCTTGAGGGGCGAGGATGTGGATGCCCTCTTGCCTGTCCAGCGGGATATTTTGGAGACCTGCGCGTCATATGTGCGGCCGGGCGGACGGCTGGTTTATTCCACCTGTACTGTTCTCCCGGAGGAAAACGAACGTCAGATTGAGGCCTTTCTGAGCAGGCATCCCGAATTTGTGCCTATAGAGGCGGCAGACTATTTGCCTCAGAAACTTCGGGGATATGTGAAAAACGGCATGCTGCAGATTCTTCCCGGCAGAGACGGGTTAGATGGTTTCTTTATTGCCCGGCTGGCGAGAAAGGCGGATACAAATGGCAGATAAGAGGGAATTGCTCTCCATGGATTCCGGCGAGCTGCTGGAATGGGTGACTGAGGAGCTAAAGGAGAGTAAATTTCGTGCCGGTCAAATTGCCCAGTGGCTCAATCGGGGCGCGGAAATCGATGAGATGACCAACCTTTCTGCTGCCCTGCGGACGCGGATGAAGGAAATGGCCGTGGCCAATCCCGTGACTATTCATAAAAGCTTTCGTTCCAAACTGGACGGCACGGAAAAGTTCCTCTTTCAGCTGACGGATGGCAATTTGATTGAAGGGGTAATCATGCGCTATCACTACGGGGATACGCTGTGCGTGTCCACCCAGGTGGGTTGCCGGATGGGCTGCGCCTTTTGTGCTTCCACGTTGGAAGGCAGAGTGCGTAACCTGACTGCCGGCGAGATTTTGGGGCAGGTGGTGGCGGTGAACCGCTACATACAGCACGAGGAAGCTGGACGCAGGGTTCACAATATAGTATTGATGGGTAGCGGCGAACCCTTTGATAATTATGACAATGTGGTCAAATTTTTGCGCCTTGTGAACAGTCCCAGCGGTTTGAATATTTCCATGCGCAATATTTCCCTGTCCACTTGTGGACTGGTGGGGCGTATCTATGATTTTGCCAGAGAGGGATTGCCTCTGACGCTGTCGTTGTCTCTGCACGCTCCCAACGATGAGATCCGGCAGAAAATTATGCCTGTGGCCCATGCCTATGCCTACGAAGATGTGATTGCGGCTTGCCGCCACTACAGCGAGGTGACGGGTCGGCGGGTAGTGTTTGAATATGCACTGATCCGGGATGTGAATTGCGAGGTTCGCCACGCGGAGGAGCTGGCGCGGCGGCTGCGAGGTATGCGCTGCCATGTCAACCTCATCCCCTTGAACGATGTTCCAGAACGAAAATTGATGGCGCCTTCCCGGCAGACGGTTGAGGCGTTTCTAAAGCGCCTGGAGCTGAAAAAGATTTCGGCTACGGTGCGAAGGGAAATGGGAGCGGATATTGACGGCGCCTGCGGTCAGCTGCGCCGCAGTTACCTATCTCAGAAAGAATCGACGGACCAATAATCCGGAGGAACAAGCATGAAAGTATTTGTTCGCACAGATATCGGCAAAATCCGGCCCATTAACGAGGATGCGTTCTATCTTCCCGAAGAAGGAGAGTGCTTTTGCGCCATTGCGGACGGCATGGGCGGGCATAATGCAGGCGAAGTGGCCAGCGCCATGGCTGTGGAGGTATTCTCCAGAGAGATGCGCTCCAGCACCTCTGTGGGGAGTGCGGCCATGCGCCGAGCCGTGGAACGGGCTAACGTGGCTATTTATGAAAGGGCCAGCCAGTCTGAACAGTGCGCCGGTATGGGGACCACATTTACTGCCCTGGCGCAGTGCGGAAGGGATGCGCACATTGCCCATGTGGGGGACAGTCGCGCCTATCTGATGCGCAACGGTACGATCATGCGCCTTACCATGGATCATACGCTGGTGGAAGAGATGGTTCTCAAGGGGTTGATTACCCTCAGAGAGGCGAAATACCACCCCAAGCGCAACTACATCACCCGTGCGCTGGGCACCGCTGAAGAGGTGGAAGTGGATATGATTCAGGTTGAAATCAGACCGGGCGACGTATTTTTCCTGTGCACGGACGGTCTATCCAACCACGTGGAAGAAAAGAAAATATTGCAAATCACCCAGAGCCCGGATAACTGGGAAGAAAAGCTGAGACAGATGGTTAACTGTGCTCTGGAAGACGGCGGTTCGGATAACATTACCGCGATGTACGCGATTTTTGAGGAGGCGCAACAATGATCGGACGGGTCCTTTCGGGCCGGTACCGCATTGAAGCTATCGTTGGCACTGGCGGCATGGCCGTCGTGTATCGCGCCCTGGATTTGGAACAAAAGCGCATCGTAGCCATAAAGGTTCTTCGGCCAGAGTATGAATCCGATATGGAATTCGTGCGCCGCTTCAGCCGCGAGGCAGAGGCCGCGGCGAAGATGTTCCATGAAAACATCGTCAACTTGTTGGATGTAGGCATTGATGATGATATTCGCTATATCGTCATGGAATATGTGGATGGACGCACTCTGAAGGAAATGATCCGGGAGGAGGGGCGCATTCATCCTGATGTGGCGCTGCGCATGACCATACGCATTCTGGCAGCAGTGGATCACGCCCATCGTAACGGCATCGTGCACCGGGACATCAAACCCCAGAACATTCTCGTGGATCGGGATGGACAGGTTAAGGTGGCGGATTTCGGTATTGCGCGGCTGAAAACTTCTCAAACCACCAAGCTGGATCCCAATGGTTCGGCCATGGGAAGTGTGCACTATCTTTCGCCCGAACAGGCTCGGGGCGAGGTGGCGGATGAGCAGAGCGACTTATATTCAGTGGGCATTGTGCTCTATGAAATGCTCACTGGGCACGTGCCCTTTGACGGAGAAACGACCATTTCCGTAGCGCTCAAGCACGTGAGTGAGGAGCCCAAGTCCATGCGCCTTCGCAATTCGCAGATTTCCCGGGCTTTGGATCAGGTGGTCATGCGCGCTTTGTGCAAGGACAAGCAGCGGCGCTACCAGAGCGCGGCGGAGATGGCAGCGGATCTGCGAAAAACAATTACCCATCCTAGGGGCGGATTTGTCCACTATCCGGGGGAAGAGATAAAAAACGAGGAGGTCCAGCCTGTCCGGGAAGGGCGCAAGAGGCGAATCAACAGGGTTCAGAAGCACAACTGGAAGCCACTGCTCATTGGTGGCATTGCGGTATTGGTGATCATGGGTATTTTGGCAACTTTCTATTTGCGCCGAGCCCGGGGAACTATTCCCATGCCCAATCTGCTGGGAATGGCCCAGGAGGATGCAGTGGAGGCAATTGAGTCTCTGGGGATCGACGTGATTGTCGTCAATGCTTACAGCGAGGATTACCAGAGCGGAGAAGTCATGCTTCAGTCCCGTCCGGCAGGAGAGTATCTGCGCAAGGATGCGCAGATTACCCTTACAGTGAGCCTGGGTAGCCAGTGGTGTTACCTGGAGGATCTGTCAGGAATGCCTTTGCAAGAAGCTTTGGAGCAACTATCTGAACTGGGTGTGAACGATGTCAGTATAGATTACGATCAGAGCGATCTGGAACCGGGCATCGTGTTGTCCATGGATATCCAGCCGGGATGGATTTCCAGGGATACGGCGCTGACACTGCGCGTCAGCGGCCACAGCGTCGCAGTACCTTCCCTGTTTGGACTGACCCTCGATGGTGCCAGAGCGGTGCTTGAGGCAGAAGGGCTGGCCCTGGGAGAAATTAGCGAGGGAGATTCGGCAGACGCCGTTTCTGGAACGGTAATTGCTCAGAGCATCGCTCCATATACTCAGGTGCTCACCGGTTCCGAGGTGGATTTGACCATCTGCCGGCCTCAGAAGGTGCAATATTCACCGGATACGGCGCTAACGCTGGTGGTTCCGCTGAATAATCTGGAAGTGACCATACAGCTGGTCACACCCTCCAAGCAAACGCTGGAAGCTTATAGTGGACAGATGGTGGCTGGTACGCATCAGATAAATCTCAGTAGCAGCGAGTCAGGCATGCATGCGGTGTATATTTACATGGATGGCGTACTCTTTGAAAGCCTGCAGTTGGATTTCGAATAAAACGGAGGCGAAAACTTGCGGGGAACGATATTGCGAGGAATCGGCGGTTTTTACACCGTTATGGACGAGCAGGGGCGAACGTATACCCTACGTGCTCAGCGCAAACTGCGCAGGGGCGGCAAACCCAAAGTGGGCGATCATGTGGAAATGATGCCCGGAACTGGGGAGGAGGATGGATGGATAGAGGCCATCATGCCCCGACGCAATGAGCTGGACCGGCCACCAGTGGCCAATATCGACCGGGTGGTCATTGTGGCATCAGCAGCGACGCCTCAGGCGGATCTGATGTTGGTGGATCGCATGCTGGTAGCCGCGAGGCGGCGGGAAATTGAACCGGTTCTGGTAGTCAGCAAACTAGAGCTGAATCGTCAGGTGGCAGAAGAGTTTCTGGATCAGTATCGTGGCGCGGAGGCCAGGGCATTGGCGGTTTCCGCCCGCACGGGAGAAGGATTGGAAGAACTGCGCGAGATTCTTGCAGGCAGTGTGCATGCCTTGGCAGGTCAGTCCGGCGCGGGCAAGTCTACGCTGATCAATGCTCTGTACGGTACCCATCTGGAGACGGGTGGGCTGTCAGAAAAGATTGAGCGGGGAAAGAATACTACCCGGCGTTCGGAGCTGATTCCCCTTCCCCAAGGGGGAATGGTTTTGGATACACCGGGCTTCAGTCTGTTGGAAGGAGTGCCCTTTGACCCTGTGGAGCTGCAAAACTACTATCCAGAGTTTGAAAATTGTGCGGGGCAGTGCTTCTTTCAACCCTGTTATCATGCCTCTGAGCCTCGGTGCCGGGTATTGGAGGCCGTGGCTGGAGGAGAGATCAATCGGGCACGGCATGACAGATATGTGGAACTGTTGAATGAGATGAAAATTAAATGGAGGGAACGCTATGATTAAGCTTGCTCCTTCGATGTTGGCAGCGGATTTTCTCAGGTTGGGCGAGGAAATTGAGCGCATGGCCGCAGCGGGCGCAGATTATTTGCACTATGATGTGATGGATGGAAATTTTGTGCCTAATATTTCATTTGGTCAGGGAATTCTCAAGGCGGCGGCTCGCTGCTCCCTGCCGGTGGATGCACATTTGATGATTGCAAATCCGGAAAAGTATGTAGAGGAGTTCGTGGATGCGGGAGCAAAGATTGTCACTATTCATGCGGAAGCTACGAATCATCTGCACCGGGTGCTTCAGCAGATTCGTGCGGCAGGTGCGTTGGCAGGCGTAGCGTTAAATCCGGCCACTTCCCCTGAATGTCTGAAATATGTGCTGGGCGATTTTGATCTGGCACTGGTTATGAGTGTGAATCCAGGCTTTGGCGGCCAGAAGATGATTCCCTCTACCATCGAAAAGGTGGGACAGATCCGTCGCATGCTGAATTCGGCGGGATGCGATGCTCTGATTGAAGTGGATGGCGGACTTAATCTTCAAACCTGCGTTCCCTTCATGGAGCAGGGCATGACTATGATGGTGGCGGGCAGTGCCCTGTACGGGGCAGCGGATGCCCGGGCCTTCATAGAAGAAGTGCGAGCCATCGACGCCCGCCTGAGAGCCTGAAAATTTGGAACCAAAGAATACTCCCCCGCGTCAAAGGGATAAATTGGACGCGAGGGAGTGTTTTTAATGATAAAAAAATGGATATGTCTTTTGATGGTAGTACTGTTGCTGTTGTTAGGCTGCGTGGCGGGGGCTGAAAATGCACCGGGAACGCAGATGGGTTTCCAATTGCTTCATCAACTCTATGTGCCTGGAGAAAATCGGATAATTTCCCCCGTCAGTCTCACCGCCGCACTGGCCATGGCAGCTGAAGGGGCGCAGGGTGAAACTTTGCAGGAGATGTTGGAAGTACTGGGCGTGGATGACTTGGAGGAGTTGAGAGGAGCAATACCCGAGGCTTTGCAGTCTGCAAATGCTCTCTTTAGCCGGCCGGAGCTGAAATTGGAACCGGATTACTTGAAAGCGCTGCAAGATTATTACAACGCACAGGATTTTTCCATGGATGATGAGGTGGTAGAAAAGGTCAACGAATGGGTGAAGGAGAACACCGACGGACTGATTGAACAGCTGCTCAGCGAGGCTCCCGACCCGGATACTCTGTTGCTGTTAATCAATGCCGTGGCGTTGGACGCCAAATGGGCAAAACCCTTTGCAGCAGAAGCCACACAGGAGGAAGATTTCCATGCGCCCGGCGGGGATGTAAAAGTTCAGATGATGCACCAGACAGAGACTTTCGACTATCTGGAGCAGGATGGCTTACAGATGATCTGCCTGCCCTATGCGGATGGAAAGTTGGAAATGTGGATCGTTCTGCCGACAGAGGGAAAAAAGTTGGACGATGCCCTGGAGATGCTGGAATCCCAGGATCTGAGTGAGCTTAAGAAAAGTGTGCAGCAGCGGGAAGTTGTACTAGCGCTGCCCAAGATGGATGTTAGCGATGAAAACTGGCTGCGCCAGAGTCTGACAGGGTTGGGTGTGGAGCGTGCATTCTCTCCGCTGGAAGCTCAGTTTGAAGGCATCAGCACCCAAGGAGAGCTCTATATTGATGAAATTTTACAAAAGGCCCGCGTTCAGATGGACGAGGAGGGTACCCGGGCTGCGGCAGCTACGGTGGTCATGGCGAAGACTACCAGCCTCATGCCCCCGATGGAACAGGTAGAGATGCGGGTGGATCGCCCCTTTGCCTTTGCCATTATAGATGGGAACAGCGGCGCGGTGTGCTTTGCTGGAGCCATTGAAAATCCCGCTGTGTAGGGGAGATTGTTCAGGAATTTTTTACTCTGTAGGACTATTCATGCGGCGTGCCCCGGTCTATAATGAAATTAGTTGAACTATTGGATAAGGGGTGAGCACATGCAGAGAAAGACGCAAATCATGGATGCGCGCCAGGTGCAGCGCACCATTACGCGCATGGCTCATGAGATCATTGAGCGCAACAAAGGCGTAGAGGATGTGCTGTTGGTGGGCATTCGTCGAAGAGGGGAACCGCTTGCCCGGGCTTTGGCGAAGGCCATTGCCGGGGTGGAAGGCGTGCAACCCCCCGTAGGTTCGCTGGATATCACTTTTTACAGGGACGACTTGACCCATCTGTCCACAGATCCGGAGATTCGCCATGCGGATGTTCCCTTTGATGTGGAAGGCCGCACGGTGGTATTGGTGGATGATGTACTCTATACCGGACGAACGGCCCGGGCGGCCATGGAAGCATTGATGGATTTGGGCCGTCCAAGGCGCATTCAACTGGCGGTATTGGTGGATCGAGGCCATCGGGAATTGCCCATACGGGCAGATTTTGCCGGCAAGAATATTCCCACGGCGCAAACTGAATTTGTGCGAGTGGGCATGCCGGAGTTTGACGGAGAAACCAGCGTTTGGCTCTATGGGCCCCAGACGGAATAAAGCGCTGTACAGACAGAGCGCCGGGCTTTTAATAAGCCCGGCGCTCATTCCGTTTAAGGGATGTTATTGATTTTCTTCGCTCTTATCACGTCTGTTGAACAGCACGTTTACTACGATACCCAGGATCAGGGCAGTGGCGATGGCACTGATGGTCACCGGACCCAGACGGAGTTCCAGACCGCCGATGCCGCAAACCAGAATGGCTGCTACAACAAACAGGTTGCGGTTATCTCCCAAATCCACATGTTGTACCATTTTCAGGCCACTGACGGCAATGAAGCCGTAGAGAGCAATGCAGACACCGCCCACAATGCAGGTAGGAATTGAATTAACGAAGGCCACGAAGGGATCAAAGAAGGAGAGAATAATGCAGTAAATAGCGGTGATGAAGATTGTGCTTACTGAGGCATTTCCGGTAATGGCTACGCAACCCACAGATTCACCATAGCTGGTGTTGGGGCAGCCACCAAAGAAAGATCCCACGATGGAACCCACGCCGTCGCCGATCAAGGAACGATGTAGGCCAGGATCGGTGATCAGATCGCGGTTGATGATGGTGCTCAAATTCTTGTGGTCAGCGATGTGTTCAGCCAGAGTAACAAAAGCCACAGGGGCAAAGAGCATGAACAGATTCAGAATGTCACTGAAGGCCTTGATGTTGGCGGCGCCTTCCCGAAAGATGCCCAGGAAAGTAAACTCCGGCACATGGATCAAACCGATGCCCTCAAAGGCTGCCAGATTAATGATCTGAAGGGAGGGAATGTTAGCCGAGTTGCCGATCAGCGTCAGGATCAGGCCGACTACATAGGCAGAGAGAATGCCCACAATGAAGGGAATCATGCGCAATCCCTTCTTGCCCTTGACGGAAGCCCAAACGGTGCAGAGGAAAGCAAAGATACCCAACAGGATGTGAACCAGGCTGTAAGCTTCCGCTCCAGCGTTGGTGTTGGTGAGGTTGGTTACAGCGCTGCCGCACAGGGATAGACCGATCAATGCGACGGTGGGGCCAATAACCACCGGGGGCAGCAGGCGGTTGACCCATGCGGAACCCGTCTTAGATATGATCAAGGCAATGATCGTGTATACCAGTCCAGCAAATATGGCGCCCAGGAAGATACCCAGATAGCCGAAGGCGGTGGCGCCTACCAAAGGGGAGATAAAGGCGAAGGAGCTGCCCAGGAATACGGGGCTCTTTTTGCGGGTAGCAAATAGATAAAACAGGGTGCCAAATCCCGCGCCGCACAGTGCTGCCGGCTGGCTCATATAGTTTGTGCCGCTGGATGAATTTACCAGGGCAGGTACCAGCAATGTGGCCGCCATAATGGCCAACACCTGCTGGAAGGCGTAGACGAGGTTTTGTCTGATGGGCGGCTTTTGATTGACGTCATAGACCAGTTTCATATAAATCCCTCCGTCGCAAGCTTTTGTGTGGAACAGACCTTTAGGCAGGACAAAAAAATTGCCGCACATGGCGGCAGAAAACAATGTAATTGCACAACAACAAGGGGAAGGTGAGCCTTCGCCTCCGGCACTTGTCGGTCTCTCTGTACCGCCTTAAAGTCTTCCGGGTGCTAAAATACCACGGCAGGGGCTCGGTGTCAAGCCGTTAAGTTTTAATTTTTTGCGCATTCTCATCAGTTCAACCGAATTCCAACGCTTCAATTAAATAGGGCCCTTGGGGACCCCCAGAGGGAGATGTGCGATAGCAAAGGGGATGTACCTGGGCTAAATTGACGCCCAGCATGGAGAAGAGCCCTACGCAGCTGCGTCCCTCCGGAGGAGCGTATTTCATTTCTACGCACAGATCGCAGCGCTCCCGAATTCCCTGTAGAGGATTGCGGCTGCGCAGGGCAGGAGAGAGGTACCCTTCCGCCTCTGCTTCCAATCCCTCCAAAGCTGCTTCCACTGCGCATCGAACGGTTTCTTCCGGTGTTCCAGGCCAGCGAGGAGCGCCCTGGGCCCAGGCGGGTTCAGAGGAAATCAGCGACAAACCTTCTGAAGTCAGCCGCCAGTTTTCTAAGGTTGCATGCCCCACCAGATCTCCCGGAGCGGCTATGGCTCGCACCCGTCCGTCTGGTTCAACATCTAATTGACGTGCGTGAAGAAAACCCGTGCGACGTTCAAAATTTTCATCACAGGTCAGCAGATACCGACCTTCAGCACAGTTGCCCGTCAATGCCGCTCCATGGGGTACGCTTGCGAGCTCCGGAAGACTTGCACCCTCCGGAAGAACTCCTAAATCCCGTCCATCACATAGCAGGCGCCCTCCCGGCTCCAGAAGAAAGCTGCGCCCGCCCAGTTGAATGCTTCGAGTGGGTTCCGTGTGTTCAGGAGGGGCAAATTCTATTTCCGTTACGTTGCCTGGCCAAAGCACCACATTCAAGTTTTCTGTCTCTTCAACGGAAGCCTGCATGGGTGTGCCAGATGAAAATACCAATCGGCGTGCCAGAGCTTCGCAGCGGTTGTTGAGAGGTTTAAACTCCAGATAGAGCGCGCCTTGGGGCGCGGTGGGGCGGAACAGGGGTAGCGTGGGGCTCACTTCCCCCGCGAAGCGTCCATTTATGTACAATATTCCCGGGTGAGCTGCGCTCAGTACCAGCGTCGGCTGCATAAAATGTCCTCCAACCGCTCAGACTTCCCTTCAGTATATGCCCGGAGTGTTTGAACATGAGCGGCAGAGGACTTTTTCAATTTTCAGCGAAAATTCAGGTGCTGGATGTGGGCAATGGTGCGGGTGCGGGCGGCTCAGCTGCCTTTTTACGGTCGTTTTTTGCTTTAAGGAAACGGTATAGCTCATTCATGAGCTGGGGCGCAAGCTCGATGACTCGATCTGCAGGAGCATAGGGCTGGGCAGGAAGGAGCCGAACCGCACTCTGGTTGGAAACCAGAAAACCCATGGGTTCGATGGTTACGCCCGCGCCGGTACCGCCGGCAAAGGGTAAGCGTCCTGCTTCCTCACCGGTAATTTTGTTCTGACAGCGGTATTCGCCGCCGCCTGCCACAAAGCCGAAACTTACTTGGGATACGGGAATGATTGTGGAGCCATCCTGCGTAATTACAGCTTCTCCAATAACGGTGTTTACATCTACCATGTCACGTATACTGTCCATGGTACTACTCATGATATTTTCAATGGGATGCTTTTCCATGACTGATCCTCCTGTATGCGTAGTGCCAGACTCCTAGGAGTGCGGCAAGGATAATATGTCCCGTGCGCAGAGAAATCATACATTGCAGGGTAAAGTCGCTGTGGCCTGAAGAAAAGTCGGGCGTTAGATCAAGATGTACCGCATTTGCCGGTACGAAGGGAGAAAGTGCCCCTTCAAGCATATGCGTACAACCACAAATTAGGGCGGTCTGCGAGGCTTTGGACAGAGAAATTTTGCCATGGGCCTCCAATTGCTCCAGTTTAAGATGACGAAGTAGGTAAAATAGGGCTTTGGCCAGGCTGGGAAGTAGTTTAATTTTTGGTGCAAGAGCAGCTTTGTGTTCTTTTTTGTAGAGGCTCTTTGAGGCAGCTTTACGACCAGCCATGCGCAGAGCAAAACGGCCTTCAAAAATAGCCACGCCTGTGCCCACGGATGTAGTGCCTGTCACACGCAATAGCAGGGCAAGTTTGACCGGTATGGCGTTAAAATAAAATAAAAAAGTGGCAATGGCAGCCAGTCCTACGGTCAATTATTGCACCTCCCTGGAAAATGTGAAGACATTTTTTCCAAACTGACGCGAATTATTCATTTTTTTTAAGAGAGAGTGTGTTATAATAGAACATAGACGAATAACCTGATGAAAGTGGCGGATGCGCTGGCATGACGAATGAACGCGGTTTTCGACTGCTGGAGGCGAAAATACTTGGTTATGAGCTCTCTTTGGAGACCCGTGACGGACTCTTTTCTCCACAGCGCATTGACCGGGGAACGCTCGCGATGCTTTCGCATGTGGAGATTGCATCAGGTATGCGCATAATGGATCTTGGCTGCGGCTGCGGCGTAGTTGGCATTGTCGCGGCAAAGATTGCCGGGGAAGAAAATGTTTTCATGTCCGATGTCGATCCGATAGCGGTGGAAACCGCACGGCGGAATGCGGAGCGAAATGGAGTGGGCGGCGTGCACATCTATATCTCGGATGGTTTCCGGGATGTGGATGCCAATGGCTTTGACTTGATTCTGTCTAATCCTCCGTATCAGACCGATTTTTCGGTGGCAAAGGGATTTATTGAAAAAGGTTTTAACCGATTGAAAATTGGCGGCAGGCTGGTTATGGTGACAAAGCGGCGCGAATGGTACAAAAACAAGCTGGTGAAAGTCTTCGGGGGTGTACAGATCCTTGAAGCGGACGGCTATTTTGTATTTAGCGCCGAGCGCCGAAGTCTGAAATATGCAGGCAAAGTGCCCAGACGAAATTAGTTTTCGTGCGGGCTGTTTGTCGGGGCCGGGGTATGCCCGGCACTGGGCATGCGCTTTTTTCACAGGAAAACAGATTGATTCTTCGGACCGGCAGAGCAGCGCAGGGCGTCGCTACTGCCGGCTTCGCTATTATGTGGGATTTTGCATAAAGCGAAAGCGCATGTCATATCTGCGGTAGTAAACCGTTTAACGAGGGAGATTGAAGAATTAAGGAGAAAGGGAGGCAAAGGCAAACGTGAATTCCATAGTCACAATTGTCATTGCGTTGATTGCGTTGCTGATCGGCGTGGGAGCCGGCTATTTCTATCGCAAAAATACGATGGAAAAGAAACTTGGCCAAACGGAAGAGTATGCCCGCAATCTGTTGGAAGACGCTACACGCAAGGCGGAAGATCGAAAAAAAGAGGCCGTGTTGGAGGCTAAGGAAGAAATCATACGGCTTAAGAATGAGCTGGATAAGGAAATTCGGGACCGTCGCAATGAAGTGACCCGCATTGAACGCAGGGTCAACCAGCGGGAAGAACAGTTTGACAAAAAGCTGGACAACCTGGAACTCAGGGAAGAACAGCTCAATGAAAAATACAAGGAGGCAGAACGTCTGGAGGCGGAAGCACAGCAGATGCACAGCCGCCAGCTGCAGGAACTGGAGCGCGTTGCCAGCATGACCAGCGATGAGGCTAAGAATATCCTCATTGACCGAGTGCAAAAGGATGCCTATCACGATGCCGCTGTTATGGTTCGGGAAATTGAAGCCCGTGCCAAAGAGGAAGCGGACAAGAAGGCCCGGGACATTATCTCCATGGCTATTCAGAAGTGCGCGGCGGATCACGTGGCGGAGACGACGGTTTCTGTGGTGGCACTGCCCAATGACGATATGAAGGGCCGTATCATCGGCCGTGAAGGTCGCAATATTCGTACTTTGGAAACGGCAACAGGCGTGGATTTGATTATCGATGATACGCCGGAGGCTGTGATTATTTCGGCATTTGATCCGGTGCGTCGTGAGATTGCGCGAATTGCTCTGGAAAAGCTGATTACCGATGGACGTATTCATCCGGCGCGCATTGAGGAAATGGTAGAAAAGGCTCGCAAGGATGTGGATAATCAGATTCGCGAGGCTGGCGAACAGGCTATATTTGAAACGAATCTGCATGGTATTCATCCTGAATTGGTAAAACTGCTGGGTCGCATGAGATACCGCACCAGCTACGGCCAGAATGTGCTTCGCCATTCTATTGAAGTTAGCCATCTGGCAGGTGTAATGGCGGCGGAACTGGGAGCAGACATCCAGTTGGCCAAGCGGGCAGGTCTGCTGCACGACATTGGAAAGGCCATTGACCACGAGGTGGAGGGTACCCACGTGACCATTGGCGGCGATTTGTGCAAAAAGTTCCATGAAAACGAACTGGTGGTCAACGCGGTCATGGCCCATCACAATGATGTGGAGCCTGCCAGCGTGGAGGCTGTGCTGGTACAGGCGGCGGATGCAATCTCAGCTGCGCGTCCGGGGGCCCGTAGAGAATCTCTGGAAAATTACATCAAGAGGCTGGAGAAGCTGGAATCCATTGCTTATTCCTTCGATGGAGTGGAAACCTGCTACGCTATTCAGTCTGGACGCGAGGTGCGTATCATTGTCAAGCCCGATGATGTAAACGATGCAGGTACTCTGATTCTGGCCCGGGAGATCGTCAAGAAAATCGAACGGGAAATGGAGTATCCGGGACAGATCAAAGTCAATGTCATCCGGGAGACCAGGGCAGTGGATTTTGCCAAATAAAAGGGATAGTACTTCGCAGCGGCCGCTCTTTAGCGGCCGCTTTTTATGTGCCAACATATTCTGTGGATTTGTTTATATTGGATCTGTGCGAATTTTGAACATTTTCTTGCAGTTGATGTTTTGCAGGGGGAATGAAATACTTTTGCAGGCAATCTTTTCAGAAGATTGAGGAATTTACCTGGGGATAAGATATTGTGCTTGATTTCACTTTCGTTTTATGGTATAGTACGAATGTGCTTTTGGGCACTTCGTTTGATACATTATCGCCAACAAGTGTATGCTTGAAGGCGTTTTTTTTGCGATCCAGACTCAAAGGGAGGAAATGTTGTTATGTTGAAAAAGCGGGTAGAACTGGGGAAAAATGACTTTCTATCCGGGCCGATTTTGCCGCCATTGGTCCGCTTTGCACTGCCATTGATGCTCTCGCTGCTGTTGCAGGCTCTTTATGGGGGCGTAGATCTGGCGGTAGTAGGATGGTTTGCTTCTACGGCCAGTGTATCTGCAGTGGCTACGGGCAGTCAGGTGATGCAGTCCATCACGGTTCTGATCACAGGGTTGACCATGGGTGTAACAGTTCTGCTGGGAAAGGCCATAGGGGGAGATGACCGGCAGGAGGCCGGTCAGGTGGTGGCTGGCCAAATCCGGCTTTTCGCTCTGGTAGCGCTGGTGTTGACAGGGATAATGCAGCTTTTCGCGCCCAGCGCAGCGAAGTTAATGCACGTACCGACGGAGGCGGTGGCGGAAACTGTGCGCTACGTGCGCATTTGTTCCGCAGGAGTCGTTTTTATTGCGGCTTATAACGGCATCAGCGGTATTTTTCGCGGCTTGGGCAATTCCAGATCTCCGTTTCTGTTTGTCCTGATTGCCTGCCTGGTCAATATCGTATTGGATTTGCTGTTTGTGGGCGTGTTCCACATGGCTGCTTCGGGCGCAGCGCTGGCTACAGTGATTGCACAGGCGGTCAGTGTGGCGTTTTCCTTGGGTTATATGCGACGTCATCCGCTTCCCTTTTCTGTTCGGGACCAGTGGCGCCTGGGACGGCAAAGCATAGTCAGGATCCTGAAGGTGGGCTCTCCCATTGCTTTGCAGGACTTTTTGACCAATTTATCCTTCCTGATCATTACGAGTATTGTCAATACACTTGGATTGATTGCTTCGGCGGGCGTGGGCATAGCGGAAAAGCTCTTCGTATTCTTGTCCATAGTTCCGATGGCCTTCATGTCAGCCCTGTCTAGTTTCGTAGCTCAGAATATGGGGGCGGGTAATCGGCTGCGGGCAGACCGGTCTCTGTTCTGCGCCCAGGGAATTTCAGCCATTTTTGGAGCAGCGATGTTTCTGTTGACATTCTTCGCAGGAGGATTTCTGGCCGGTATCTTTAATGGCGATAGGGAAGTGATTACCGCTACGGCTCAGTATCTGAGAGGTTGCTCTGTGGAATATCTCATGATTTCCATAACATTCTGCTTCTTGGGTTATTTTAACGGACGAGAGCATACCGCTTTTGTCATGGCCCAAGGACTGTTGTCCGCCTTTCTGGTACGGATACCGCTATCCTATCTGTTCAGCAGGCTTCCCAATACAGGCATGTTTCTCATCAGCTTGGCGGTTCCCATTTCAGCACTGGTAAATCTTTCTCTGTGTATCATCTATTTTCTGCATTTGCGCAGGCGTGATCACAGGATGGCTGCGGAATCACTTTCCAGCCCTGAAGATGTGTGAGTAACTGGAGTAAAGCTGTGGCCGGGCATGGTTGGAATTTAATGGCGGAAGGTGTGGAGGAATTACAAGTGGCATAAAGTGCCAAAATTAGACATTTTGGAGAGGCTTTAACACTAATTTTAAATAAATATTGTAAATTTGTCCCCACATTTTCCAGAATAAAGTGTATTATTAGATGGGTTATTTATGTGAATGAGTGGACTTCCAGGATCGTAAGCGGTATTTGGAGGGAAAAGTGTGACTCAAAAGAAGCGGGAAAAGCCCTCGAGACAAACGGGGAATCGTCCGGTGGCAAAGGGCAGCGCGATGTGGAAGGTCAAGAAAAATAGTATTCATTCGGGATTGTTGGCACTAATAGTTCTGTTGGGCATTGGTGCATCGGTGGCTGCCTATTTTTTGCAGCGCGGAGGTACTCTAGCCATCCGTCAGAATGCTGAAGAGAGCGGTACAGTTCATCTGAATGAATTGATGTCAGACAATGTATCCACGTGGATTAGTGAAACAGGAGAAGCGCCGGATTGGATTGAAATTATCAATTCCGGAAATGAACCTGTGGAAATCGGGAAGTATTCGCTGATGCTGCAATCTAAGATTAATCGTGCATTCAGTTTTCCCGAATATACACTGCAGCCCGGAGAATGCAAACTGATCTATGCAGGCGGTTTGAATATGAGCACTGCGGGAGATGAATGGAACGCACCGTTTAAGCTTTCTCCTTCGGGTGGAGAAATGCTGATTTTGCTCAACGCCCAGGGTAAAGCAGTAGACAGTGTGACGTTGCCTGAACTGGACGAGGACGCGGCTTATGCTCGAGGAGCGGACGACGAGTGGACAGTGGTGAAAAAAGCTACGCCTGGTGCTTCCAATAATTCCAGCACGGTGCCTCACGCGGGAATTGTAGAGATTGAAGCGGATGTCGTGGAGCTGAGCGAGGGCATGAGCGGAAATACGCTGTATTTCCCGGATGAAAACGGTCAATACCACGATTATATTGAGCTACATAATACTTCTTCGTCGGAGGTAAATCTGGAAGGCTGGTATCTGTCTGATTCCAGCGACAAGCTCAAGCGATGGGCATTTCCGAATGTAACGTTGCCGGCGGGAGGATATCTGGCCGTACACTGTTCAGGCTATGACCGAACCGAGAATGTGGATCATCTTCATGCAGATTTTCGCCTCAGTGGAGATGGCGAGAATGTGTATCTCACTCGGCCCGACGGGCAAACAGTTTCGATCATGGAAATGCCTGCATTGAACAGTGATCAGGCTTATTCATTGTTGGATGGAGTTTGGAGTACAGAGCTGGCACCTACTCCCGGCCGGGAAAACAGCATTGAAACGGCGGCGCAAATTAATGAACAAATCTTTGGAGATAAGAGTGGCGCGCTGTGCCTGTATGAAATTATGGCTTCTGCTGAGGATCAGGAGTATGATTGGATTGAAATCTACAATGGTTCCGGTCAGGCGGTGGATTTGAGCGATTACGGGCTTTCAGACGATACAAAAAGGCCTAGGAAATGGCAGTTTCCTGCGGGCACCATTATACAGCCGGGCCAGTATCTGGGCGTTTTCCTATCGGGGAAACAGGCGCAGACAGTGGGCAATTTCCTCAATGCTAACTTTTCACTTTCCTCTCAGGGCGGGTACACCGTG
Organism: Clostridiales bacterium; assembly: GCA_019419995.1. GTDB lineage: Bacteria > Bacillota > Clostridia > Christensenellales > Aristaeellaceae > SFTH01. The sequence goes on from JAHZHZ010000008.1 coordinate 35,253, forward strand.
TGCCTGTCCGATCCTCAGGGGAAGGTGCTGGATGCCGTGTATTTGCCCCGGCAGTACAGCGGATCTTCCTATGGACGAATGTGGGGCGAGCGTGGATTCTTCTATTTTGAAACGGGAACGCCGGGCGTAGCCAATGCGGGGGCGCACTACCGCACTCGGGCGGAAGAGGCAGTCTGTTCTGTGGAGGGAGGATTGTTTTCCACAGGGGATAGCTTCAGCGTGGAATTGAGTGCTCCGGAGGGTAGCCGCATTTACTATACGCTGGACTGTTCGGATCCGGATGAGACTTCCACACTCTATACAGGTCCCATTGCCGTAAACGGAACTACCATCCTGCGTTCCCGAGTGTATCGGGATGGCTGCATGCCTTCCGTGGCGGATACACAGAGCTATCTGTATGATGTGAGCAATGACAGCGGGGTCTATGTGATCTCTCTGGTGTCCGATATGGATAACTTAATGGGGGCAGAGAATGGAATTATGTCCAACTATACCCAGGAATGGGAGCGGGAAGCCCACATAGAGTTGTTTACGGCCGATGGCGAATGTGTTCTATCCCAGGGCTGCGACATTAGCTTGCATGGCCAGGATAGCAGGAAACTGCCCATTAAGAGTTTCAATGTAGCGGCCAGCAGTGCCTATGGGGACAGCCGCTTCCGCTATCCCATCTTTTCCGAGCGCGACTACGATTCCTACCAATCCATACTGCTGCGCGCTTCTGGCGAAGATTACAACATGAGTTTCATGCGAGACTCGGTGCTTAGTTCGCTCATGAAGGATAGCTCCGTAATGTATCAGAAGTGTGAAATTGCCGTCACCTATCTGGATGGGCAGTATTATACGCTGTACTACATTCGAGAACGCATCAACAAGCACTCTATCTGCCAATTTGAAGGCTGGGAGGGCATGGAAAACGAGATTGATCTGGTCAAGGGGAATGAAAGCGTGGTACAGGGTTCCAATGCCAGCTTTGAGGCTCTGTTGGATTGGATCAGAAATAACGATACCTCTACTGACGCGGCTTATGAGTATCTGGACAGCCAGATCGACATTCAGAATTACATAGAATACATGTCGATTCAAATTTTCACCGGCAATACCGATACGCTGAATGTGCGACGCTACCGAAATCCCATGACGGACGGAAAGTGGCGGTGGGCACTGTTTGATCTGGACTGGGCCTTCTTTAACGACACTGATTCCATCGGCAACTGGCTTACGCCCGGTGGCACCGGTGCCGGTGGACGAACCGACAACACCCTTTTCATCGGCTGCATGAAAAACCCCAGATTCCGGGAAGAGTTTCTGACTTACTTTGGTCAAAAGATGGCCACTGATTTTTCCACGGAGAACGTGCTTGCCAAATTTGAAGAGCGGTACGAGCGCATTGAGGGTGTGCTGCCTCAGTATCTGGAGCGCTGGGGGCTTACTTTGAACAGCGGTATTCGCAAAGTAGTAGAGTATGCCCAGGAGCGTCCGGCCAAACTCATCGGAAAGTATTTCAGAGAGGCGTTCAATTTCACCGACGCAGAAATGGAGAAGTATTTCGGCGAGGCGATTGATAAAATCCAACAGAGCGCGCAAGGGGAGGCGACGAACTGATATGCCCCAGAAGAGAACCAGTCTGCCGGCCCGTCATGAGCTGAAATATTTTATTCATCCCGCAGAGGTGGAGGTGTTGCGGGCGCGCCTCCGCCCGGTACTGCGCTTGGACAGCCATTGTGTTGGCGGCAGGCCATACGTCATCCGGTCCCTGTATCTGGACGACGTGGAAGACAGTGCCTATTACGATAAAGTCGCGGGCGTGATGGCCAGAGATAAGTATCGAATTCGCATTTACCGACACTCTGATCGGGAAATCTTTCTGGAACGTAAGAGGAAAATCGGCGATCTGATCCAAAAATCTTCGGTACAGATTACCCGGCGACTCTGCGAACAAATCATTTCGGGTGAACCCAGAGGATTGCAGATTTCCACGAGTCCCCTGCTGCAGGATCTGTATGTGCAGATGCGATTGCGGCTGCTCAGGCCGGTGGTCATCGTGGATTACGAGCGGGAAGCCTATCTGCACCCGGCGGAAAATGTACGCATCACTTTTGACCTGAAGCTGCGAAGTGCTCTTCATAACCTTGAATTGTTTAATCCGGACATTCCCACAGTTAATCCCCACGATGGGAATGTGGAAATTCTGGAAGTCAAATTTGACAATTACCTTCCGGACCATATTCGCAACCTGTTGGACGGCATACAGGCGGACCGCAGTGCCGTATCCAAATACGTGCTGTGCAGGCGTTTTGAACCCCTTGGACGCTGAATGGTGATCCATGAAAATACGCAAAGGAATCTGGATATACGATAGGAGGACATGATCATGATTGATTTTTCCAGCATTTGGAGTTCTCAAACCATTACCCCCTCTTCCTGGCTGACTATTTTATTTTCGCTGGTATTGGCTTTTGCGGTGGGACTCTTTATCGCTTTCATTTACCGCAGAAATTTTAGGGGCGTGATGTATTCCAATAACTTTACCCTTACGCTGGTGTTGATGACGCTCATCACCTGCCCGGTTGTCATGTGCATTCGGGAATCCATCGCGCTGTCCATGGGTATGGTGGGCGCCCTCTCCATTGTGCGCTTTCGCACGGCAGTAAAGGACCCTCTGGATACGGCTTACATGTTCTGGGCGCTCACCATGGGCATTCTGCTGGGCGCAGGCCAGTTTTTCCTTACAGCGTTGACGGTGGTGGGAATCGCCGTTCTCATTACTGTGCTGGTACAGATTCAATCGAGACATCTGGGCAGCTTTTTATTGGTAGTGCGCATGGAGGAAGGTGCGGAGCGCGCCGCCAATCAGATTGTTGGAGGTCTTCGCAATCAGCGCCTCAAGAGTAAAACCGTCTCCTCTAATGGGATTGAAGCTACTTATGAAGTGCGCGTGGACAAGCCTGATGCGCTGCTGGGTAAGCTGCGTGCTGTACCCGGCATGATGGATGCGACGCTGGTTTCCTATTCCGGAGAATCTGCCTAAAGCGGTGGAGCTGAAACTTCATTGGGAGGGAGATTTCGGTGACCCAGAGATATGAGCAGAGCGGCACTGTGTCCGGTTCAAATCGGGTAGTGAGGGGGACGGGCAGAGTTCAGGGGGGATCTTCGCCCCAAGCTCGTCGTCCAGTGCCACGTCCCGCTTCCGGGCATGGCCGTCGACGGGGGTTGTCCAGGGATATCGTGGCGCTTTCGGTGGGAGGAGTCGTTGTAATTGTGCTGGCACTGCTGTTGCAGATGGCTTGGCCTGACGGTTTTCCCCTCATACCCGCGGCGCATGAGGAAGCGGAAGCAGTGGTGGAATGGGTCAGTGAAATTCACACGGCTGGTCCCGTGCGAATCAACGAACTCATGACGTCCAATCGCCATTGTTATCTGGAAGCGGATGGCAGTTCACCGGACTGGATTGAACTGGCCAATGTGAGCGATGAGGAAGTGGATTTAAAGGGCTATAGCCTTGCCAAGTCTGCGAGTGATGCCAATGTCTTCACATTTCCGTCCTTGAAGCTGGCGCCCGGAGAATGTGTATTGGTATTGGCTGATAGCCGTCTGCGCGAGGATGCGGGGCAGACCCTGCACGCGCCCTTTCGCCTCTCTTCCTTAGGGGATACGCTGATGCTGTTTAATGAGGTGGGTACGGCCATAGATACGGTTAATATTCCAGAACTGGCATCCGATATCTCCTATGCGAGAATGGATACGGAAATCTGGCAGCCCAACGATCGCCCAACTCCGGGTCAGCTCAACACGGAGGAAGGCTATCAGGCCATGAGTGCGGTTGCTGCAGACAGCGATGTGATCATCACAGAGCTGATGGCCAATAACCAGTACACTCTTGCGGATGCAGAAGGTGTCTATTACGATTATGTGGAATTGTACAACCGTTCATCTGATGTGGTGAATTTGGAGGGATGGTTCCTGTCTGATGATGCTTCCAATCCCCGGAAGTGGATGTTCCCGGAAGTCAGCATTGAGCCGGGAGAATGCCTGTTGGTCTATGCCTCAGGACTGAATACCTTGGATGGAAATCATCAACTGCACACCAACTTTGGGCTCAGCTCAGAAGGCGAGCAGCTGGTTCTTGCGGATCCTCGGGGAAAAATTATGGATCGAGTGGACTTTGGACTGCTAAAAGCAGATGTAGCCTGGTCCCGTTCTGCAGACGGCAACTGGGCGGGAACTGCTTCTCCCAGTCCGGGCCGACCAAATTACTGAAAATACAAATAGAGCCGCCGGCTTATCAGGCCGGCGGCTCTAACCGTTATGGCGCGCTTATCCTATATTGGAAATTTTGACTGTGCGGGAGATGCCGTAGACGTAATATTGGACGGTCACGGTTCGCACGCTATCGGCGGCTGCCCGGGTAATCATCTTCAGATTAATCTGGGCAGAGCTTCGGGCGGGGATATCTGTGCCGTCTCCAGTGAGGGAGTAGACAGCGATATCGCCTTCCGTCGGTTCAACCTGGATGTTGAGCCATTCAGCGTCGAAGATGCCCCGATTGGTGAGTGTGATATTGACATCCAGCAGCGCATACCCTGTGGGATCAGCTAATTCGTCTGAAACGAACTGGCGGGGAGCGGAACCGGCGGAAATAATGCTGCGAATGGATTCAAAGGCTTCGGGATACTGGTCTGCGGAAGCACGCATGCAGCTTGCCTGTACTTGTAAATTGCTTCCAGCAAAGAAAAACGCCCCGAAGGCCAACATCAGGAACACAACCAGCGCCAGAACAATGCTCAATGCTTTCAAAAAATCACCCCGGTCAAAAGCAAACTTATTGGGAAATTGTCGTTATACGCGCATTTACACGCTACAAGTATTTCCTATTGTATCATTTCCCATGAGCGATGTCCAGCTTTGCACACGTTTTTTTCACAAAGGGTTTCCAATGGTCGTTTGCTATTTACGGGACGATTTGGTATAATAAGCTGGAAATCATGTAAAAGGGAGCATCTTGCCATGGAAAAACTGGTTCTGTTGGATGGCTATAGCTTGATGTACCGCGCATATCATGCGTTGCAGGCGCCCATGAGCGCGCCCGATGGCACGCCTACTAATGCGGTGCATGGCTTTGTTATGATGCTTCTGAAAGTCATTGGAGAAGAGAAGCCCGATGGGCTGGCAGTAGCCTTTGACATGCACGTGCCCACTTTCAGGGCGCAGCTTTACGACGGCTACAAGGCAACTCGGAAACCCATGCCGGATGATTTGCGCGCTCAGGATCCTATCATTCGGGAGCTGATTGAACGCATGGAAATTCCTGTTTTGGAATGTCCAGGCTATGAGGCAGATGATATTATGGGCACTGTTTCCCGCCGATGCGAGGAGGAAAAGCGGGAAGTATTATTGGTCACCGGGGATCGGGATTCCTTTCAACTGGCCGGAGAATTTACCACAATTCTCTACACTCGGAAGGGAATCAGTGATACCTGTCGGGTGACGCCGCAATATGTGATGGAACACTACGGTGTGACGCCGGATCAGCTGGTGGACGTCAAGAGCTTAATGGGCGACAGCTCCGACAATATTCCAGGCGTCAGTGGCATAGGAGAAAAGACTGCGCTGCGGTTGATTCAGAATTATGGCAATCTGGAGGGCGTGCTGGAGGGCGCGCCGGAGGGTGAAAAAGGCAAGCTTCGCCAGCGGCTGATGGACGGCGCGCAGCAGGCGCGCCTGAGCCGCAAGCTTTCGGAAATCGTTCGAAATGCTCCGGTGGAGATGGACTTTACAAGATGGAAGTTGGGCAATCTTTCCAACGGCACCGCACGGCTAAAGGATTTGGGTATGAGCGTAGCGGCTCGCCGCTTGGCAGAGCTTTGCCGGGAACTTATCCCACAGTCGTCGCAGCCCATGGAAGAAGGAAAGCGTAAAAAGCTTGCAATGCGGCTGGAGCATCCAGAAAACCTGGAGGCGCTGAGCGGCATCATCGGGGCAATTGGGCCTGGCGAATGGTTGGCGGTGCAGTTGGAAGCTTCCGTCTTTTCTCTGGCGAGTCAGGATGTTTGCCTGACGATGCCTTTGGGAGGCGATTTGCTCAGCACAGGCATTGGCGAGGAGGAGGCTCTGGCAGCCCTGAACTCCATTTGGAAGAATTTTCAAAGTGTGGAAGTATATAATCTAAAGACGCTGCCCATGGATGTGAACCTGTTGGACGATGCGGCCTTTGATGTGATGCTGGCAGCCTATGTGCTCAATCCACAGCGCCGCTCCTTTGAGCTGGAGGCTCTGTGTGAAGATGAGGGTGTGGAGGATTATGGCCGCTGTCCGGCACTGGCGCTGCATCAGCTGGCGGTGCGTCAGCGGCAATTGCTGAAGGAGCAGGAACTCACGGAAATTTTTGAACGTGTGGAAATGCCGCTTGCCCGGGTGCTGCGCCGCATGGAGGCTGAGGGCTTTCAGGTGGATGCTCAGGCGCTGCGCAGCATGGGAGAAGATCTGGACCGCCAGATTGAACGGATGACCGAGTCCATTTACAGCGAGGCTGGAAAGCGTGTCAATTTGAATTCTCCCAAACAGCTGGGCGAATTGCTGTTTGTAGAGATGAATATTCCGTCCCCCAAGAAGAGCTCCAAGGGGTACTCTACCGATGCAAAGGTTCTCGAGAGTCTGGCGGATCGCTATCCCATCTGTGCGAAGATTCTGGAATACAGAAAGTATCAGAAGCTGCGCTCAACTTATATTGATTCGCTGATTCGGCTTCAGGACGTAAACGGTCGTGTGCATACTCACTTTGACCAGGTGGCCACGGCTACGGGGCGGCTGAGTTCTACGGAGCCTAATTTGCAGAATATCCCTGTGCGTACGGAGCTGGGCAGAGAAATCCGCGGCGCCTTTGTGGCCCGTCCTGGCTGCCTGCTGGTGGATGCGGACTATTCTCAGATTGAGTTGCGGGTACTCGCCCACATATCTGGTGATGAGACAATGATCGCTGCGTTCAGGGCTGGAGAGGATATTCATGCGCGCACGGCGGCGGAAGTTTACGGCGTGCCTATGGACCAGGTCACTTCCCAGATGCGTTCTGCATGCAAGGCTGTCAATTTTGGCATCGTATATGGAATTTCGGATTTCGCGCTGGCCAAGAATATCGGTGTAAGTCGGAACGAAGCCCGGGATTTCATCCAACGCTATTTTGAGCGCTATCCGGGTGTGAAGCAGTATATGGAGAACTCCGTGGAACAGGCTCGGGAGCGGGGCTATGCAATGACGCTCATGGGTCGGCGGCGCTATTTGCCGGAACTTTCCAGCAGCAATTTTAACATTCGTTCCTTTGGAGAACGGTGTGCCATGAACAGCCCCATTCAGGGAACCGCTGCGGACATCATAAAGCTGGCGATGATTCGGGTGGACGAGAAACTGCGAAGCAGCGGTTTAAAAACTCGTCTGATTCTTCAGGTGCATGATGAGCTGATACTGGAAGCACCGGAAGCGGAAGTTGGTGAGGCGGCCAGCCTGCTCAGGGAGTGCATGGAACGGGTGATGGAACTAAAGGTGCCGCTCAAGACGGATATTTCGACGGGAGGCGACTGGCGTGCCTGCAAATAAAACCTATGTGTTGGGACTGACCGGTGGCATGGGCTGTGGAAAGAGTGAGGCAGCCCGGTACCTGGCAGAACTGGGAGCAAGGCATGTGGATGCGGACGGTATTGCTCGCACCCTGACAGGGAAGGAAGGCGAGGCATTGGAAGAGATTCGCCAAGCCTTTGGGGATGAGGTGTTTTTACCGGACGGTTCCCTGAACCGCCGGGCAATGGCCGATCGAATTTTTGTGAATCCAGTGGCGAAGCGGCAGTTGGAGAGTATCATCCATCCCAAGGTACAGCGTCTGGCCATGCAGGCCATTGATGAGGCGAGTGCCGGGGGCATAGCGGTGACAGTGCTGGATGTACCGTTGTTATTTGAATCTGGAATGGACGTATTGTGTGACGAAACCTGGACGATGTGGGCGGATGAAAAGACGCAATTGGAGCGCATCTGTGCCCGGGATGGCTTGAGCCGGGAGCAGGCTCAGGCAAGAATTCAAAATCAAATGTCTATGGAAGAACGTTGCAGCCGTGCAGATCGGGTGATTGATAGCAACCGGCCCATAGAAAAGACCCGTGCGGAGTTGAGTCAGCTGTACCGTCAGTTGCTAAAACGCATGGAATGAGTTACGGAGGAAGCATGCAGAGATCACAGTCAAGCAGACGACGCAGGCGAATGCGCAGGCGGCGAGGACGTTTAGTTAGAATTGTGCTGGTGAGCATGTTGGTGCTGGGCCTGATGGGATTGGGTGTCAAGCTAATGATGGATTCACTGAAAGAGGAGACGCTGAAGCTCTATCCGCTGGAATATACGGACTTGATCGAGGTTAATGCCCGGGAACAAGGGCTCGAGCCAGCATATGTGGCTGCAGTGATTCTGGCAGAATCCAGTTACGATCCCAATGCAGTCTCCCGCGACAATGCCCAGGGGCTGATGCAGATTCTGCCGTCCACGGGGGAGTGGATATCCGGGAAGTTTGGAGAGACCTACACGGAGGGCTGTCTGTTTGATCCCGAAACAAATATTCGCTATGGATGCTGGTATTTAGGCTTTTTGATGAGCCGCTATGAGGGCGACAAACGATGCAGTTCAGCCGCTTATCATTCCGGCCAGGGGACGGTGGACAACTGGCTGAAGAACCCCGAGTATAGCACCGATGGACGGAGCCTGGATGTTATCGCGGGTTCCAATGCTGATACATATGTTAACAGAGTTCTGGAGTATTATGAAAAGTATCAAGAGATTTTTGAGCAGCTGGAAGCAGCATAGGCGGGTTCTGGCGATGTTGCTGGCTCTCTGCCTGATGTTGCAGGGCGCTGCACTTGCCGAAGTGGCAGACGGCAGCCAATTAAGCACGGATGCCCAATGGCAGGAAACCCAGGCCGTTTCCACGGGCATCAACATGGATGCCGATATTCGCCTGGGATACGTGGCTTCCAACACGGGGGAAATCAATCCCTTTTATTGCACTGAGCGGGATCTGGTGAGCCTGAATCAACTGGTGTTTGAATCTGTGGTGGAGTTTGACGACCAGATGAAGCCCACGCCGCTGCTGGCGGACAGCTGGACAGTGCAAGGCAAGGAGTGGACGTTTACGCTGCGGGAAGGGATTGTCTTTCACAACGGCATGCCTCTGACCGCGTCGGAAGTGGTAGCCAGCTATCAGCGTTTTCTCCTGGCAGGTGAGCTCAATCCCTATTACAGCCGGGTACAGATGATTGAATCCATGAGTGCGCTGGACGAGCGTACACTGCTGGTCACTTCCCGCTATTCGGGTTATGTAACCCTGTATGCCATGACCTTTCCCGTGGTGCAGAGCGGTACGCTGGATGAGCGTGTGGCTCGAGGAACCGGACCCTATTGGTATACGGAATACGTAACGGGGGTGGGCGTACGCTTGGAGGCCAATCCCCTCTGGTGGAAGAAGGACCCGCAGATTCACAGCATCGCTGCCATTAACTGCTATAGTTCCGGAGACGCACTGGAAAAGCTCAACACCAATGAAATCAATCTCCTCTGCACCCAATCCAGTAATGCGGCCGTCTATCGCAAAATGTCCGATTATGCCAGTTTGGATTATTCCACCAACTCTTATGAAATGTTGGTGCCCAATTTAAGTGACAGTTCACCCATGGGTGATTTGCGCATGCGACAGGCGCTGATGTATGCCATTGATCGAGCCAGCCTGGCGGAAAATGCCTATCTGGGCATGGGTGTGCAGTGCGAAGTTCCCGTCAATCCCAGCTCGTGGTTATATGAAACCCAGAGCGCGGTGTTTTATTACAGTCCTGAACGAGCATTGCAATTGATTTTGGAATGCGGCTGGCAGGATCTGACGGGAGATGGAATACTCAATCGATTGGACGGCGTAGTGCTGAAGGATCTGACGTTACAGTTGGTGACGTATAACGAAAGCACCAATAGCATTCGGGAAAACGCAGCCAATGCCATCGCCAGCTATTTAGCGCAGGTGGGCGTAAAAGTGGAAGTACATGTCTATACGCAAAAAACCGCGCTGCAAAAGGTGAAGGATGGGGAGTATGATTTGGCGTTGATTGGAGTGCAGCTCAGTGAAATTCCCAATCTTGCACCCTTGCTGCAGGGTGGAGGAAGCCTGAATTTGAATAATTTTAAAAATGACAATATGGAACTGTTGTTGGGGCAAATTGCTTCCGCCCAGACGGAAGAGGATTTAAAATCCATCTACAGCCAGATTCAGATGCTGGTGGTGGAGCGCTTACCCATATTGGGTTTGCTGTTCCGGACAGGCACCGTGCTGGGGCGGCGTTCGCTGGCAGGCCTGAGTGGGCTGAGAGTAGGCGATATGCTCAATGGCATCGAATTCATGACTCAATAGAAGGGAGCAGGCTTTGCGGAATTGGTTCGCAAAGCCTGCTCTTTTTCTTTTGGCAAGTTATGGGGAAAATGTGCAAGCCTTTCTCATACTTACAGCTTGCGCTCGCTGCGATTAATTTGCCTGCGCAGGAAATTGGCCAGATTGGTGACACACATCAGGGTAGTTACCAGAAACAGGCCTGGAATGAGGATGATCCACCAGGACCGACTCATCAGCGCTTTTTCCGCTAGAGAGAGCATGCTGCCCCAGGAGATGACTTCTACGGGCAAGCCAATGCCCATAAAACTCAAGGTGGATTCCGCGACGATGGCGCTGCGAATGTTCATGACAACCATGAACATGATGGAAGAGACAAAATTGGGCGTCAGATGTTGCCATAGCACGTGGAAGAAGCCGCCGCCCATACAGCGGGAGGCAAGTACATATTCGCTGGAACGCAATTGGCGCACTTGGGTGCGCACTACCTTAGCGATGCTCGTCCAGCTGGTAATGCCGATAACGATGGACAGGCTCAATACGTTGGCCTTACCCAATATGGCCTGTACGAGAATGATGATCAGTAGGCTGGGTACGCTCAGTAGAATTTCCGTCAGGCGCATCAGCGCTGCGTCCAGCCACTGGGGAGCACAACCGCTGACCGAACCGAAGACGATGGCGATGAGCGTGGAAATTCCAGTGGCGAGAAATCCAATGGACAGAGAGATCCGTCCACCATACCAGATCATGGAAAAAATATCCCGCCCCATGGTATCCGTACCCATCCAGAATTCCCGACTGGGTGGAAGATTGTAGTGCATCAGATCCATATATTCGGGGTCCTTGGGAATGAAGACTTCGCAGAAGATACAGCCCAGCACGATGATGAGCAGCACAGCGGCAGACAGTACGGGCTTTCCAATGAGTAGCCTTTTGTGACGGGGTGCAGGGGAAACTGCAACGGGGCGAGGACCGACGATTTTGAAGCTTTCACTCACTGGTGGTCACCTCCGAGTTTTCCATACCTTGACCGGCGCGCATTCTGGGATCGATTCGCTCGTTGATGGCCTGGGCGATGATATTGCACAGAATCACCAGCGCACCGGAGAGCAGGCAGATGAGCATCAGCAGGTTGTAGTCCTTGTAACGGGCACTTTCGTAGGCCAGGGTTCCTATGCCTGGGTAGGAGAACACTGTCTCCACAATATAGGTTCCACCCAAAATATGAGGCACGGAAATAGCCATGATGCTCAGATAGGCGGGCATGACGTTGCGCAGGCAGTGCTTAAAAAGCACTCTGCGCCGGGTGAGACCCTTGGAACGGGCCAGCAGCACGTATTCCGAGCGCACTTCTTCAATCATCCGGTTGCGAATCATGTATGCGTAATACCACAGATGGTTGATCACCACGATAGTCATGGGCAGAATCAGATGAAGGATCCGGTCGCCCAGATCACCACCGCCTACACTGTAGGCACCGCTGCTGGGCAACCAGCGCAGTTGGATGGCGAAGATCATGATCAATAGTAGGGAGAGCCAGAATTCAGGAATGCAACTGACGATAGTTCCCAGTCGGCACACGGCGCGATCCAGCAAGTGGTCTTCCTTCCACGCACAGGCAATACCCAGCAGCAGGGCAAGGCCAAAGATTAAAATTAACCCCACGCCGCCCAGTAGGAGGGTATTGCCAATTCTTCCCGCCAGTACATCCAGCACATTTGTTTTGTATTTGTAGGAGATTCCAAAATTCCCCTGCAGGGCGTCGCCGAGCCAACGCAGGTACTGCACATGAAGACGTTTGTCCAGACCCAGGCGATTTTGTGCCCAGGCGCGCTCTTCGGGGCTCATCTTTTCCACGCGGTCCCCGTAGTAGGAAACCAGAGGGTCGCCAGGTGCCAGCCGGGAGATACAGAAGACAGCGACGGAGAGGATCAGCACGCTCAGAACCAATGCAAGCAATTTTTTCCCCCAATAGATCAGGGGATTGCACCGCGTCATCTCACATCCTCCTTTTCTTCCAGCACAAAATGTCCCGGAGTGCGTTCAATCAGATGCCCGCCCCGGTGAAAGTCCGATTCATCAAAGATCTGCAGAACTCGGCCCCGTTCCAACTTAGGATCGGGGATAGGAATGGAGGAGAGCAGTGCCCGGGTATAGGGATGTAGGGGCTGGGCAAAGAGTTCTGCAGTGGGGGCTAGTTCTACCAGTTTTCCCCGGTACATCACGCCTACTCGGTCGCAGAGATAGCGAACCATGTTCAGATCATGGGCGATGAACAGGAAAGTAAAACCGTGTTCCGCCTGTAAATGTTTGAATAGATTTACGATTTGAGCCTGAATGGATACGTCAAGCGAGGCGATGGGCTCGTCTGCTACCAGCAATTCCGGTTCCATGGAGAGCGCCCTGGCGATGGCTACCCGCTGACGTTGGCCGCCAGAAAGTTCCCCGGGAAATTTATCCAGATATTGGGCGTCCAGGCCCACGTATTTCATCTGAAACCGCGCCTCCTCAAGCAGACTGCCCCGGGGTGGACGGATGTGGTGGATCTTCATGGGTTCGGCAATGATGTCCCGCACGCGCATGCGCTGATTCAGGCTGGAATTGGAATCCTGAAAGATTAGTTGGCGGCTGGTTTGCAGCATGCGCCGGTTTTTGCGGAATTGAGCCGGATCACACACGTCAATGCCCTTGTAGACAATGTGTCCGGATGAGGGATGAAGCACGTTCATCACACAGCGGGCTACTGTGGATTTGCCTGAGCCAGATTCTCCCACCAGACCAAAGATCTCGCCCCTATACAATCTGAAGCTCAGATCATCTACTGCCCGGATAGCGATTCTGCGGTTCAGGGAAAAGACGTGGCACAGGTGCCGAACTTCCATAAGGACTTCAGCTGTCATGGCTTACACCTCCCACCGGTGGTATTATCCGGGGCGCACGGGGATCCAACAGCCAGGTGGCCGCATAATGGGTATCGCTGATGCGAAACATGGGCGGTTGGCGCACATAGTCGATGTCCAGAGCATATTCGTTCCGGCAGGCGAATGCGTCGCCCTGCGGGGGATGGATTAGGATGGGCGGCATGCCCTCAATGGTATACAGAGGACGTCCGGGTTCCGCCAGAGAGGGTAGGCTGCGCAGCAGTCCCCAGGTGTAGGGGTGGCGGGGCTGGTAGAAGATTTCCTCTGCAGTGCCGATTTCTACAATTTTTCCCGCATACATTACTGCCACCCTGTCCGCCACCCGGGCTACAGCGCCCAGATCGTGGGAAACGAGCAGTGTGGCCGTTCCCAGTCTGTGCTGCACCTGGCGAAGCAGATCCAGAATCTGAGCCTGTATAGTGACGTCCAGAGCCGTGGTAGGCTCGTCTGCCAGCAGGATGAGAGGGTTTCCTGCCAGAGCGATGGCCATTACAGCCCGTTGGCGCATGCCTCCGGAAAAATTGTGGGGATATAGCTTTGCCCGTTCATCGGCCCGGTCGATACCCACCAGTTCCATCAGTTCCCGCACCCGGTTTTTAAGTTCCTGCCGACGAATGCGTGGCTGATGTACGCGTACGGCTTCTTCAATTTGCGCGCCGATGGTTAGAGTGGGGTTCAGGCTGGACAGGGGATCTTGGAATACCATGGAAAAGAGTTTTCCCCGTAGGCGGCGCATATCCCGCTCCCGGTAGGCGGTTATATCCGTTCCTTGTAGAAGAATCTGGCCGGAACGGATACCTGCACTGGCGGGTAACAATTTCATCAGGGACTTGCACAAAACACTCTTTCCACAACCCGATTCGCCTACAATGGCCAGCACTTCTCCAGCCATCAGATCAAAGGAAACATCCCTTACGGCTTGTAACTCTCCTTCAGGGGTGTCAAAGCTTACTGAGAGGTTTTTCACTTCCAAAAGTTTTCCCATATACATTCCTCAATAGACGGAAAATGGAAGGGGCTGTCAGCCAGCCCCTTCTGTCGCCGGTTCTCGTTTGATTGTGTCCGCTATTCTATCGTCCATTCTGCCACATTCCAGAAGATTCCCACACCATGGTGGCCCATGACCGTATCAGGGGAAATGCCATGAATGCTGGATTTAGCTACATAGTCTGCATCGACATAGCAAATGAAGGCAAAGGCAGGATCTTTGGCCAATTCCTCTTGGAAACGGGCGTAGGCCTCAGTCCTCACCTGGGGATCGTCGCTCTGGCGGGCTTCGGTCAGATACTGATCTACCAGGGGATTGGAGTAGCTGGAATAGTTGGCGCCTTTTCCGGTTCCAAAGACCTTGTAGGTGTGATCGTCCGCGTCAAAGGGGCTGCCCCAGCCGATCAGATAAGCCATTTGTCCGCCCCAGTCCACAACGGTGGGAATTTCTACGCTGCAGTCGATGCCGATTTGGCGAAGCTGCTGGGCAGCAGCCTGGGCAATGTCTGCGCGTACCTGATCGCCCGCACCTACGCTGATTACAAAGCCGATCTTTTCGCCGTTTCGGTAGTAAAAGCCGTCGTCTCCCAGTGTGCATCCTGCATTCTCCAACACGGAACGGGCCTTTTCCGGGTTATAATCGTAGTGTTCCACATCTTCATTATTGTAAACGTTGCGCTGGAGAGGCCCGTAGGCGGGAATACCCCGGCCCAGCAGCACTGCATTGATGATGGCCTCGCGGTCGATGCCATAGCAGATGGCCGGGATGAGATCGCGGTTTTCCGTCCAATAGGGATTGGCGAAGTTGAACATGATGCCTCGATAATCGCTGGTTTGCATTTCATAGCAGTTGTAGCCCTCTACGCCATCAAACAATTGGGCGTCTCGGGGTGTCAACAGGGCCAGATCCAGTTCGCCGGACTGCATTTGTAAGGCTTTGGCGTTATCGTCGGGCACGATCTTAAAGATGATTCGGTCAATATTGGGCGTGCCTAGATAGTAATCATCATTTTTCACCAGTACGATGGCTTGCCCTTCGTCCCAACTCTCCAGCTTATAGGGGCCAGTGCCGACGGGAGACCGGAAGAAGTCTGAAGTTTGCATATCCTCTCCTGCCAACAGGTGTTCAGGCAGGATAGCCATGGTCATGTAGTCCAGAAAGGCCACGTTGGGCGCAGAGAGTTTAAAGGAAATGGTTTGATCGTCAATAACGGTGATTTCTTCTACGTCTTCGTAATTGGGAGCATTTTCAGAGCCATTTTCCGGGTCCATAATGGCTTCAATGGTGAATTTTACATCGCCGGCGCTGAAAGGTTCCCCATCGTGCCACCGCACATTCTCCCGGAGATGAAAAGTATAGGTACAGGTTTCAGCATCAAAGTCCCAAGACTCAGCCAGGCCGGGCACTACCTGGTTCTCTCCATTGTGGGCAGTTAGGCCGCTGAAGATTAAAATATTGATCTCTCCATGTTCGTCCATGGCTGGATTAATGCGAGTATAGTCTCCACTGCCGTAGACGAGGGTCGTTCTCTCCTGCTCCGCGAGGGCGAAGCCGCTCAGGGAGAGAACCAGAATCATGAGCAGAATCATGCCTCTCTTCATGGTGCATTCTGTTCCTTTCGACAATTAGAAATTTGGGTGATGGATATCCACACCTTCAGTATAGCAGTAAAGAAGAGAAGCTTGAAGCCCGGAGGGGGGTTGTTTTGCTGGATTTAACAAGGTCAATGATGACCTTCCATCATCCGCTGAGAGAAAAAGCCGCACAGAAAATGGTAAAAATCCTCCACAATGCGCGAATCAACGCGATTTTTTTGCAGCTGAATAGCGATGCTTCTGCGACACAGGGGCTGCGAAATTTCCAGCAGGCGCATGCCACTCTCTCCCAGGCGGCCCCAGCTGAAAGCGGGCCAGAAACCTACGCCCATGTGCGCGGAGATCATGTTGCGTACCGTGGTGGGACTGTCGCTCTCGAAGCTGATGCGCGGTGTGAAACCCGCTTCGTGGCAGAAGCGATCGCAGGCCTGTCGGAAGCGCTTCTGGGAAATTAGGCTGATAAAATCAGCGTCCTTGAAATCTCGCAGTCGAACTTGGGTCAATCCGTCAAAGCGAGGATCGTCGGGTACGGCCAGACAGATATTTTCATCCACCACGAAGCTATTTTCGCCGGTGGAAGTGGTTCCTACTGCCTGCCCGGAAATGCTGATGTCAAACAGATTCTCATCCTCTCCCATCAAAAATTGAAAGCCGACCTTTTCATGGCGCTGTCGGTATTCGATGATGGCTTCCGATACAATCAATGACGCCGCGCTGACCTTAAGATGGATGGTGGTACGCTCCGGATCGGCCATTTTCTGCAGCTGGTCCGGAAGGACGTCCAGACGGTGAATCAAAGGTTCCAGCTTATCCTTTAAAAAGCGCCCGTATTCCGTCAGTACGATGTTGCGTCCCTTCGGCACAAATAGAGGGACGCCCAGCTCTGCTTCCAGACGTCGAATAGACTGTGATAGGGAAGGCTGTGAGACGTGCAGCTTCTCCGCACTTCGGGTGATGTGCTGGGTGTGCGCCACTTCCAGAAAATAACGTAGTTGCAGTAATTCCATAAAGCCTCCCGATTTATAGGATGTATATTATGACAATGATCAAAAATAAGTATTTTTTATTTTGTTATTTATATGATACACTAATTCCAAGAGGAAAACAAGGAGAAATGATAGCAATGACTGAAATTCTGGAATCCGTGATGCTGATTTGTTTTGGCCTCTCTTGGCCGATGTCCGTTGTAAAGAACATCAAGGCGCATACGGCAAAATCCATGAGCCTGCCCTTTATACTGCTGATCATTACCGGCTATATAGCAGGTATCGGAGCCAAAATTTACAGCCATAATTACAGCTATGTATTGGCTATATATGTTTTAAACTTGATCTTTGTTTCTGCCAATCTGGTGGTATACTTCATTAATCGAAATTATGATAACCGCAAAATGGCGGCACCTCACCATTCCTAAAACAGAGAAAAAATAGAGCGCCCCGAAACGGAAAGTTTCGGGGCGCTCTCTATGGAGAAAGGCTCTTTCTGGATTGAACACTTGTAGATCCCGTGCGAGTATAGGAAAGATCCATGATTTCGAGTGTACAGTTATGGCAAAGTACATTCTGAGATGAGAAACGAAAGTACATGCCCCAAAGGTGATGGTGGTCAGGAAAGGATGCGTATATTATCAGGCCGGTATTTGAGGGTGCCCAGCGGAATTCGCCAGCTTGACTACCTCCCTTTTCTAGAAACAGGCCGGTTCCATTTGCATAGATCCGCAGAACCTGTCTGGACGAAATCTTAGCGGGAAATACTTTCTGCCCATCCACACTGGAAAGCTGCCAATCTCCCACGTAGTCATCTGCAGCAGCCTGATTAACCTTTGCCCAGCTCAGGCTCCAATCATACCAGTTCGGACGATTCAGCAAAAATTCCACTTCCAGGCATCGAATCTGTCCCTGATATTTGTCATCTTTTAGCGATCGTAGGGCAGGAAGCACGTCGGGAGAGAGTTCAGACAAATATGCCACATCCAGTTCTTGCAATGTACCTCGCTCATAGGCGGTGAGGTTGGCTTGGACAATTTGAGCATCGATGTTGACGCAGTTGAAGGCAACCCATGTGGTCAGGATAAATAGGGTAAGGGCGCGACAGATGCAGAGCGATGGCCGCAGGCACTTGATCAGCAGAGCGACTATAGCCGCGGCGATGGCCAGAAATCCCCACAGAGTTACAGCCCGCAGCAGCGTCCAGCCATAGGCCTGTATGTACTGCAGCATTCGGCAGAGGGCTGTGGCCGTGATGCCCATGGTTAACAGAGCGGACAATGCACTCAGCAGGCGTATGCCAGGCTTTGTAGGGTACAGGCTGACGGCTGGCAGGGCCACAAGCAGCGTGATCAGGGCTACGAGTACCAACTGGAAGAATCCGGCGCGGGCGCTTGCCGCGTAGTTGATTTGGGGAAGCTGATGAAACAGCCGCTTCAATTGGATGTAAAGGAAAGCCGCGTATACTCCACATAGGGCAAAGAGCAGTACGCACAGACTCAGGGGATTGAATTTTTTGTCCTGCTTTTTATGGCTGCGGGGTAACCAGCGGTTAAGGCCGTGGATAAAGGCGAAGAGCAGAAGGCTGAGGAAGGCAAAGCGCAGAAGATTCCACAGAGTCTTAGCCAATTTTTCTCCGTTAAAAGCGGTAAAAAGATTGATGATGGTTGCGCCGAATTCAGAATCAGCATCGCACAGCAAAATGAGCACCAGGCCCACCACGGGAATACAGAGGATCAGGCCCAGGGCAATTGCTCGGAGCGTAGAGGTGCTGGCCAGCTTTCGTGAACTGGTTAATGCCCGGAAGGGAGCGGCGAATTGCGGCCAGGGCGACTTAAATAGGCGGCGCAGGGAATCGCTCAGCCCCTGGGCGCTGAATAAGTCGCGGCTTCCGGATAGCGAAAAAGCCGTCAAGGCTATAAGACCGATGAGAACCGGCAGATTCATCAGACGCAGGGAATTATTGGCATATAGACCATACGTGGCGGAAAGCAGCAGTGTACAAATCAATGGGAACCAACTATTGCGCAGGTGCATCGTGCCTTGAGCCACGATGCACAGCCCTAGAAAGATCCAGGTGCTTGCCATCAGCCCTATGCCAGGGAGATGGGTGTTTCCCGAGAAGAAAAAGCTCTCATGTCCAATTGTGTACAGTGCGCCCAGTAAAAACGATCCCCACAGAACCAGGCGAGTTTTTCGGTCGAACTTCTCTTGCGATCTTTTGGAAACAGGTTCTACGGAAGGCGCAAAGGTATTTTCCATGATCATTCCTCCTCTTCAAAAACCAGCAGATCTCCCGGTTGGCAGTCTAACACTCGACAGATGGCTTCCAGTGTGGTAAAGCGTATGGCCTTGGCCCGTCCGTTCTTTAATACGGAAAGATTGGCTATGGTAATTCCCACACGATTGCTCAGTTCTGTCATGCTCATCTTCCGGCGGGCAAGCATCACATCCAGATCGATGCGTATAGCCATAATCCACCTCCTAAATGGTCAAATCGTTTTCTTCCTGAAGGCGGCCAGCTTTTCCCAATAGCAAGGCTAGCATCTGGGAAACCAGAGCTACGGCCAGCGTGGCCAGCAGGGCTAGCCCCATGCGAATGTACAGGGCTGCCGAAGCGAATTTTGCAGTGATGAAGCCTGTATTCGCTGGAGATATTCCCAGGATTGCACCAGCAACCATCAATATCGCCCACAGTCCTGAGGTTAGAAACAGCAGTCGCGCAATGGATCGCATACGCGCTGCGTTTTCCCGGCTGAAGGATCGGTCGTTTCCGATGTTTCGACATATGGCAAAATAATGTCGAAGTGCCAGAAGATAGGGTAATCCCATGATCATCTGCACCAGTAAAAGCAATACATCCCGTTCCCGCGGGCCTTTTTCCTGAATCAATTGGAACAGCGCCGTCCCGTAAAAGAGAAAGATAACTCCGATTACAGCCAGAGCTCCGGCCAGGATCAGCAGTCCTGATAATTTTTTCTGATTCATGCGTCAGCCTCCTCTCGAATGCATCATACCACGCGTTTTCATAAATGTCAATAAAAATATATCGATTATCGATAAAATATTATCGATAATGGTGATAGTTATACATTTCAACGAAACTTTTACCGGCAAGACTTGCCGCAGAGAGTGCTTTTCGATATAATAATAGAATATAGAAAGAACAACAGGGAACGGGTGGAAGACGTGGGAAAGATCATCGCGGTTGCAAATCAAAAGGGCGGAGTGGGAAAGACGACTACCGCCGTGAACCTTTCAGCTTGTCTGGCGGACCGGGGAGAGCGGGTGTTGTTGGTGGATCTGGATCCCCAGGGCAATGCCACCAGCGGACTGGGCAAGGGGGAGGAACAAGGCAGTACGGTTTACGATGTACTTATCGGCGCAGCCAATGCAAGGGACGCGGTGTTGCCCACCTGTTGCGAAAATCTTCAACTCATGCCCACGGCTATTGAACTGGCGGGAGCAGAAATTGAGCTGGTGGGGTTGGAGGACCGGGAGCGTCTTCTGAAGAAAGCGCTGGAGGATGTGCGGGACAAGTACGACTCAATTTTCATTGATTGCCCGCCATCACTAAGTTTGCTGACCATCAACGCTCTGAGTGCAGCGGACAGCGTACTCATTCCCATCCAGTGCGAGTATTATGCGCTGGAGGGGCTGGGACAGCTAATGAACACCATTCGCCTGATGCGGCGCAAGTTGAATCCGGATTTGAGCATTGAAGGAATTCTGTTGACGATGTTTGATGGGAGGACCAATCTGTGCGCCCAAGTGGTGCAGGAGGTGCGCGCCCATTTTCCCCAGGAAGTGTTTGAAACGATGATTCCCCGGAATATCCGCCTAAGTGAGGCGCCCAGTTACGGCCTGCCCATCCACCTCTATGATGGGCGCTGTATTGGCGCGAAAGCATACGGCGAACTGGCCGGAGAAATGATGCGCAGGAGAGGGAGAGGATAGAGATGGCGAAGAAAGTTCAGCGAGGCCTGGGCCGGGGACTGGGCGCCCTGTTGGGTGACGACGTTGTGGAACAGCGGGTAGAGAATGCGGTGCCCGCGACGCAGAGCCAGAGCGTTCCGGCCGACGAGGTACGCATGCTGCCTATACGCTTGATCGATCCCAATCCGGAGCAGCCCAGGCGCAATTTTGATCCAGCAGCGTTGGAGGAATTGGCGGCGTCCATCCGGGCGGTAGGAGTGATCCAGCCCATCATCGTGGCGCCGGCGGGCGAGCGTTATACGATCATCGCTGGGGAGCGCCGCTATCGCGCCTCTAGGCTGGCAGAATTGGAAGAGATTCCTGCTATCGTGCGCCAGTGGGATGCACAGCGGCGCATGGAGGCTGCACTGATTGAAAATTTGCAGAGGGATGATCTGAACCCAATCGAGGAAGCTGCCGGGGTGCGACAGCTGATGGATGAGGGAGGTATGACCCAGGAGAAGGTGGCAGAGCGCCTGGGGAAAAGCCGCCCCGCGGTGGCCAATCTTCTGCGTCTGTTGACACTTCAACCCAGCGTTCAACAGCTGGTGGTGGAGGGCAAGCTCTCTGCGGGCCACGCTAGGGCGCTAGTGGGTGTGGAGCCGCGCAGACAGGTGCAGCTGGCTAATCTTACGGTACAGCAGGGTTGGTCAGTGCGACAATTGGAGCGCATATGCGCCCAGCCTGTCAAGGAACCTGCTCCCAAACCGGTAAAAGTGCGGGATCAGCAGTTTAACCAGTTGGAAAGCATGGCCCGGGAGCTCTTCGGTACCCGCGCCAAACTGGAGGGTACGCAGGAGAGCGGGAAACTGACGCTGTTTTATTACAGCCAGGACGATTTACAGAGGATTTGGGAAGTGCTGGAAATGACCCGGGAAGACCGACTTTGATTTTATGCCGGCTGAAGGCAAAGAAGCGATGATTTGGTTGAGCATTGCGGCTCCTATACTGCTGGTGGTGCTGTCGGCGATGATTGTGTTTGCGGGGGTCTGTTTTTGTGCGCACCGGCGCTTTGTCTGTCAGAAGGCGGATTGTCTGATCGTGCTCGGTGCACGGGTCCATCCGGATGGACAACCGAGTACCAGTCTGGAAATGCGCTGCAGAGCGGCAGCAGAAGCTTTTGAGAAGGGCATTGCTGGATGGATTATTGTCTGTGGTGGGCAGGGGGCAGATGAACCCGTGTCGGAGGCCCGGGCAATGGATATCTTTCTGCGTCAGTTGGGCGTGGATGAAAGCCATATCCTTTTGGAAGATCGCTCCACGAATACACTGGAGAATTTGCACAATGCCTGTGAAATTATGAATAAGGGTGGCTTTAAAAGTGCGGTAGTGGTTACCAGCGACTATCACCTTACACGAGCTTTGTGGTTGGCTCGGGATCTGGGTATTCCGGCCTGTGGAATTGCTGCACGTGGACCTTTGAGGCCGAGACACGTTTTTAAAAGCAGAATTATGGAGTCGGGAAGTTGGTTGAAGTATTTTTTTCAAAGGATACATATTGATGGAAGGAATATGATATTGTAAATAGAGACAGATCCTCATGAGGCTGTCTCTATATTTTTGAAAATATTTGCAGGGAATGTGATAAGAAAACAAATCTTTGTAAAGTAAACGTTTGCGAACTGAAATGCCGGAAAAGCAGCCTTGCTTTTTCCGTAGGCAAAGAGTATAATGGCCGTAAACAGAAATTAACAATCGAGAGGTGTTCTGCACGAATGAAGACATCGCTGGTGTTTATGGCGGCAGGATTTGGAACGCGCTTTGGCGGTGGGGTTAAGCAGCTTCAACCGGTGGGACCCAACGGTGAAGTTCTCATGGATTATGCGATATACGATGCGTTAAAAGCGGGCTTTGATCGCGTGATTTTCATTATCCGGAGGGATCTGGAGGGGGAATTTCGCAGCAGCGTGGGCAAGCGCACGGAGGCCAAGTGCGAAGTTTCTTATGTCTATCAGGATTTGAATGATTTGCCAGAAGGATTTACTGCCGGTGATCGTCTCAAACCATGGGGAACCGGACAAGCGGTGTTGGCCTGCCGCAGGCTCATTCAGGAACCATTTTGCGTGCTCAACGCGGATGATTATTATGGGCCGCAGGCCTTTGAAAAGATCCACAAATATCTCATACAACCTAGGGGTGAAGAGTTGGAGATTTGCATGGCAGGATATGTGCTAGGCAATACCCTGTCCGAGAGCGGTTCAGTTACCCGGGGGCTTTGTCGGGTGAGCGGTGAAGGATATCTGCAGTCTATTCGAGAAACGAGGGACATTACCATTCAAGAGGGCAGACCATGCGTAAAACTAGATGGACAATTGAAGTTCCTCGATCCGTCTTCCACAGTTTCCATGAACATCTGGGGCTTGCCGGCAGAATTTATAGAATATCTGGCAGACGGATTTGTTCCTTTTTTGAGTAATTTGGGAGAAGATGATTTCACTTCGGAATATCTCTTGCCGGTTGCAGTAGGGGATATGATACGCAGTGGAAAGGGAAGGGTGAAAGTACTTTCTACATCGGACAAATGGTTTGGCATGACGTATCAAGAAGATAAGCTGCGCACCCAGCAGGAAATACAGGCTTTAATCTCCAGCGGTATCTATCCGCAAAAGCTTTAAAACTAACGATAAATGAGGCTCCTCTTTTTGCTGCAAATGGGGTAAGAAAGGGGAGCATTGCATTTTTTAATGTGCAAATGGTGCAGAAAATCCATTTTTTTTATGTTACTTAACGTGATATGCAATAATTAACATACGTAAAATCAAATTCCGTATTGTAAAGAAAAATGTTTTGTTGTATAATGTAAAGGAATCCAATTTTGCAAGAATGTGTGAATAATTGGAAAGTTCATTGAGATTGAGGAGGGTAAAGACATGAAAAGAATTCTCTCTGCGCTGGTTGCCCTGATCATGGTGTTTTCCTGTGCATCGGCACTTGCGGAACTGACCTTTACAACGGGTGGTTCTGCAGGAACCTATTATGCCTTTGGCGGCGTGTTGGCCCAGTTCATTTCGGACAACAGCGATGTGAAGATTTCTGCTGTGACGGGCGAGGGCTCAGCGGCGAACATCGACATGTTGGATATGAAATTTGCGCAATTGGGCTTTGTGCAGAGCGACGTGGCCTACTACGCCTATAACGGAATTCGCTTTGAACAGTATGAAGGCGCACCCATCACCTCCTTCAAGGCGCTGGCCGCCCTGTACAACGAGACGGTGCAGCTGATCACCTGCAATCCGGAGATTAAATCCATGGAAGATCTGAAGGGTAAGAGCGTATCTATCGGTGCGGCAGGTTCCGGCGTGTACTTTAACGCCATGGATTTCCTGGCTGCCTACGATATGACGGAGGATGACATTGTTCCTCAGTATCTGTCCTTTGCAGATTCTGCGGAAGCGCTGAAGGACGGCAAGATTGATGCCGCGTTCGTAGTTGCGGGTGCGCCCACCACCGCCGTGGTAGACCTGTGCACCACGAAGGGGGCCTATCTGGTGGGACTGGATGACGAACATATTGCCAAGCTTAAGGAAATCAACGGTGCCTATACCGAGTGCCTTATTCCTGCGGGTACCTATCAGGGAATCGATGAAGACGTGACCACTGTTGCTGTCAAGGCCATTATCATCGCTAACGAAGATGTGACCGACGAGGAAGCCTATACCATCTGTTCTACCATTTTTGAAAATGTCGATGCCATTGCCACTCAGCATGCCAAGGGCGCTGAATTGGATTTGGAATATGCCTCCGAATGCGGCTTGCCCTACCATCCGGGCGCTGCCAAGTACTTTGCGGAAAAGGGTTTTGAGGTGGAAGTTGCCGAATAATTCCCGGTACTGAGGTATAGAGTGGGACTACGGCGAAGTATTTCGCCGTAGTCCTTTGCTAAAAGAGTGATACTGGAAGGGAGCGGAAGTGATACTCCGCTTAGAGAGAGGAGAGGGATTCATGGCGATCAAGGACAAAGATCCCAAAGTGATCGAACCCATCGTGGACGCGGAAGCGGGCACGACGGCAGATGTAGAGGAGATCATGCGCAAGTATGACCGGGAGTCAAACACGCGCATTTGGGAAGGCAAGCCCAAGATCTTCGTGGGTGTCATATTGGCGGTGTTTTCACTGTTTTGCATCTATGTGACGTTGTTTGCCAACTTCATGGAGCAGATACGCCTCAGCTCCTTCCTGGGCTGCATTATCATCATCGGCTTTTTAACCTATCCGGCCAAGAAGGGGAAGGTTCGGGTCAACTACATGCCCTGGTACGACATCATATTGATGGTGCTGGGCGCGGGTGCGTTTCTGTTCTATTCCTTTAATGCCGTCACCGTGGTGAAGCTGAACATGCGCATCACGCGGGAAATGATGTATATTGTCATAGGTGCTGTAGGCATATTGGTGCTGGCAGAGTTGTGTCGCCGCAGCGTGGGCTTGCCCATTTTGTGTGTGGCGGGCGTGTTTATGGTGTATACATTGGTAAATTTGTGGAACAAGGGCGGCATTCCCCTGATTGTCTACAAGCTGTTTTACGGGGATAGTGGCGTGCTTTCCACGCCCATCAATGTTTGTTCCAAATACATTGTGGTGTTCATCATCTTCGGAGCATTTTTGGAGCGAACGGGAATCTCCGATTTCTTCATCAGTTTGGCCAATAGCCTGTGCGGTCGCTTTGCGGGAGGTCCCGCCAAGGTTGCGGTAGTTTCCTCCGCCCTGTGCGGCATGGTATCTGGCTCTTCGGTGGGTAATACGGTAACCACCGGCTCCATCACCATTCCCATGATGAAGAAGACGGGTTATAAGGCGGAATTTGCGGGTGCTGTGGAAGCTTCCGCCTCCACCGGCGGCCAGATTATGCCGCCCATCATGGGCGCAGCTGCCTTTTTGATGGCGGAGTACGTGGGCGTGCCCTATTCTAACATCATTGTCCGAGCCATCCTGCCGGCGGTATTGTACTTCCTAGGCATCTTTATTGCAGTGCATCTGGAGGCCAAGAAATTGGGCCTGAAGGGTATTCCGGTGGATCAGCTGCCCAAAATCAAACAGTTGATTAAGGATACTTACCTGCTTTTGCCGTTAATCATCCTGGTGTATCTGGTGACCACCAATACCAAGACCATGCAGTTCTCGGCTTCGGTAGCTATTCTCTTTGCCATATTGGTAGGCATTATCAACAACGTCATCAGTTACGGTCGCAAGTGTAAAGTTGAGGGGGAAAAGATTCGTGCTGGTGAGGCTGTGGCAGCAACCGTGGGTGCCCGGGGTGGCTTCGGAATTGGTAAGATCGTGGATGCCCTGCAGGCCGGTGGACGTGGCTGCATCACCGTGGGCGTGGCCTGCGGCGTAGCAGGTATTATTGCCGGTTGTCTGACGGTTACGGGGCTGGCTTCCAAGGTGATCAATATCATCGTGGGAATCTCTGGACAGTCTACTTTGCTGGCATTGGTGTTGACCATGATATGCTGCATAATATTGGGCATGGGTGTGCCTACTACGGCAAACTACTGCATCATGGCGTCCACCTGCGCGCCCATCCTCATTCAAATGGGCATTCCTACCATTGCAGCACACTTCTTCGTGTTCTACTTCGGCATTGTAGCGGATATTACCCCACCGGTGGCGCTGGCAGCCTATGCAGGTTCGGCTATCGCCAAGGGCAACCCCATGAAGACGGGGATTACAGCCACACGGCTGGCCATTGCCGCGTTTATTATCCCCTTTGTATTCGCCTTCAGCCCCTCCATGCTCTTTATTGATACCGTGTGGCATGAGGTGCTGCTGATTACTGTTACCTCTCTGATCGGTATGTGCGGAATTGCCTCTGCTCTCAGTGGCTATTTGCTCATAAATATGAATGTTCTTGAGCGTCTGCTGGCGGCAGCCGGGGGCTTGATGTTGATCATTCCCGGATTGGTGACAGATGTGGGTGGATTGGGGCTGATTGCCTTGTCTTTGGGATCCCAGCTGTTGAACAAAAAGCGCCAGAAGGCAAATTGAGCCTGAAAAATAACCTTGCGTCCGTCCGCTCATCTGCGCGGACGGACTTGATTTTTGCAAAAAAATCCTGTAAGATATTATAGGATTATAATGCATGGAGGAACAAACGTGTCCGATTTTGATCAGAGCAGAATCAGAAATTTTTGTATCATTGCCCATATCGACCATGGAAAATCTACATTGGCCGACCGCATCCTAGAAAAAACGGGAGCTATGCAGCTGAGGGAGATGACCGATCAGGTGCTGGACTCTATGGATTTGGAACGGGAGCGGGGCATTACCATCAAATCCAAGGCGGTGCGCATGCGCTATACCGCCCGAGACGGCAAGGAGTATGAACTCAATCTGATCGATACGCCTGGTCATGTGGACTTTACCTATGAAGTTTCCAGGGCACTGGCTGCCTGCGAGGGGGCCATATTGATTGTGGATGCCAGCCAGGGGATTGAGGCTCAGACGCTGGCCAACGTGTACCTGGCCCTGGAACACGACCTGGAAATCCTGCCGGTGATTAATAAAATTGATTTGCCCAGCGCACAGCCGGAAGTTGTCAAGCAGGAGATTGAGGACGAAATCGGGCTGGACACCGAGGGGTGCCCTCTGGTTTCTGCCAAACAGGGCATCGGTATCGAAGATGTGCTGGAAGCGGTGGTAAAGAAGATCCCCGCACCCAGCGATGACGTAGATGCCCCGCTGCAGGCACTGATTTTTGATTCCTATTATGATAACTATCGGGGAGCCATTTCCTCTGTTCGCCTCAAGAGCGGACGGGTGCGGGTGGGTGATCGCATTCGCATGATGGCAGGTAAGTGCGAGTTTGAAGTTACTGAGGTGGGTGCCTACCGCCCCCTGGGCTATGCTCCCTGCGAGGAATTGCGAGCGGGAGAAGTGGGATATATCGCCGCTTCCATCAAGGATATTGCCGATATTCACGTGGGCGATACCATTACTCTGGCAGACTGTCCCGCTATGGAGCCGTTGCCGGGTTACAAACCGGTGCTGCCCATGGTGTACTGCGGCATCTATCCGGCAGACGGCGCGGATTACGAGAGCCTGCGGGACGCGCTGGATAAGCTGCGGCTTAATGATGCGGCCCTTACCTTTGAACCTGAGACTTCTGTGGCTTTGGGCTACGGATTCCGCTGTGGTTTTCTGGGATTGTTGCATATGGAGATTATCCAACAGCGGCTGGAACGGGAATTTGATTTGGATCTGGTAACTACCGCGCCCAGCGTGGTGTACAAGGTTAACCGCACCGATGGAACCCAGGTGATGATCGACAATCCCACCAATCTGCCTCCTGTGCAGGAGATTGAATCTATGGAGGAACCCTTTGTAGATGCTTCGGTGATCACGCCCCAGGATTATGTGGGCGCCATCATGGAGCTATGCCAGGACAAGCGGGGTATCTTCCGGGACATGAAGTACATCGAGGGCGGGCGTGTGTTGCTCAGCTACGACATGCCCCTCAACGAGGTAATCTACGATTTTTTTGACCAGCTCAAGAGCCGCACCCGTGGGTATGCGTCTTTCGACTATGAACTCAAGGGATATGTCAGGAGCGATTTGGTGAAGCTGGATATGTTGCTCAACGGGGATCAGTGCGATGCACTGTCCATCATCGTCCATCGAGACCGCGCTTATGCCAGAGGCCGTTCCATTGCGGAAAAGCTCAAGGAAGCCATCCCACGCCAGATGTTTGAAATTCCCATTCAGGCGGCCATAGGAGGCAAGGTCATTGCCCGGGAGACGGTCAAGGCTCTGCGCAAGGACGTGCTGGCCAAGTGCTATGGCGGCGACATCAGCCGAAAGAAGAAGCTTCTGGAAAAGCAGAAGGAAGGCAAGAAGCGCATGCGCCAGGTGGGCACCGTTTCTGTGCCCAGTGAGGCCTTTATGGCGGTCTTGAAGATGGATTGACAAGGGGGAGGACACGGTGGATCCTCGGTTTGATGTTGTGACTCACATTAGTTTTAAGGGACTGTACAGTTTACAGAAAGCCAGTAAAAGCAACGCCCTAAGAAACATTATGTGGATCTGCAGTGGGGTTTGCATAGTGTGTTCAATGTTTTTGTGGATAATAGATGATTCCTCCAAGTGGGGCATTACGGCAGTGGCGCTGTTGGTGCTGTGCTGGACACTCTTTTCGGATTACCTATTGGCCTGGATTTCCTATCGAGGGACCAGTGGCCCCGTGGGCGAAATGCATTTTAGCTTTGATGAGGATGCAGTCAGAGCTAAGAACTTGGTGTCAGAGGGAAAGATCAGTTACAGCGCATTTGTAAAGATGATAGAGAATAAGGACCATTACTTTTTGTTTGTGCAGAAGCGCGCTGCATATGTGTTGCCCAAGGAGGACTTTGTTCTGGGCGATGCGGCGCAGTTCGCTTCATTTATAGAAGAGAAAACCGGCCTGAAGGTAATCAGGAGGTAGGGCAGAGGAGTGGATTTGGGGATGAAGCCGCTGGCTGTCTACATACACGTGCCCTTTTGTGTTCGAAAGTGCGATTACTGTGATTTTGCGTCCTATGCAGGACGCGAAAGTTGGATCGATCCTTATTTTGATGCCCTGACCGGGGAAATTGCGGCCTGGGCGGATACGCTGTGCAAACGTGAGCTGCACAGCGTCTTTTTTGGAGGAGGAACGCCTTCGTTGGTACCTCCGAATCAGATCGGGGTAGTGCTGGAAGCGCTGAAGCAGTATGCACCACTGGATCCGCATGCAGAAATCACGCTGGAAGCCAATCCTGGAACGCTCAGCCTGGAGCGGCTGGATGCCTACCGGCACTGGGGCGTCAATCGCCTGTCCCTGGGCATACAGAGTCTCAACGACGGGGAACTCAAGCGGTTGGGTAGAATTCACACGGCAGAAGAGGCCCGGGAGGCGGTGCGCATGGCCCGGGAGGCGGGCTTTGACAACGTGAGTGTGGATTTGATGTATGGGTTGCCGGGCCAGAATTTGTCCAGTTGGGCCTCCACACTGGAAGGCACGTTGGAACTTTCTGTGAAGCATATTTCAGCTTATAGCCTGATTGTAGAGGAGGGAACGCCCCTACAGGAGCGGGTCAGCCGGGGCACTGAAATGGTTCCGGGGGACGAAGAGGTGATTGCCATGCAGCGTCTGGCGGTGGACCGTCTTGCTCGGGCGGGCTTTGAACGGTACGAGATCTCCAATTATGCCCGGCCTGGATATGCGTCTAGACACAATTATACCTACTGGTTGGGGGGAGAGTACCTGGGCTTGGGGTGTGCGGCTCACTCTCTGATGGAAAATGTGCGCTTTCATAATCCCGTTGAGCTGGAACATTATCTGGCAGGGGAGCGCATGCTGGATCGGACGGAGCGGAGTTTGGCTGATCGCCGGGAGGAGACGTTGATGCTTTCTACCCGAACCACGAGGGGCCTGTCCATGAACCGGTGGCAGGAGGAATTTGGCGAAGATTTTGTAGACACGCATCGGGAAAAGTTGCTAAAACTGAAGTCATACGGATTAGTGGAATTGGATAAGGGATTTCTGCGGCTTACACCCGTGGGACTGGAATTGCAGGACAGCGTAGTGCTGGAATTAATGGATGATTGATGGAGGCGAGTAGGTGGCGAAGGAGATGCCCGCTGCACTCAGAAGCAGCGTAATCTATCAGGAATACGTACACAATGACACGCCGGAGGGAAATTTACACGCGTTGTAGGCAGATTTGCCTCGCGTCCGTGCTCTGGGAGCAGATATTGCTTATCTGATGCCCATTCATCCCGTGGGGGTAGAGGGGGGAAAGGGAACCTTGGGGTCTCCCTACGCCAATCGTAATTACCGCAGCATCAACCCGGAATATGGAACGCTGGAGGACTTCCGTCATCTGATAGACGCCATTCATGATTGGAGCGTGAAGTGTATGATCGATGTGGTCTATAACCACACTTCCCCCGATTCGACCCTGTGCCAGGAACACCCCGAGTTCTTTCACCGAAATGGCCAGGGAAATTTTGGTAACCGATTGGAGACTGGGCGGATGTGATTGACCTTGACTACGGGAAGAAAGAGCTGTGGAGTTGCCAGATTGAGATCCTGAAGTACTGGGCTGATATGGTGGATGGTTTTCGCAGCGATGTGGCGTCGTTGGTGACGGTGGAATTCTGGCAGGAGGCGCGCAGGGCTTGCAAAGCGGTACCGCCGGGGCTAATCTAGATGGCGGAAACAGTACACACGAGTTTCGATCGGTCAGCCAGGAGGGATGGGTTGAGGATTTGCACCGATTCTGAAGCCTACGCGACTTTTGACATGGAATAGGATTACGACATTTGGGAACTTTTGGACGACTACTGGATGAACGGGCACCCTCTGCACGAGTGGGTGGAGGCGCTCAACGCTCAGAAAGCGATCTATCCCGAAAATTACATTAAGCTGCGCTGCTTGGAAAATCATAATCAACCTCGGGTTGCAGGGCGTTGTGTCGATTTACGACCACTGGAAAATTGGCATGCATTTTTATCCTTTTCCGAAGAGGAAACGATGCTTTATGCTGGTGAAAAATTCTGCGGCAGCCATCAGCCCAGCCTGTTTGACCGGGATTTGGTACGTTGGGGTGATCCGGACATCAGTGCTCTGCTGGCCAGACTGACGGAAATTAAGGCTAGACAGCTGCCGCAGGATGGATGGCTCAGCGCTGAGGCTTTTGATGCGCAGCGTGCAGTGGTGGCAGTCCGTGGAGGACGAGGGGACAGCGTAGCGGGCATGCCCTGATGTTCCATTTGGATTGACGCAGGACCAGATAAAATTTTTCCGGAGCATTTGGATGCTTCGATAATTTACTGGACAATGGTTGAGAAGGCGGTAACCTGGCAGGTTGCCAAGAGTGGAGGATTGTAAAAATGAAAGTGGTATTGGAGCATCTGACGAAGAAATTTCCATCCGGTACTCGGAAGAACCGGAGCGAAGTGGTGGCAGTGAACGATTTTAATTTTGAGCTGCCGGACGGCAAGCTCATCGGTCTGTTGGGTCCTTCCGGTTGCGGAAAGAGCACCACGCTATATTTAATCAGCGGGCTGGAAGAACCTACCAGTGGTAAGATTTTCTTTGGCGATCAGGATGTGACTCGGTTGTCCCCTGAGAACCGGGGTGTGGGACTGGTGTTTCAAAATTATGCCCTCTATCCTCACATGACAGTACGCCAAAACATTCTCTTCCCTTTGGAGAATTTGAAGGGTAGGGATAGGCCATCTCGGGAGGAAATGCTGCGCAGGGCA
The DNA here is from genome assembly GCA_019419995.1 of Clostridiales bacterium. Classification (GTDB taxonomy): domain Bacteria; phylum Bacillota; class Clostridia; order Christensenellales; family Aristaeellaceae; genus SFTH01. The sequence goes on from JAHZHZ010000008.1 coordinate 67,340, forward strand.
GATGAGGCGGCAGCACTGGTGCAAATTAGTGAATTGATGGACCGCAAGCCCGCAGTTCTCTCGGGCGGGCAACAACAGCGGGTAGCTATTGCCAGAGCGTTGGTCAAGATGCCCAGGGTGTTGCTACTGGACGAGCCCCTCTCCAACCTGGACGCCCGGCTTCGGCTTCAGACCCGAGAAGAGATTAGGCGCATTCAGAGGGAGACTGGAGTAACGACTGTCTTTGTCACCCATGATCAAGAGGAGGCCATGAGCATCTCCGATATAATCGTGGTGATGAAGGATGGGGCCGTGCAGCAGATTGGCAGGCCGCAGACGGTCTACGACGATCCTGCTAACCTATTTGTGGCCAAATTTCTGGGTACGCCGCCCATCAACGTTTTTCGCGCTCGGGTGGAAAATGGGGCGCTGTATATCGGCCGGGAACGGGTGCTGGAAGTGGAAGGTGTTGCAAATGGAACGCTGTTCGCAGCAGTGCGCCCAGAGGGTTTCGTGCTACGGGAGGATGGAGCGCTGGGCTGTGCCCTGCGAAGCGTTGAGGTGATGGGAAGGGATATCAGCGTGGTCTGCACCCATCCGGACTGCCAGTCACCCAGCATTCGTGCCATCATTGATGCCCAAAACCAGGTGAATCCCGGCGCGGTAGATGTGCGCTTCGCCATCAAACCTTCCAAGCTTCTTCTCTTTGACTGCGAGAGCGGGGCACGGATACCCTATGAAGTTCGGTGAGGGAGGTAGCGGCTATGAAAAAGAAATGTCTGCGGCCCTGGCTGTACCTGCTGCCAGCCATTGTGTTTCTGGGAGCGTTCATGGTGTATCCTCTGGTGGATGTGTTTGTGTATTCCTTTGAGGAAGGATATAATTCTGCATCACAGAACTTTTACGGCGTGGGACTGTTTAACTATTCCTATGTATTGCATGATCCCTACTTTTTGCAGGCTTTAAAAAATACTTTTATTCTGGTGATCATTACGGTGCCCGTATCTACGGCCCTGGCACTGTTGATTTCCGTGGGACTGAGTTCCATAAGGCCCCTGCGAGAACTGTATCAGACAGTATATTTTCTGCCATACGTGACCAATACCCTGGCGGTAGGATTGGTGTTCATGATTCTATTTAAAAAGACGCCCTATTCCGACGGCTTGGTGAACCTTCTGATTCACTGCTTCGGAGGGGAATCGGTGGACTTTATCGATGGACCCTACGCTGCCAAAATGTTTGTGCTGTGTTTCTATACCGTCTGGGTAGTGCTGCCCTTTAAAATTTTAATTCTCACCAGTGCGCTGGCCGGTGTACGGGAGGATTACTATCGGGCGGCACGGATTGATGGTGCTTCCCGGGGACGGATCTTTCGCCGGATCACGCTGCCGATGATTTCGCCCATGTTGTTTTATTTGGTGATCACAGGATTTATCGGTGCATTCAAGGCTTACAGCGATGCCGTGGCTCTCTTTGGCACCAATCTCAATGCAGCAGGTATGAATACCATCGTTGGTTACGTCTATGACATGCTCTATGGCAATAGCGGAGGGTATCCCTCCTATGCATCCGCGGCAGCCATCATACTCTTTGCCATCGTATTGACCATTACCTGCATCAATCTCATGATTAGTAGGAAGCACGTGCACTATTAGGGGGGAAAACGGGATGATTCGTATGGAAAACGATGCGGTTTTGCAGCAGCGTCAGCTGGCCCGGCAACGGGTGAGGCGCATATTTACCTATGCGCTCCTGACGCTATGGGCGTTGATTGTGCTTTTTCCCTTTTATTGGATGCTCCTGACCTCTGTCAAGAGTTATTCGGCCTACAATTCGGAGTATATTCCCCGCTTTTTTACCACAGCGCCTACGCTACAGAATTATGTAGACGCCTTTACGGCGGTACCGCTGGGAAGATACTTGCTCAATACTCTCATTTTTACTTTGGGTACCACAGCCATCATGCTGGTGGTGATTACCCTGTCAGCTTATGCATTTGCCAGGTTCCGCTTCCGGGGAAGAAACCTGGTCTTTACTCTCTTTCTGGCGTTGATGATGATTCCTAATGAACTGGTTATCATCACTAATTATGTTACCATTACGGATTTAAACCTTCGCAACAGCTTTCTGGGGCTCATCCTACCGTCGGTAACCTCGGTATTCTACATCTATCTGCTTCGGGAGAACTTTGCCCAGGTACCCGATTCACTGTACTATGCGGCCAAGGTGGATGGTACATCGGATCTGAAATATTTGCTGAAGGTTTTAATTCCCATTTGCAGGCCCACTATGATTACCATTGTGATTCTCAAAGTGATCGAATGCTGGAATAGCTACGTTTGGCCCCGCCTGATCACCGATGATGAGATGTATTATCTGGTTTCCAATGGTATTCAGGAGATTCGGGAAAATGGGTTTGGCCGGGAGAACATTCCAGCCATGATGGCGGCGGTAGTGGTAATATCAGTGCCGCTGATCGTGCTGTTTCTGATCTTTCACCGGAAAGTGATGGAGGGCGTTTCGAGAGGAGGAATCAAGGGATGAACAGGCGTGCGCTGGCGCTTATTGTGTGCATGCTCATCTGCCTCCTAGGGCTTAGCGGCTGCCATGGAACCAGGGGCCTGAATGCCTTTGTTCTGCCGGAGACCTTTGAGGAAGATCGGGAATATGAGATCAGTTTCTGGGCAAAGAATGATACCAATAAAACGCAGGTGGCTATTTACGAACAGGCTATTGAGGACTTTGAGTCTCTTTATCCTAACATCCACGTCAACCTTCGGCTCTATACCGATTACGGCAAAATCTATAACGACGTGATTACGAATATTGCCACGGGAACAACGCCCAATGTGTGCATCAGCTATCCTGATCATATCGCTACCTATCTCACGGGAACCAATGTGGTGGTTCCGTTGGATGGACTGATGGCAGATGAGGCGTATGGACTGGGCGGTAGTGCGCTGAAATTTGAATCGCCGGGTACAGAAGAAATCGTGGCACAGTTTCTGCAGGAGGGGACTTTCGAAGGACGCCAGTATGCCCTGCCCTTTATGCGCTCTACGGAGGCCTGTTACATCAATCAGGATCTGGTGGAAAAACTGGGATTTGAGTTGCCAGAGGTACTGACTTGGGACTTTATGTTTGAAGTAGCTGAGGCTGCCACGCAAAAGGATGGGGAGGGTAATTATCTTGTCAACGGGCAGAAGGTGATGATTCCCATCATCTATAAATCCACCGATAATATGATGATTCAGTTGCTCAGACAAATGAATGCGGGTTATTCCACAGAGGATGGACAGGTACTGCTTTTTAACGATACTACGCGGCAGATTTTGTTTGAACTTGCGGAGCATGTGCGCAGCGGCGCATTCTCCACCTTCAAAATCTCCAGCTATCCCGCCAATTTTCTCAATGCTGGACAGTGTATCTTTGCCATTGATTCCACTGCTGGGGCTACCTGGATGGGTTCGGATGCTCCGCTTTCGGATATAAGCGAGGATAAAATCGTGCATTTCAATACGGCTGTGCGCCCTGTGCCGCAGGTGGACACTGAGCACATGCAGATGATTTCCCAGGGACCATCAGTGTGTATTTTTAACAAGGAGGATCCCCAGGAGGTACTGGCTGCGTGGCTGTTTGCCCAGTACCTGCTGACGGATGAAGTGCAAATTGCCTATGCCCAGACGGAGGGCTACGTTCCGGTGAGCACAAAGGCACAGAATACCAGGGAATACCAGGATTATCTAAACGGGTCCGGCGAGGACGGCGATTTGCACTATGAGGTGAAGCTTCAGGCGACGCAGCTGTTGCTCGATCACGTGGAGGAGACCTTTGTTACGCCGGTGTTTAATGGTTCCGCTTCCTTGAGGGATGCTGCCGGACAGTTGATTGAGAACGTAACTAAGTCCATAAGGCGCAAGGAGACGGTGGATCAGGCGTACATGGATGCCCTGTACGAGGATGTACGTGCCCTGTATCATTTGGATCAACTGGGCAGAGGGTTGCCGTCAAGCGCAGGTACAGAGGATCTGGGTCCCCTTCCGCAGCCAGCGGTTGCACTGCTGGTTGGGCTGAGCGCAATATGGGTGGGCCTGCTTGCGTTGATGCTGGTGCGGCGATTTCAAAGGCTAAATGAAAAAACATGAAAAATGTTGAAAACACGGAAGCTTGGTTGTATAATGATACTGTGCGTTTGGATGCGACACGAACGATGAAAGGAAGAGAAAGATGAAGAAGTTACTGGCCTTGGCATTGATCCTGGTTCTGTCTCTCTGCTGCATGGCTTTTGCGGAGGAAGAGGCGCCGAGCGTGATGACCTATGAGGAATACATGGCGGCTGAACTGGATACCCCCGTCGTGGTAGAAACTTATGTGCAGGCCAAGCAGTCCTGGTGGGAGGATAAGGCGACGGTGTATACGCAGGATCAGGATGGTGCGTATTTCGTCTATGAGATGGCCTGTTCTGAGGAAGACTATGAAAAGCTGGTGCCCGGCACGAAGATTCGTGTTTCCGGTTACAAGGCAGAATGGGCTGGAGAGGTAGAAATCATGGATGCTACCTTTACATTCGTGGAGGGTGACAGCTACATTGCGGAGCCCATCGACGTGACCGAGCTGCTGGGAACTGACGAACTGCAGGCCCACCAGAATCAGTTTGTGACCTTCACCGGCATGACGGTGGAAGCTGCCGGTCAGGATGCCGATGGCAACGATCTGGATGCAGCTTTCCTGTATAACTGGGATGGATCCGGGAAACAAGGCGACGATCTGTATTTTAAAGTTTCCTATAATGGACAGACCTACACCTTTACTGTGGAATCCTATCTGTGTGACAGCAGTACCGATGTCTACAAGGCCGTTGAGGGCCTGAAGGTTGGCGATGTGGTAAATATGGAGGGTTTCCTGTATTGGTATGAGGGAGTCAATCCGCACATTACTGCGCTGACAGTGCAATAAGGGGTATGTGCGAAAATCCCGTCCGAAGTTAATTCGGACGGGATTTTTATTGTCTAGAGAATTCGTGTTCAATCCCTTAAATAATCAAAACTGACGTCTTGTACGTCAGTTTTAATGTTGTTTGTTGCCCCCCCTAATATCTGTATTAAAGTGCCAGCTTGAATCTTGGGAAAGGATCTTCAGGGTTCGGGGGCCTGAGTGGTGATGGAGGTATCAATACTGTCCACCTCCAGCGTCGTCGGCTGCATAAGCACCGCTGCAAGCCAAAAAATGGCAATACATAACACACCCAAAATGATGGCTAGGGTCACATGCAACAGGCGGATGGGAAGGCGGCTGGGACGGGACATAGAAGCAGCATCAGCCTGAAAGGTGCGGAATACTTTGGAAAAATCAGGGGTTTGGGCATTGGGCTGGGCTAGTAGTGTACGAACAGTTCGGGTGATCATGGTTTCACAGCGCCTTCGCTCCGACGGAGCGAGGCGATGCCGAACTCGGGCAGTGAAGCGGTGTAACAGCATTCGTACACGTCGGGCATCAATGTCGCAAATATTGGCGGTGCGCCGGATAGAAAGGCCACAGCCAAAGTGCAGAGCCAATATTCGCCGGGTTTCAGGTGGTTCCTGGGCAATTTGGCGAGCGAGGGGGTTCTCCGCGCTGGAAGTGTTCAAACCATCCCAGTCAAAGTCGGGTTCAGGATTTTCTGCGCTGTGGACAGACTTTTGTGAGGCGCGGATTACGGCGCTGCGCAAATCCTCCCTAAAACCATGATGGCTCGCGGATACACATCCCAAAGCCCAGCAATCTAACAGAGCATATTGCAGGCAATATTCAGCCTGTTCGCAGTTTCCCGTTATGACATGCGCCAAATTAAACAACTGAGAATATATTGGGCGCAGACGGTTGAAATATAACTGATATTCTTCAATTTCAGGGCGCGCCATTTTAACCTCCTAAGCCGAATCGTGCGATTCGATCCGTCAAGGAATGGGTACATGCATAGATATCCCTATAGACAGGATAGATCTGTGCATAAGTCCGTTGCCAGGCAGGGTTGACCGGGTGGGTGGAGCGGGCTTTGGCCACGGAGGCAGCGGCTTCATAACTGGAGAAGATTCCTACACCCACGCCTGCCAACACGGCGGCGCCCAGTGAGGTACATTCGCCGGGAGAACAGTGAACTTGAGTGGTCAAACCAAAGACTGCCGCAAGAATGTCTGGCCATAACCCGCTTCGGGCTCCGCCGCCTGCCAACATCATGGAAGTAATGGGCGTGCCGTATTCGGAGATAATCTGTGCACAGCTATTCAAGGCAAAGGCGATTCCCTCGTAGATGGCTCGTGCAATGTGCCGCTGGTCGTGATAGAGGGAGAAGCCCATCAATATGCCCCTGGTATTGGGATCCCAGTAGGGGGTACGGGAACCCATCAGCGTGGGCAAGAACAATACGCCTTCCGCTCCGGGAGCGATCTGCCGGGCCATATTTTCCATGCGAGAAATGTCCAGTGGAGCTTCCTGGCTGCCCATGACGTTTTTTAGCATCCAGTCAAAGGCGGCTGCTCCGGTTTGGACAGTGCCTGTGACGTGGCAACGCTGCCCGTCAGCATCCAGATAGTTAAAGATGCGCGCCTTGGGATCTAACACTGGATGATCAAGGATCTGGGAAACCCAGGCGCTGGAACCGATATAGGTGTAGGCGCTTCCAGGATCTATCAGGCCTGCTCCTCTGGCTGTACAGCAGCCGTCCCCACCGCCGATGGCTACTGGTGTGCCGGTAATTAGTCCCGTGCGGTAATAGATGGTCCTGGTAATTTTTCCGCGAATGTCCTGTCCTGCGATGATATGAGGCATGCGCTCTACATCCAGGCCCAGTTCTGCCAGCAGATCTGCCGCCCAACGACGGTTGTTGATGTCAAGCGCTGTGGTGAGTGAGGCGTCAGAATAATCTGTATACCCCATTCGTCCGGTGAGTCGCCCGTAAATATAATCCTTAATATTTAAAAACCAACGGGCCCGACTATAAACTTCAGGCAGATGCTCTTTAAACCAAAGAATCTTTGGAAGCGTGTAGTGGGTATCCAGACGATTTCCAGTCAGGGTGTAGAAGTGATATTTGTTGATCACATGAGATATTTCTTCTACCTGTGCTTCGGTGCGGCTATCCGAGTGAATGATGTTGGGGTGCAGTACTGCCCCCGATTCATCCACGGGAATGCAGCCATTCATGGTGCCGCTGAGACCAACACAAGCGATGCGCTGGGGATTGACCTGTTGGAGCAATTCACGGATACCATCAAATACGGCTTCCAGAATCTGATCCGGATCCTGCTCAGCCCAATTTGGGCGGGGATAGAGAGTGGGATAGTCCCGCCGCACGGAAAAGAGTGCCTGACCGTCGGTGTTGAATATGGAAACCTTGCAACCGGTGGTTCCGGCATCACAGGTCAGAATCAGATTTTTTTCCATTTTGACCTCCTCATCTGCGGCTTTGGCGCTTTAACACTTCTCCAGTAGCTGCGCCAACCAGCGAAATAAAGCTACAGAAAAAAACCGGCCCCGCCGAAAGAGGATATCCCCATAACAGTAAATTTCCCACAAGCAACATTGCAGGCGGAGCAATCCAGGCCGCGTAATTTAGCAGGCCCTTTCGGGTTGAAATCATAGCGGAGCAAAAGCCCAACAGGGGTGCCAGTATCCACAGAAAAATCCAATGTATCGTACTCCCAAAGAGAAGACTCAGCGCTGTCAATAGAGAGACGAACAGTGCCGCAACAAACTGAATTAACCAGATGAACACCCATCTCATGCGGCACTTGTCCCAATTCGCACATTTACCCATTTTGCAACTTCCTTTCGCTCCATTATAGCATTATTGTCCACCTATTGACAACCTGGCGCATAAAAGTTTCGGGAATAATTCTAATGGAAGAATATACTTCCAATGGTTGATTCAATGGAAATCACAAAATCAGTAAACTAAACATAACGAGGAGACAGACGGGGGCAGGATATGCTTTACGAAGATTTGGGAAGGCGGATTAAGCAGCAGCGGCTTTTGGCAGAAATGACACAGGAGAAATTGGCGGAAAAAGCAGGAATCAGTTTGTCTTTTCTCGGGCATATTGAACGTGGGACCCGAAAGGCCAGCTTAGATACCTTTGTAAAATTGTGTAATGCGCTGGAAGTATCTCCAAATCTGTTGCTGCAGGATTCCATGGATGATGGATTGCTGGGAGAAAATACACAGATCTCGGAGCCTCAGCGCAAGCTCTTGCGAGAAATTTCAAATAGGATCATCGAATATAATTCGCTGAACACGGATAAGCCGTAGGCGCTGGAAGGATATGCCGGCAAAATATTTATATGGATTTTGGGCAAGATAAAGATATCAAATCAAAGTCCGCTGAACCATATACCTGTTCAGCGGACTTTGATTTTAAGCCTTTAACGGGTTTTCGGAATTAGGGTAAGGACGGGGCTATATTTCGTGCAGTCCATCTCTTTAGCCTCAGTTTCCCACCATGATGTTGAGAATTTCCACGTCTGTGGAGCGCATACCGTCGCGACCCATACGTCCAATATTGGCAATGGTTTGCTCGATATCCCCGGCGGCGAGGCCTTCTCCGTCATTAAAGCAGCGATCTTCCTTGGCCATGCGATAGGACAGCAGACCTGCGCTTACCGCGGAGGCAATCTTTGCCGCACAGGAACTCTTAGCGCCATCGCAAACAATGCCGCCTACATTGCACAGGGTATTGGTGATGGTCATGCAGATCTGATCATAACTGCACCCATCCATGTAGGCGATGCCGCAGGCGGAACCACAGCCTGCACTTACCGCACCGCAGAAGGCGGACAGATTACCGATGTGGCGTTTAATATGCACTGAAATCAAATTGGCCAAGGCCAAAGCACGCAAAGTGGTCTCTTCATCTTTTCCCCAGGTTTTTGCGTATTCACAAATGGGCAGCGTGACGGTCATGCCCTGATTGCCGCTGCCTGAATTGATTACCACAGGCATGCTGCAGCCGTTCATGCGGGCATCAGAACCTGCTGCTGCGCGGGCTGCTGCACGGTTTTCCACGTGAGCATCGTCCAGCTCCATCATCGTCTTTCCTACTGCAGCACCGTATCGGCCGGTCATGCCCTCGGCAGAAATGGCGGTATTCATGGCAATCTGGCGTTCGAGAATGGGACGTACGTCTTCTAGCCGAACCTCATTGGCAAATTCCAGGATTTGGCGCACATTGAGCAGGCTCTTATCCACCACATCAGTTTCCTTCTCATGGGAACTATCTGCGCTGAAGAGTACCTCATTATTTTTTTCAATGCGGGTAATGTTGGTATGCTCCTGTTCTACGGTAACCGACGCTGTATTTGAACCTGAAACAGCTTCAATGCGGATGTAAAGGTTATCCTTTCCTTCTACATAGCGGGTATCGCAAAAGCCTGACTGGACCAGTTCCCGGGTACGCTGGATGTCTTCCTGAGTAACCTTTTGCAAAACTTCGAATTGGAGGTTGGCGTCGCCCCCTACACAGCCAAGGATGGCAGCGGTTTCAATACCCCGTCCTCCGCCTGAATTTGGCACGATAACACTTTTGACATTTTTGATGATGTTGCCACTTAGATAGGCGGTAATGTGTTCAGGAAAGCACCCCAACACATCACGAGCCTTTGCGGCTACAAAAGCGATGGCGATTGGCTCGGTACATCCCAGGGCCGGAACCAGCTCATGCTTGAGGATTGCAATATAACCATTGTATACCTTCCTGTCCATAGTGTTTCTCTCCTTCTTAAATCAATGCTTGAGGCGTAGGGTTGTATATCCCATAGTTCTGTTTAAATTAATAGATAGAGAAAGTTGGCTTTGCACACGATTTGAACACTCAAAAAGTCTCTCTTCACTTGGGATCGAGAGAGCGCTGAATATTATTTAAAGAATGATGTTGTACTCTTAGCCATTGGGACACAACGTTCCTAGGATCATCCCGCTTACTTCTAAAACGAGATATTAGCCTCAATAACTGTAAATACTAAATATATATTAGGATATTTTTTTGTTTTTGTCAACGGATTGCAGGTTAAAGAGCATGGGTATTGATTTGATTTTCCGGGGATTCCGTGTTCAGATGAAGAACAATTCCGCATAAAGGGCAGCTGAATTTATGCGGAAAATGGCTCAATCTTCTGGATGCTATGTTTGGTGAATCAAGCAAGGCATCTTTAAGATCAGAAGATACTGTGGATATTTGCATCGTTTTTTCTTGCAAGGATATTGTGATGCTTTGAGAGGACGATGGGCGATGAAAGCAGATCAAATGCGTGGGAAGGTCTTGCCATGGCGCGTCGGGTCATGCTATGATAGATGGGAAGCAGGGGCTGTTTGGTTGAAAGGGAACGCACGAGGTTTTGTAGTAAAAGCAGAATATGTAATTTGGGTACATGAATTGGAGATGAAGTTCGAATGATTTACAGTGATTTTCGTGGAGAAAAGCTTTCGCTATTGGGCTTTGGCGCCATGCGGCTTCCCCTGCTAAATGGGGAAGGAATCATTGATGAGGAACAGGTGGCTCAGATGGTTGATTGCGCCATGGCGCAAGGGTTGAACTATTTTGATACGGCCTACCCCTATCATAGTGGAGAGTCTGAACGGGTTTTGGGCCGGATACTCTCAAGCTATGACCGGGAGAGCTTTTATCTGGCGGATAAATACCCGGGACATCAGATCAGCGAGAGCTATGATCCCAAGGCGATTTTTGAGGAACAGCTCAAAAAGTGTGGCGTGACATATTTTGATTTCTACCTTTTGCACAATGTCAGCGACATCTCTTTGAAAACTTATCTGGATCCGCGGTGGGGTATTCTGGATTATTTTCTAGAGCAGCGGGCCAGGGGACGTATCCGCCATCTGGGGTTTTCCACCCATGGAAGCCTGGAATGTATGCGCCGGTTTCTGGATCTCCATGGCAGGGATATGGAATTTTGTCAGATTCAGTTAAACTATCTGGATTGGACGTTGCAAAGCGCCCGGGAGAAGTGCGAACTGTTAAAGGAATATGGAATTGATGTGTGGGTCATGGAACCGCTCCGGGGCGGTAAGCTGTCTTCCCTCCCAGATCAGGATATGGCCAGGCTGGAGATGCTGCGCCCGGGTGTGGGGGCGCCGGAATGGGCTTTCCGCTGGCTTCAGGGTTTGGAAAACGTAAAGGTTATTCTCAGCGGTATGTCTTCTCTGGCGCAGATGCAGGACAATTTAAATACTTTTGCCCAGCACTGTCCCACCAGTGATCAGGAGAACCAGGTGCTGATGGAAATTGCCGAGGGCATGAAAAATTCTGTACCCTGCACAGCCTGTCGCTATTGTTGTGAGGGTTGTCCTAAGGGATTGGACATTCCTATGCTGCTTGCTCATTATAACGATTTTCGATTTGCTGAAAACTTCAACATTACCATGGCAATCGAAGCGCTTGATCAGGATAAAACGCCTGCAGCCTGCATTGGCTGCGGAAAATGTGCGCAGGTCTGTCCTCAGGGCATCGATATTCCGGAGGCTATGCGAGATTTTGCACAGAGACTTGCCGCTCAACCCAGCTGGGCCGAAATTAGCCGACAGCGGGAAGAGGCACAGCGAAAGATGGATCTGAAATACAAAGATTGATGGTGTAAATTTATCAGTGATCAAAGGCGGGTTTTCGCCGGGGGAATTTGTTTTTCAGATCCTGAGAATGTCAAAGGACGGAAATTCTGATGAAATTCCGTCCTTTAATTTTATCCACTGCGATGTGGTGAGAACTATAAAATGCAGCTATATTGAGATTGGATCAATGTTCCGTACGTTTATCTTTGGAGAGCAGAAAGATAAACAACAGGGAACTGAGCAACAATAAGAAAGGATAGAATAGCAGGGGAATGATTTGAAATGCGGTGAGCCGGTAGCCCAATTCGTTTACTGCGGAGATGGCAACCAGCATTTGTGCGCCGTAGGGCAGGATACCCTGAGTTATGCAGGAGAAGGTGTCTAACAGGGAAGCGGCTTTTCTGGGAGAAATGCCATAGTCTCGGGCCATTTCCTGCGCAATGGGATTGGCCATGACGATGGCGACAGTGTTGTTGGCAGTGGCGATATCCATGGCCGTTACCAGCAGACCCATACCCAATTGTCCGCCTCGCTTTCCTTTGAATAGCCGGCGGAAGAAGGCCAACAGAGCGTCAAAACCGCCGTATTCGCGGATCAGGGCACAGATGGCGGATACCAGTATGGCAACGATGGCCGTTTCAAACATTCCAGATGCCCCGGAGCCCATGCTGGAAATCAGGGCGGTGGGTTCGATAGCGCCCGTAGCCAACATAATTGCGGCACCGGACACGATGCCTATTAGCAGCACGACAAATACATTAATGCCTAAAATTCCACCACCAAGGACCAACAAATAGGGGACAACCTGTATCAGATTGTAATCTTGTATCTCCGTTGCGATTGTGTCGTGTCCCAGTGTGAGCACAAGAATCAATGCCAGTGTGGCCAGCGCAGCGGGAAGGGCGATGTGGAAATTCTCCCGGAATTTATCCTTCATTTCACAACCTTGGCCATTGCATGCGGCAATGGTGGTGTCCGAAATAAAGGAAAGGTTGTCACCGAACATGGCACCACCTATTACGGAAGCCACACATAGGGGTAAGCCGAAGCCCGAAGCGGCGGAAATGGAAGCTGCAATGGGAGCAATTAGCGTGATGGTTCCCACGGAGGTTCCCATGGCCAGGGAGACAAAGCAGCTCACTATAAACAATACGGCTACAGCAAATTGTGCAGGAATCAGAGAAAGTAGGAAGTAAGCTACACTTTCTGCGCTGCTACGGCCTACAACACCCACAAATACACCCGCCGTGAGAAAGATCAGTACCATCGTGACTATGTTTTTGTCGCCGATGCCTCTACCCATGCATTCCAGCTTTGCTTCAAATTTCATACGTGGATTTTGAAGGCAGGCCACTAATAGTGCCAGCAAAAAAGCCACTACAATGGGAATGTTGTAAAATCCCATGGGGATCTTTAATATGTATTCAAATAAAATACCTGCGCCCAGATAAAAAACAATAAATACGGCAATAGGCAACAGGGCCCGAATATTTCCCTTTTTCATAAGATCTGTCCCTTCTTTAAATCTGTGGTTCCCGATCATTATACGCTCTTTTCCTCAATATTACAATTTGTACTGGCTATTTTGCACAGAAAATGTTATAATATTAACAATCAATGTTTGCTTGTAAGTGAAAGAGAGGAGGATTTGCGATGGCTAAGCGAGTATTACTGGCAGGAGAATCCTGGTCAAGCCACACTACCCATGTGAAGGGATTCGACACCTTTTTTACTTCGGTATATGAGGAGGGAGGGAAGTGGCTGATCGAGGCTCTGGAGAAATCCGGTTACGAAGTAGATTATTTGCCCAATCACAAGATTCCCACCCTGTTTCCTACCACCATGGAGGAGATCTCTCGATATGCTTGCGTGATACTTTCGGATACAGGTTCCAATACCCTGTTGCTGCATCCTGAAACCTTTGGAAAATCCAAGCGCACGCCCAACCGCTGCATGTTGATCAGGGATTATGTGCGTGAGGGCGGCGCGCTGCTGATGGTGGGTGGCTATATGTCTTTTTCTGGTGTAGATGCCCGGGCCAAGTATGGGCATACGGCGCTGCGCGAAGTTTTACCTGTCAGATGCCTGGAGGTGGACGATCTGATGGAGCATCCAGAGGGCATCTATCCTCAAATTCTCAAGGATCATCCCGCTTTAAAGAATGTTCCTGAAAATTGGCCCTTCTTCTTGGGCTATAACAAGACTCTGCCCATACCGGAGGGAGACGTGATTATGACGGTGGATGGAGATCCATTTCTTGCTTTCGGTGAATTTGGCAAGGGCCGTTCGGCCATCTTTGCATCCGACTGTGCGCCTCACTGGGGTCCACCCGAGTTTGTTGACTGGGAGGGCTACCAACCGCTGTGGAAAGGTATAATGGATTACATCACGCGCAGTTAATCATTGCTGCATTGCATTTAAAGAGGGCCTTCACGGTTTTTGCCGTGGGCCCTTTGATTTATGGTCGCTGGATGATGCATTTCTACAGCTCGGCAATAAAGTATACATATTCCAGAGAACGCAGTGCTTCGATAATTTCATCGTGGCGCTTGTATTTTTTTAGTTCTGCGCTGGTAATGGTGAGGGAAATGGAATATACGCTTAATCCGGAATTTAGATAGGCTGGATTGGATTCTATATCATCGATGCGTACGCCCAGGCGTCTTAAGGTGGTTGCGAAGTCTTGCAATTTCAACTTATCTGTCAGCTCCAAATGGATTTCGAAGTGGTTGGAACGGTCCTTCAGATAGGCTTCAAAGGCGGGGAAAAGGGAAAGGCAGACCAGCAGCGCCACAAATCCAGCCAGAGCTACGGTGTACAGGCAGGCGCCCACGGCCAGGCCTACAGCGCTGCATGCCCAAAGCCCCACCGATGTGGTCAAGCCTTTGATTTGGCTGCGAGAGGAAAAGAGAATGGAGTTACAGCTGATGATGGCCAGACCAATGATGGCTGCTGCCGACAGGACGGGGACGCCTGAACCAGGATAGGACAAATTTGTATCCAGCATCATGGCAATGGCAGAGGCCAGACAGACCAGCATAAAGGTGCGCAATCCGGCTACGTGGCGCTTTGTGGCTCGTTCACAGCCGATAATCGCGCCGAAGAGCATGGCCAGTGCCAGCCGAAGCAAAATAGACCAGGCGCCGCCATCTACGGCCCAGGGACCCAGCAATTTGGCGATAGGGTCATTGATGTTCATGCTTCTAACCTCCAAATCTTCTCGTATTTATGTGACGGTGCAGCAGATAATCTGCATATTCCTGTTGTTCCGTTGCGGCCTGAGTAAAGACAGCTTCCTCTTCGGAGATGGGAGGCGGTGCGTGAACCGGCAATTCTTCCTGAATTTTCTGAATGCGGGCAATGAGCAGTTCCAATTGGGACTGACTTTTGATTTCTGCTGGGAGCTCTTCTTCCGGGATAAGATCCTCAATTTTATCGGAGTAGGCGCCGGAAAGATACAGAGCCAGCTTTGAACATGCAGGACCCACCAATTCGTAGAGTACACTGGAGGCGAGTATAATGGTTTGCAGATCTTCGCCTACTTGCCCCCCCAGGGTACGTGCACCCAAGACTGCCAATCCGATGGAGACGCCTGCCTGGGGTATCAGTGCCAGTCCCAGATAGTTGCGCACTTTTGCCGGCTTTTTTACTAGGCCGCAGCCCAGCCAGGCGCCCAGGTATTTACCGATGATGCGCACCAGAAAGTAGGAGACACCTACCACTGCTAGGGAAACGGTGCCTGCTGAATTGTTTCCGCCCATCAGGGAATCCAGCTGGAAACTCAGCCCGGATTTGACGAAAAATAGCAGCAGAATCGGCGGACTGAAATAGTTTAGCTGCTTGAATAGGTTGTCGTCATCCGTGAGGTTAATGTAAACCATCCCCATGGACATGCATCCCAGCAGTGGAGAGACATCCAGCAGAGTACATATGCCACAAAAGGCAAAGAGCATTGCGATGGATACGATAAGACGATTATCAGTGGAGCGCTTGCGAAACAGCAGTTTGAGCACTCCGCCAAATAGCCCGCCAAGAATTAGCACGCCCAGATTGATCAGTAGCGGTTTGACGATGGTTTCAAATCCACCTGCACTTTTTGCGCCCATGGAAGAAAGCGCTACGGAAATAGAGACAGAGTAGGCTACAAGGCTTACCACGTCATCCAGAGCCACCACCTGTAACAGCGTATCCACAAAATCACCATGGGAGTGGGTTTGACGGATGGTCATGATGGTGGAGGCCGGTGCGGTGGCCGAAGCCAGTGCGGAAAGCACGATGGAAAAATCCAGGCTCAATTCCAATATCCAATAGGTGAGGATAAAGACTAACAAGCTCGCCATGAGTGCTTCTAACAGCGTAATTACCAGGACCTTCATGCCATTTTTCCGAAGCGTGGACAGGCGGAAAAATTCGCCCACGCCAAAGGCGATGAAAGCTAGGGCAATGTCGGAAATAAAATCCATTCCATGAATGACATAGTCCGGAATCAGATCCAGGCAGTAAGGCCCAATGGCAATGCCAGTCAGAATATAAGCAGTTACATTGGGTAGGCGTAGCCGCTTGGTGATGCGCGTCATGGCAAAACCCAAAAACAGCATTAGCGCCACCGATATAATGACCGGTGCCACCTGTGAGGAAACGGCAAGTTTATAATAAATGCGATCCAACATACCTCCCGATCCTCCTTTTTATCTTGCCTTTGATTGTTAATTATGGTATAACATAAGTATAATAAATGCAAATTATATTTATTTTTACAATCATAAATTATTAGAATGGTGATGTCTGTGCTGGATGTAAAGTTGAACACGCTGCTTGCTGTGGCGGAAACGAATAATTTTACCCGGGCTGCGGAACTGTTGTCCCTGACGCAACCGGCCGTCAGTCACCACATCGCTCTGTTGGAGCAGGAATTGGGTGTCCAACTTTTCGTGCGATGCCGTGGGAAAGCGCAAGTAACCCGTGAAGGGGAGATTGCTGTGCGCTATGCCCGGCGGATGAAGGCATTATATGATAAGATGCAGGGAGAAATCAATGACGCAGAGTCGCGGCTTACCCGAATTCGAGTTGGTATTACGCACACTTCGGAGAGCAATATCATTACCGAAGCCCTGGCAAAATATGGTAGGGAAAATGGAGGCGTAATTATAACAATTATTACAGACACCATTCAAAATCTTTATAGTTCCGTGGAAAATTATGACCTGGACCTGGCTATTGTGGAGGGACGCCGTCCTTCATCTGGACTTAATAGCCTGATGCTGGATACGGACAGCATTGTTTGTATACTTTCTCCAGAGCATCCTCTTTCCCGGAGGGCTATGGTTACGCTGGAGGATTTAAAGCGGCAAAAATTGATTCTGCGCTTGCCTTCCTCGGGCACGCGCAAGCTGTTTGAATCCCATCTGGCCAGCGTTAATGAAAGCATTGATCACTTTGATATAGCGATTGAAGTTGACAATATTGCCACAATTAAGGATCTGGTGCGCAAGGGACTGGGCGTTTCTGTGTTGGCACGAAGCACCTGCATGGATGAAATTCGAAAGGGAAAGATTGTAAGCCTGCCCATAGAGAATTTGAGCATGATTCGTGAAACCAGTCTCGTCTACAGGCAAGACTTTAACTATATAGATTTGCTTAATGATTTCGTTCGATTGTATCAACAGCTGGCCAAGATGCAGTAAAGCCAACGAGCGCAGACGGGAAAGTGCAAAATAGTCTTGCCAAAGCATTGACCCGTTCCCGTGTAGAAGCATGGGAACGGGTCAATCGTTTAATCCATTTCAAAGGTAAAGCCGCAAATAAAGCGGGTAGGTGGTTCTTGCTGCAAGAAGCTTAGTATCCAGGCACCATCAGGGAAGGTTTCAGAGGGAGGAAGCGGCGAGATATGCGGTAGCATATCGCCGTCCCAGCTCATGGTCACCGGTCCCAGACGTACCACTTCCCGCAGGGAAACGGGCTTTTGAATGGAAATAAAGCGAAAACAAACTTGCTGAACGGGTCGGGTAAATTCAAAGGCATCTACCAATCGCACCGTTCCATCCCGCTGAAGGGTCATAAGAGTGCGCTGATAGGCGGAGAGCGGGCACAGATCCCCGTAAGCAGACGTCAGATCTACGCTCATTAAATCCCGGTCAGCGCCAAAATCCGCATCCGCCTCCAAAGGATGGGAGGGATTATCCTCGGGGGCAAAATCTTCGATGAGAGGTAAACTGTGCAAATTACCCCCGATGTCTGCCAATATGGGCATGCTGCCTGCAAAAAGTGCGATGCTGCCGGCGTTTTTTCTTTTACCGGTGGCCCAGATGGCGGCAAAAAAGGCATCCATCCTTGAAATCATCAGCAGGTTATTCTCGGAAGCGGCGCGCCTGAGCCTTGGTACGGGCCCATGAACGTCTTCCAGAGCACGCATGTACTCCATGGAGAGTATGCGGCCACTGACACTGAAGGCGGGTTTGTCACCGATTCGATGCATTTGCGCCCCCAAAGCGGACAAAGCGGTATCTCTGGAAAAATAGCCCAGACGGAACACGTCCAGCCCAGATAGGGCGGGGTGCATGTCTGCTCCGCTAGGGTCACAAAACCAGTCCCCGGTTACATAGGGGATAAGTACTTCATCCAACCAAGTGGAGGGTGGCTGAAGACGGGTCAGGTCCAGTTCTCCCCGAGTGAGTCGCTTGAGAAGGCGCACTAGATCCGCCACGGCGCAACAGTCTACCAACCGTTCCTGTAGAGAAATATCTGTTGGAGGGGACGTAGCACAGAGCCGATCCAGCATGCGAAGTAACAGCTTTACCGGCTGCTGGCGATGAGAGGGGAGCCTTTCCATCAGCACGGCGCAAAGCAGCAGATCTGCCAAAATCAGGGCTGGGCAATAACCATGACCATCCATAAAGTCATAGTCATCGTGGGCCGAGACCGGCTTGAGCAGCCTGCGACGAACCTGATCGAGCAGTGTGCCGGGAATGCGTGCGTCAAATTCTGCCAGTCGTGCTCCGTGTCGGCGCAGAAGCCAGGCAAATAAAATGCCCGTCTCCGCGGCCTGAAGATCAATCTGAGGGTGCGCAGGGTCATCAAAAGCTTCCGTTCCGGCGCTCCAGCTCCCCTCTTCACAGATCTGGCTGATTAGATCTGCCATGCGCTTCAGTGCATCGGCGTTGGGTTCAATCCATAGAAAAGTTTCCAACAGTTCCCGACGGGTTCGTTGTATGCGTCGGTAGCGCTCGGGTTCCTCCAGACGCTTGGAGAGAGGCATAAATTCTGCTTCCCATTGCATGGCTCGCATGGCGCCTTGAATACAGGCATCTTCCCATGCATCCCAGGGGCGGGGGACCGAAATATTGCCCACATCTACGGCAGAGCTGGAGAGTATGGATATACCTCTTACAAACATACTTGTACCCCCTTAGCGCATGTTCCCAGCAGAGAGCTCAGTCCTCTTCCGTGTAAGCGGCGCGTTCACCGCCGATGAGTGGTGCCCGAGTGCGGGCAGCAGTCACTAATGCACCTCCGATTTGGTGAACAGGCAGGCGCAGGGGGACGGCTACGCGGCGCAAGTGCATGCCGATGAGCGTAAGTCCGATATCAAGGGCAGCGTCTGCCTGAATGCAGCTAACCAGCACAGGATCTTCCATGGCTTTCCAAGCTGCCGTTGCCAGAGATCCTCCGGCCTTCTTTCGAGGCACTGCGCATACGATTTCCAGGCGATACTTCTCCGCCACCTGCCGTTCCACAACCAAACTGCGATTGAGGTGCTCACAGCATTGAAATGCAGCATCAAATCCATGACGTTTGGCTGCTTCCAAAACAGCCAGGGCTACTTGTTCGCCATATTCATAAGTAGATGCGTGACCGATGGTTCCTCCCGCGATCTCACTGGAGGAGCAGCCCACTACCAGCAGCCGTACAGGATTGAAGTGCGGGCGGTTTTCCAAAAGCAGCGCTTCGACGGCCTGAGTGGTATGTGTATAAATTTCCTGGGTATTCATTTTTCAATCGCCTCCATGCAAAAATACGTAGGTTCCCACGGAGATTGCTACGGCAAGATTGAGGGAATCTATTTCGGAACTTTGTGGAATCATCACGCTCTGCCCCATGAGGGCAAATTCCGAGGGCAAGCCCGAAGCCTCATTGCCAAATACCAGCGAAAAGGGTGGTTTGGCCTTACTTGCCGCTGCGTTGAGTGAAACGGCTCCATCCAACATAAAGGGATATAATGCCCTGTCTGGATGTTCAGCACGGTAATCGTCAAAGCAATCATAAGTATGTACGCGCAATTTATAGAAGGCACCCATGGAGGCGCGCAAGCTGTGAGGCTCGAAGACATCTACGCAGGGACGGATCAGAGCTACATCCCGGATGCCAAACCCCAGCAGGGAACGCATGGCTGTACCCAGATTGCCGCTATCGGAAATCTGACACAGTACTGCATGATTGGCTGACGGGTTCAGCTCAGAATCGAATTTTTCAAATACCAGAGCAGCAAAGCAATTGTCCTTGCGGGACTCCCTGCGTAATACCCGCTCGGCAAGCTCTTCCCGAACGCCCAGTTCAGCGCATAGCCTGCGCAATTTTTGCACGCCTTCACTTTCGAGACCGGCGGGGTGTAGCAACAGACGCTGGGCCTTTTCCGGGCGCGCTTCCAGCAATTGCAGCGCGGGGAAAATGCCCAGCGCATAGCTGTAGGCAAGCCTTCGGGAATAGGGTTCAAGTTTCGGCATAAACACACCTCTGAATTGATACAATGTTAGGGAGCCTTTGCTGTGGTCAACCGGGCTGAGCGTTATAGCGAATCCAACCTCTCAGATAGTCTCTCAGAGCTTTGCTATGTGTTTCCATGGGAAAATGTCCAGCAGATTTAAGCGTATGAAATTCTGCGCCGGAGAAGTATTTTTGCAGATCTTTCCTTGCAGGTTCGGTCATCAAGGTGTCTCGCCCGCCGGTCAAAACCATAGCGGGACAAAAGCCCAGCGAACACTGGGGGACGGCTTTTCCGGCACGCAGCATGCGTAGAAAATTTTCTCTGGCTCCCTGGCGCAAAAGAGGCATGCGCATACGATCCAAAATGTAGTCATCCATGGGATAACCGCTGCAGTGCTCAACCATTCGCCTAAAAGCATCCTTTACTAAAATTGTTTCCCGATACCAGCGAATCGGCGAATAATCCTGATTCAGCGGTGGAATGCGCACAAGGGGAGAGATATGGATCTGCGACTTTACACTATCCGGATACATCTGGCCCATTTCCAGAATGGTAGCGCAGGAGCTGCCATGGCCGCACAAATGCCACATGGAGCCTGGAGAATTGCTCTGCCGGTCGACTTCATCCAAGAGCCCCCAAAAAATATTAGCACGCATGAGGCTGCTATGGGGAGCGGGTAGACTACAATCGCTGCGGCCAAATCCCGGCAAATCTGCAATCACCGTCAGACAGCCCAACTGGATTAATTCCGGTACCAGTTTGCGCCAGTGAAAGGTATTAATCAGCGGAGAGGACAGCAGCAGTATTCGCTCCCGGGGAGCATCTTCAGGAGAAATGACGCGATAATGTATGCCTATCCCGTGGAAGGACAAAAACTGGCTTTCCTCGACCACTGGAGCACACACCTCACCCATTTTGACATTTAAGTAGTATAAAGTATTTTAGCATAAATACCGTCCTTTGGCAATGGAAATAGCCATGGAAGCCCAAAATACAGCCTTGCCAGATGGAAAAACCAAAGCTAAACACAAAAATGGGTTGCAGGAAACGGGAAACTATTGTATAATAATCTCTGCGACGATGAAATCGGCGTTGTTTTTTCATGTTTACGGGTTCAATCCCGGAAATTTTTGAAGATAGATGCGCTGCCGGAGCGGTGCGGCCGAGATGAAAGGGGCCGGCGTGGAGCCGGATGAAAGAGGAATATGAAGGAAAAACTGCGAGTTTACGGCAGTGAACGTCTGGAGGGAGAGGTTGCCGTCAGCGGCGGAAAAAACGCTGCGGTGGCGATTATTCCTGCGGCGCTGCTGGCGGATTCACCGTCTATAATCGAGAATATTCCGGACATCAATGATGTGCACGTCGTCATCGACATGCTCAAATGGCTGGGCGCGAAGGTGGAGTTTAAGGACAACACCATTTGGATAGATCCCCGAACGGTAGATAAATATAATCCTCCCTATGAGCTGGCCTGCAAAATGCGTGCTTCCTATTATTTCGCGCCAGTACTGTTGGGATTGTTTCATCGGGCGGAGGTTCCGCTGCCGGGTGGATGTGATATTGGCGCTCGTCCCATCGACCAGACCATCAAAGGCATGGCCACCTTGGGAGCCAACGTGGAAACGCTGGGTGGGGTATTGGTTGCTACGGCGGATTATATGCAGGGCTCAGATGT
>JAHZHZ010000009.1 GCA_019419995.1 Clostridiales bacterium
ACGTTACGGGCAACATCAAGCTGCCGGAAGGCGTTGAGATGGTAATGCCTGGCGATAACATCGACATGGAGATCACGCTGATCACGCCCATTGCGTGCGAAGAAGGTCTGCGCTTCGCTATCCGTGAAGGCGGCCGCACGGTGGGTTCCGGCGTTGTGACCAAAATCTGCGAATAAGCAGAACTGCAAAGCTTTAAAGGGAGGAGCGTTTTTTGCTCCTCCCTTTTTTTCTGTTGAAAAGAAGTTGGAAAAGCTGTCCAGTACAGACGGGCGTATCAATGAACCAGAATCAATATGTGAAAATCATATAGATGATCTGTGCAGCTCATTTTCAATTAGTATGGTCACCAAGCGCACAATAATTATCAGAAGCCAAGGGAATTTTTCATAGGGAGACTCCTTTGTCTGTCATTGCTTAAAAATAGAATATTCAATATTTTAACACCGGTTTTCTTGAGTTACAGGTAAAACCGGCTTTTTCTATGGCATGCTTCGAGCGTTACTCCAGATTCTGCCGCCATTGGATGCGCATACTGGATAGAACTGTTAATTTTTGAAAACCTAATTGACATTTGATACTTTTTGCGCTACTATTGCGTTACCACATTAGCAAGATAAAGCGATGCAGTGAAGGGGGAAATGAAATTGAAGAAGTGGATTGCGTGGGCGTGCATAGTTTTTATGGCGGTAGTCCTGCCTATGGCGCAGGCGAGCGAAATTGACTGGGATGCGCGGTACAGCTATGCGGAGTTAGAGGCACAGCTGAAGGAAATTGCGGCTGGCTATCCGGAAATTGCGCAGCTGTATCCAATCGGCACCAGCTTTCAGGAGCGGACGCTGTGGTGCATGGAAATGACCAACGGGGGAGTGCCTGCGGAAGAAAAGACGGGCGTTGCTGTGCTAGCGAACATCCACGGTGGCGAACGTGAATCTGCATCCTGTGCCATGTACTTTGCCTGGTGGCTAGCCAATGAATCCGAGACGGAAGAAGTGCAGCAGATACTGGACAATTACATCGTATATGTGGTGCCAGTGATCAATCCGGATGGTTACGAGCAGTCCTTTGTGTACAACACCCGACAGAACATGCGTCCTCGGGATCTCAATGGCGATGGAACGCCCTTCTCCGATCCCTACACGGATATTGATGGAGATGGTTACATCGCCACGTTGTACCGGGGCACAGCGGATGCCCAGCCAAACCGCCGCGAGAGTGCGGCCTTTGGGATGGAGAGCCCCGACTGGGATGCGAATGGCATTTTAGGGGATGACCCTCGCAACAGTGGTATTGACTTGAACCGTACCTTCGATTATCAGTGGAACCGCTTTGACGTGGAGACCCAGGAAACTGCCGTCATCGGCAACAATTCCTGGAGCAGCGCGGGCAGCGGACCTGCCACTGAGCCGGAGGTCAAGGCCGTACAGAACTTCCTGTTAAACAATGAAATTGACGCGCTGGCCACATTGCACACCGGTATTCAGTGCGTACTGTATCCCTGGTGCTACCGCCCCTATGATGAGAACGTAGATTCCGAGGACATTCTGTTTATGAAGGAAGTGGCGGCAGACATGGCGGCAGCCTATCAGGAGACCACGGGCCGTGGCTTCTATACCAAGTCATCCTATGAGGACTATCCCACCAGTGCGGAACTGATTGATTATGCCTATGGACGTCTGAATATTCACGCTTACACCATTGAGGTTTATGATGGTGGAAAATCTGAAAGCGGCGATATTGCGGAATGTAGATGGGAGAATACTCTTCCCGATGAAAAGTGGGTATTTTACGATCAAAATCAGCTTCAAAAGATGGGTCTGGACGTGGCGAATTTGAAGGATGCGTCCGGCGAAGGACTAAAAGAAGGGGAAGGACTGTGGTTTTATACCAGTTCTACGGCCCAAATGGTGGACAAGGCTCCCGAGGATCAGGGCCTCATGGTGAAAGGATGCAAAGATGCCTTGCTGGTAATGATTAACAGTGAACCGGAAGGCGCGGGCTACACCAAGGCGGAATATCTGAACTGGTAAGGAACACCCATAAAAGTGCCTGATCCGTTTGGATCAGGCACTTTTATGTGGGCATTGCTTGCATGAAGCTTTTAAAAGTGATATAATGTATGTCGGTATTGTGTATGTGAATATCACTTACAATTCGGGAAAATAACCTGCCGGGTACATAAAGGAGACGTGTCAATGGTTTTCTCCAGCAATGTGTTTCTCTATTTTTTTCTGACTTCGGTTCTGGTAGGCTATGCCATTCTGTGGCGTTGGCGTAAATGGAACAACCTTTTCCTTACATTGGCGTCACTGGGCTTCTATGCGTGGGGCCAGCCGAAGTTTGTGGCGGTGATGATTGCATCCATCGTCATGAACTGGTTGATGGCTCTGTGGATTGATCGAGAAAAGCAGAAAGACCAAAATGGGCACGCCAAAGGAATATTGGCGCTTGCCATCGTGATGAATTTGGGGCTGCTGGGCGCATATAAATATCTCAGTTGGCTGTTGGGAAATATCAATGCCTGGTTTAATCTGTCGTTTCCGGTGCCGCAGATTGCGTTGCCCATAGGCATTTCCTTTTTTACCTTTCAAGCCATGAGCTATGTGATTGATGTTTATCGCGGCGACGGGAAGGTGCAGAAAAATTTTATCAATGTCTGCCTCTATGTATCCTTCTTTCCTCAGTTAATAGCGGGTCCCATTGTCCGCTATCAGACAGTGGCCGATGAGATTGAAAATCGTCGGGAAAATATTACCGATTTTACCGCGGGCGTACATCGCTTCATGGTGGGTTTTTGCAAAAAAACGCTGCTGGCCAATAATCTGGGCCTACTGGTAGACACTTTATTTGGGCTGGAGCAGGCAAACCTGTCTGTGGGTGGAACATGGATTGCTGCAGGAGCCTATATGCTGCAGGTGTATTACGATTTCTCCGGTTATTCGGATATGGCCATTGGATTGGGCAGGATGTTTGGGTTCCATTTTCTGGAAAACTTCAACTATCCCTTCATTGCCAAGTCGGTGGCTGAATTCTGGAGGCGCTGGCATATTTCGCTGACCACCTGGTTCCGGGATTATGTCTACTTCCCCATGGGCGGGAGTCGCGTGAAGAGCAAAGCCCGGTTGGTTTTCAACATGTTCGTGGTTTGGTCACTGACGGGCCTCTGGCATGGAGCGGCTTGGACCTATGTGCTGTGGGGTTGTGCGTTCTTTGTGGTGATGCTGATAGAGCGTTTCTTCGGCCTGCGCAAATGGATGCAGGAGCACGCCATCGGTCACCTCTATACAATTTTGGTAGTGATCTTCTTTACGATGATCATTCGTTGCGACGATCTGCCGCATGCATGGTCGATGTACGGTTCAATGCTGGGCCTCAATGGCGCACAGCTATGGAATAGCGTCACGACGGTTCTGCTCAGGGAGTATGGTTTGTTCTTCCTGGCGGGAATCATTTGCGGAATACCCATGCGTGGCTTTATTGTGGAACGCCTGCACGTAAATGAAAATTTGCTGCGCGTGGTCAGTGCAGTTGCCTTGGTGGCGCTTACCGGCATCTCCATCAGCTACATTGCCGTCAACGGATACAATCCATTTATCTATTTCAACTTCTAACGGGGGACGTCTATGCATACACTTGCTCAAAGCCTTCGGAATTTGGCCTCGGACAGGCTGCTGGAAAATGAACCCATGTCCCGCCATACCACCTTTCGAGTGGGGGGCCCTGCGGAACTGGTTTTCTTCCCCAGCAGCGCTGAGGAGCTAACGCTGGCTTTGAAGGAGGCGCATAAGGCGCAGGTTCCTGTACATCTATTGGGGAATGGGTCAAATCTGCTTGTGCGTGATGGGGGCCTGAAGGGGTTAACCATCATTATGGGTGAAAATTATGCGCAGATCCAGGTAGAAGGCACGCGTGTGCATGCTCAGGCAGGTGCGAGACTTTCCCGGATTGCTTCTATGGCCCAGGAGTCAGGGTTGGCGGGGCTGGAATTTGCCGCAGGAATTCCTGGTACACTGGGAGGCGGTTGCGTGATGAACGCTGGAGCCTACGGCGGCCAAATTTCCGATGTGCTGGTGGAAGCGGAGGTTCTGCTGGAAGGTGAGCGTCGCGTTTTGTCCCTCGCGGAAATGGAAATGGGATATCGTACATCTATGCCCCTGAGAAGGGGAGGCATCGTGCTTTCCGCATGTTTTGAATTGACTCCGGCCAGGTCCGAGGATATTTTGGAGCGCATGCTTCAACTCAATGCTCAGAGAAGGGAAAAACAGCCGCTGAATTTGCCCAGCGCCGGTTCTACTTTCAAGCGCCCCGAGGGAAACTACGCGGGCGCGCTCATTGAACGTTGCGGCTTAAAGGGTTTTTCTATCGGCGGCGCTCAGGTGAGTGAAAAACATGCGGGATTTGTGGTCAATAGGGGAAATGCTTCAGCTGGGGACATTCTGGCACTGATTGCGCACATACAACAGGTGGTTAAAGAACGTACCGGGGTGGAACTTGAACCGGAAGTTAGAATACTGGGGGAAGACTAAATGTCCTTTGCTTCCAATGCACGCGCCGAAATGGCGCGTGAACTTTGTAAAAAGGCATGTTGCGCCCGCGCTGAACTGGCGGCGGCGCTGCTGGCCTCGGGCAGTATTGTCTATCGCTTTGGAAACGAACCCAGCTATTCTCTTTCCATTGCCACTGCTGAAGCAGCAGTGGTGCGCCACTACTTTCAATTACTGAAACACTATTTTGGGATCACCGCACAGATACGGACTTTGCGCAGCGAGACGCTGCGGGGGATGACCCGGTATCAATTGGTTGTACCGGAAGAATATTCCCTAAATTTGATGAAAGAGGCAGGATTGTATGATCCCCAGGAAATCCTAGGGGTGTGCTCTATCCCCCAGGAAGATATAATCAGCTATAATTGCTGTAGAAAGAGCTTTTTGAAAAGTGCCTTCATGGTCAGCGGAGCAATTTCCAATCCGGAGTTGGCTTATCATATAGAAATTGCCTCTCCAAGTGATGAATTTGCTGATTGCGTTATAAAAATTCTCAAATTCTATGAAATTTCTGCAAAAAAAGCGTGCAGAAAATCGAAGGTTGTGGTATACTTAAAAAAGAGTGACGAAGTTTCGGACATGCTGACGTTAATGGGCGCTTCACAAGCGGTGTTGAGCCTCCAAAATGTTAGGGTCAAGAAGGAGGTCAGTAACCGGGTGAACCGGCAACTGAACTGCGATGGCTCCAATATTAATCGGGTGATGGAGACGGCGCTGAAGCAAATTGAAGATATACGCTACATAGATGATCAGCTTGGTTTGGAAAAATTGCCCGGTCCACTGCGGGAAATGGCGCAGGTGCGGCTGGACAATGCGGCCACATCTCTTTCGGGACTGGGAGAGTTGTTGGTGCCGCCCATCGGCAAGTCGGGCGTAAATGCCCGACTGCGCAAGCTGAGCAGTATTGCAGATAAACTTCGAAGCGGAGAAAATCTGGATTTGTAAGGAGAAAAAAGGTATATGCAAACGGAAATTATTTTTGGCGCGTGTGCTACGGTGACGCCGGATTTTGCGGCGCATCTGGCTCAGGAGGCGTCGATGTTTTCATCGAAGGTCTATTTGGAGCGGGGAACTACGAGGCTGTGCGTGGATTCGCTGATTGGCGTATTGGCAATGAATCTGCGCAGAGGAATGAAAGTGACGCTTCTGGTGGACGGCGAAGATGAGACCGAAGCGATGCAGCACATCAGTGCGTTGATGCAGGGAAACAAATAGATCACAAAACACAAATGAAGAACCGTTGCCGGGCGCGGCAAAAAATAAAACTGGTGAAGGGTAGGAGAGCAAACAACCCTTCACCGGTTTTTTTGTAATTTTATCTACGAACCTTCCTGAGCCGCGTGGGGCGTACGGATGGTGACGATGATATCGTAGTAATCCTCATGTGCTTCCACGCGACTGCTGGCAGGTACACCGATGCGTTTGAGTTGGCGCACCGTATCCTTCAGGGCATTGATAACTAGACGGCTATCCCGCATCAGTATGGAGGTGGAATGCTGGGTGGGCTGAGAAGCGGAAGAATGAAGCTGGGCCTCGATCTGAGATTCCAGTTGCCGAACGCTTAGGTTTGCCTGTACAGCCATGCGGGCAAAGCGCAATTGCTCCGCTTCGCCAGTTAGCTTCAACAAAGAGCGGGCGTGACGCTCACTTAATCCATGTTCGCGGATGTATAATCGGACATTGCGGCCGAGGCGAAGCAGACGCAGTAAATTGGCCAGAGCAGAGGGACTCTTGCCCAGCGTGGCAGCCAGTTCTTCCTGTGTCAGGTCATGTTCCCGAAGGATCCGGCGACAGGATTCAGCTTCATCCAAAAAATGGAGATCTTCTCGCTGCAAGTTTTCGATCAAAGCCAGCAGGGCGCTATCCCGCTCAGTTGCCGACATGACGATGGCGTCAACATGACTGTGGCCCAGCATTTTTATTGCGCGCAATCTACGCTCTCCGGCAATTAATTCATAATTGCCGTTCCCAGCCCTGCGCACCAGCAGCGGGGAGAGCAGGCCGAACTGGCGGATGGAATCCGCCAGTTCGCGCAAACCGGCTTCATCCGGCGGCTGGCGCCTGGGCTGATAGGGATTTAGGCCAATGCGGCTGATTTCAATGCGGCAAACCCGGTGTTCCGGGGCGACAGGACGAATGGAGAATGCGGGCATGATTGTTCCTCCTTGGGAAACTTACGCAGATTATATATTCGCCTGCCGGAAAAATATCCGGAAAATGGATATAAAAAATGAGCATCTACAGATGCTCAAAGTACAAATATCCCAAGAGTGCCGTCTGTCTCTACTTTTTCACCCGCCGCTCAGGCAGGGCGGAGACCTGCGGCTGCTTACTGCCTTCCCCTGACAAAATAGGGGGCTTGACATCTGCGCACCGACCCGGAATCCTTTTTTGAATCTGTGGGTAAAAGCAAAAGACTAACGCACACCTCAGGATATTCTTTCACACATTGCGGTGGCTTCTGCCACCGACATTTTTATTATATGCACGGTACAGGGGAATGTCAAGGTATCCAGGAAGGTTTTGAAAAGAAAACTTATTTGCCAAATTTTAGCAGGTAAATTTGCGGTTCTGCACCCAGACGAAAGGGGAAACGGCTCACGCCAATACCGTTGCCCACCCAGAGATCCATTTCATCTATGCGACGGTGACCGCGTATGGCTGCCAGATGATATTTGTGTTCAAAACCCAGGGAATAGGGAGTGATTCCCCACAGGTTGCACTGCCCGCCATGGGTATGCCCGCTCAACATCAAATCACATTTACATTCCGGTAAGATGGGGTAGTGGGACAACAATATCCGATAATCCACTTCAGGAGAAAAAAGCGAACGGGTTTGTGGCGAGCCGTGGTGATATTCGTCGCATCCGGCAATCTGAAGACGATATTCGGACAGAGACAGGGTTTGCGCCTCATTAATCAACAGCGTGACGCCTGCGGCTCGGACGGTGTTCCTGAGATATTCCAGGTTACCCCGATCGTTGTTGCCCAAAACAGCAAATCCGCCCAAGGGAAAGGACAAGTGCCCAAGAGCCTCAAAAAAGCGAACAAACTGATCCGTTTTTTCCGCATAATCGCCGCTCAACAGTAGAAGATCCGCTTTAGCTCCCGCCATGAGGGACATCAATGCCTCCAAGCGGGCTTCCGATACACTGCGACGAAGGTGTACGTCAGAGACAAAAAGGGCTTTGCAGCCTACAGGCCCACCCGAGATATGAAGCTCCACCAACCTTGGCTGGGGAAATACACCGGGATAGAACCCGCCATCAACAGGCGTCAAAAAAGGATAGGATAAAAAAGCCATGGGGCTCAGCGATCCAGATCCAACAGCAGTGCAGCGCCGTACATTCCTGCACGGTCGCCAAATTTTGCAGGGATAAAGCGGGCAGGATAATGTTGATCAATGAGAGAGTGGTGGCGATATGCGGCGATTACCCGATCAATAAAGCGACTCCCCAGCTTGGCGACGCCACCGCCATAAACGAAGACGTTAATATCAAATATCTGATTCAGTGAACTGAACATGCGGCCCAGATACTCAGCACCCCGGCTTACCACTTCCATGGCCAGGGAATCGTTGGTCTGTAAGGCCTTTCCAACCGCTTCCATATCAATGTTGGATAGGGTGCCGGCATAATTGAGGATGCTGCTGTCATAGCCTTCCTTGATGCGGTCGGTTACATATTTGGCCATGTAGGCGCCGGAAGCGATGGATTGTACGCAGCCGGTGGTGCCGCAGGTGCAGGGATAACCGGTGGAATCCGAGATCAGCATGTGGCCGATTTCTCCCGCCATGCCGTGCATACCCCGGTACAGCTTGCCGTTGAGAATCAGGCCCCCACCGATTCCCGTGGCCAGAGCGGCATAAATCATATTGTCATAGCCCATGCCGGCACCCATGCTGTGTTCGGCGATGGCTGCTGCGTTTGCGTCGTTTTCTAGAACCACGCGCACCCCCAGCCGATCCTGAAGGAGATCCCGCACCGGCGCGTTGGACAGGGCCATAATGTTGCTCGTCTCCCACACGTACCCCTTTTCGTAGTCGATGTAGGAGGGTAAAGCAGTGCCTACACCCTCAATTTCCTTCATGCTCAGGCCATTATTTTTCAGCAGGTTTTGCACAAAGCTGTAAATGACTTCCAGCAAGCGCTCCAAATCCGCTTCCTGGTCGGTCAGGGTTTGTGTTTGCCCGATCAGATTCATTTCCTGATCAAACAGACCAATTTTAATGTTCGTTGCCCCCACGTCAATGCCGACTCGATACCGCTTCATGGGTTAACCTCCCGTCTCGCGTATGGTATGCTATCTATTATAACCTAAAAAGGTGAAGATTCAAGACAAAAGAATAAAAAACCTGCGTAATTTCCGCAGGTTTGAAACTATTGATTCAAAAATGTACGGATATATTCCGTTGCCTCTGCCAGAGGATCGGATGACATGTCCAGCCATTGAATCTCCTTGTCCCGGCGAAACCAGATCATCTGGCGTTTGGCAAAACGCTTGATGGCTAGGGAGAGTTGCTGGCACATCTCCTCTTCAGTGGCAATTTCTCCGATGATATACTGGGTGATGAAGCGGTATTCCAGGCCAAGTTTTTTCATAAACTCTACGCTGACACCTGCATCCAGCAGGGCACGCACCTCATCCACCATGCCCTGGGCCATGCGGCGCTCCAGTCGCTCGTCGATGCGTTGCTTTAGCACCGGCCGATCCCAGCTCACCCCTAATTTGAGGCACTGGTAGCGCGGCTCGCTGCGAGGGGGTTGGTCGTCTCCGTCATGAATTTTTTCCAGTTTACGCATGATGCGATTGCGGTTTTTCTCATCCACCTGTATGTCTGGTTGAAGCGCTTTCAGCATGGCGTACAATTGCGGCGTGCTCATTTTTTCCAATTCCTGGCGATAGGCAAGATCCGGAGCGCGGCCGCTCATTACATACCCCTCGGTGACGGAGGCGATGTACAGGCCCGTGCCCCCCACCAGAAAGGGAAGTTTTCCCCGGGCTTGTATATCGTCGATGGCTGCATAGGCCAGACGCTGAAAATCGTACATGGAGAAGAAGTCTCCGGGCTGGCAGACATCAATTAGATGGTGGGGTATGCCCTGCATTTCCTGCAAAGTGATTTTGCCACTGCCCAGGTCAAGCCCCTTAAAGACCTGTCGAGAATCGGCTGAAATAACTTCCCCGTTGAAGCGTCGGGCCAGCTCTACACCCAACGCACTTTTGCCAGAAGCGTTGGTGCCCGCGATGACGATCAGTTTGCTTAAATTTTCCATGAATCAAGGCTCTCCTTTGGATGTGTTGTCGCGAAGGACGGCTCAGATTGACCCCACCATTATACGCCAACAGGATGGAAACATCAAGACTTGAAGATGGAAATGGATTGTGTTAGTATAGGCAATGGAACATGGAAGAAGAAGGCAAGAGAGATGCTAACCAAAGATCGGGAATTTTACAGAACGTTTTTGCGCTTATGCCTGGCGTTGATGCTTGAACAGGCCGTTATCTTAAGCGTGAATCTGGCGGACAATCTGATGTTGGGCACTTATTCCGAAGCGGCTCTTTCAGGAGTGGCTGCGGTGAATCAGATTCAGTTTGTCTATCAACA
Source organism: Clostridiales bacterium (assembly GCA_019419995.1). Classification (GTDB taxonomy): domain Bacteria; phylum Bacillota; class Clostridia; order Christensenellales; family Aristaeellaceae; genus SFTH01. The sequence continues at coordinate 10,150 of JAHZHZ010000009.1, forward strand.
GGTGGTGTATGCGGTGGGTAACGCGCTGATCGTGCTTGGCAGCCAGTATTGGGGCCAGCACCGCCTGGGGGAGATCCGAGCCATTTCAGCCATCGCTCTGAGGCTAGAAATTGTGCTCGCGGTCGTGCTTTTTGCGTTGGTGAGCTTTTTCCCTCAAGGCGTGCTTCGCCTGTTTACGGACCATCCGGCCTTTATTCAGGAAGGGGTCGCTTATCTGGAAATTATACGCTTCTCCTATCCCTTTTTTGCGGTGACCGCTGTGTTGCTCAGCGCGATGCGTTCGGTGGAGTCCGTCAAGATTGCGCTGCGGGTTTCGGTGATTTCCCTGATGATCAATGTGGCCATCAATTATCTGTTGATCGGCGGCAATCTCGGTGCCCCTGAACTGGGTGCCCGCGGTGCCGCCATTGGAACTTTGGTGGCCCGGGCAGTGGAATGCGCGATTGTGCTGGCATATGTATTCAGGGATGAAAGGCTGCGCATGCGCTTGGCTGATCTATGGGGAATGAACTGGACCCTGGCCAGGGATTTTGTCCTTGTCGCATTGCCTACGGTAGGTTCGTCATTTTTATGGGGGGTGGCCAATGCCCTGCAAACGGTGATTTTGGGGCATATGAACGATAGCGCCATCGCTGCCCAATCCATTTCCAATACAATTTTTCTGCTTTTGAAGGTTACGGCTGTAGGCGCATCTTCGGCCGCGGCGGTAATCATTGGCAAGACTGTGGGAGAGAATGATAGCGAGCATCTTCATACTTACACGCGCACGCTGCAGGTGATTTTTGTGGGCATCGGACTGGCTCTGGGACTCGTGATGCTGCTGATTCGCATACCGCTACTGAGTGTTTATGCGCCCCAAATTTCATCGGAAACCTATCGCCTGGCAGACGCATACATGTTGATCCAGTCAGCAGTACTGGTGTTTACCGCCTACCAGATGCCTGTAAACACGGGTATTATCCGTGGAGGCGGAGATACGCGCTTTATTTTCATTTTAGATACCATTGCCATCTGCACTTTTGTACCGTTAGCCTGGTTTGGCGGGCTCGTGTGGAACTGGCCGGCTATTTGGGTGATTATTTGTGTGAATATGGATCAGCTGGTTAAGTGTGTTCCAGCCTTTATTCGAGTCAACAGCTACAAATGGGTACATCGGTTGACCCGATAAGTCCCCAAAGAGTAATTCCCCCATTGCTTTTGCAATGGGGGAATTACTCTTATTTTCTCAGTAAAATGAGGCCGAAGGTATTTTCACCGCAGTGGCTGGTAATGGAGCAACCAGCCCGGACCACTTCCACTTCTGAAAATTCCAGGGCAGAGGTTACGATGTTTCGTATGATCTCAATCACTTCAGGTGAAAGCCCCGTATGAGTGATGTAGGCGCGGTGTCCATCGAGCACTTGGGTATTTTTGAGCCGGTCCTGAAGATACTGGCGGACGCAGCGCTCATAGGTACCCCGATATTTTTTGCCCACGACCATTTTCCCATCGACTACTTCTATGCAGGGACGTAGATGCAGCACGTTTGCACCCAGCAGCGCCACCATGGAACAGCGCCCTCCCTTATAGAGATAATCCAGACGATCGACGATAAAGGAAACGTCAACCTTGTTCCGAAGGGCGTTGATTTCATTTGCAATCGTTTCCGGCGCCATGCCGGCTTTTGCCCGGTCTACAGCTTCTGCCAGCAAAAGTGCGATGCCAGTGCTCAGGTTTTGCGAATCGATACAGTACACCGGCAGGTCGCTGGCAGCCAGACAGGCATTCTGGTAGCAAGAAGAAAATTCGGAACCGATGTTAAAATGGATTACCGCATCAGCATTTTCTAAAAGGGTTTCAAAAAACTGGTGGTACTCCTCAACGTTGATGGCTGAAGTTTTCGGCAGATTGCTGCCGCGGTTAACTTGGGCGATGATTTCATCTGGCGTAATATCGATGCCATCCTTGTACAGATTTCCATTTAATTCAATGCTCAGGGGGATTACAGCTACTTGATAGCGTTCCACAAGAGCAGGACTCATATCACAGGTGCTGTCAGCCGAAAAGCAAATTTTCATTGGTAAATCTTCCTTCCGAATCGTTCTGCCTCTCGGGGATCTAGCATCCTTTGGAGGCAGGAATAATAAAGTATCGCGACCATTATAACCTGTTAAGCCCATTTACGTCAAGCTGATATCTGTTTTCCATGGTTCAGGGGTTGCAATGAACATGCAAAGTTTTGCGCATTGGCCTATGGAAAATCCCCATCGCCCTTCAGACGACGGGGATTTCTCATTGAAAACTAATCAATGATTTTCTCATAGGCGACCCGGATGGGATCTCCGCATGTTTCGTATACCACTTCTCCGCAGAATGTATAGCCGCATTTTTGCGCCAGGCGGCGCATGGCCAGGTTTCCACGGTGGGTATCCAGGCGCACGCTGGAAAGATTGTGGGCGCGGGCCCAGTCTTCGGCAAAGGAGAGCATCCTCATGCTCAGTCCCGTGCCCCGGAACCCGTCGCCGATGGCCATGCGGTGGATGGTGAGATAGGGGGCGTCGCTGAGCCAGCGTCCCTGAATACTGTCGTAAATGGGTTCTGATTCCGTGAGGGGAACCATGTATCCGGCCAGCTCACCATTCACTTCAAAGACGCGAGCCCTGTCCAGCGTGATATCTTCTTCAATCAGCTCGGGCTGCGGGTAACCGTCCTGCCACTGATCGATACCCAGCTGTGCAATGGCAGCTCGAGCCTGAGCGATCAGGGACACGATACCGGGCAAATCCTCCATCTGAGCGGGCCGGGAGCTGATTGTCATTTTGCGCTTCCTTCCTCGGCCTCATAAGCGGATTTAATCATGCTGTAGAGAGGTTCTTCGGGCTTGAGGCCCATGTAGGTTTCGATGACGTAATCAACGCCTTTTTCCTTCAGTGCAGACTGAATCTGCGGAGCAGTGGGATCGCCCTCCTGATCAAATTTCAGCGCGGCGACGATGCCGCGAATTACCGGACTGGGATCAATGCCCTGCTCCATGGCAAACAGAGCCGCCCCCACAATGCGGTCGTTGCGACGCAACTTGCGCACGGGATCAGCGCCGACGCGGGCAACGGTATCCTTCAGCGCACGGTTCTGGAAGCGGAACAACAGATCCACCACATTGTTTTCCACATTTTCCCGCACGGCGCCACCAAATTTGTGGATCAACGCCTGGGCGCTGACGCGCATGGCTGCCTTGGCCGCTTCATAAATTTCCGGATCAGCAATGGCCTGCCAGATATATTCGTATCCCTTCTGCTTGCCCAAGTAGGCGCAGACAGCGTGACCTCCATTGTGCAAAAACAGCTTGCGCTTGATATAGAATTCAAAGGGCGTGTAGGGGATCAAACCCACCAGGTCGGGGATTTCTCCCTTGAAGGCGTCCTTATCCACGGGAAGTTCACAGTAAGGCTCCACGCAGATCAACAGGGAATCCTGTGCGCGCATTTCCGGAGTGAGCGGGGGAACCATGCGCCCGATGGAAGCTTCTACCAGACCGAGATTTTTGTCTGCCCAGGCCCGTTGTTCTTCATTGAGGCATTCGTTAATCCAGCCTCGCATCAGTTCATCGGCGCCCAACTGGTTTTCACAGAGAATAATGTCCAGGGGTTTTCCACTGCGCTCCATGCGGGCCACGGCTCCGCGAGCGATGACGGGTGCGATCTTGGGCAGAATGTTGACACCTACTGCTGTAGCCATGATATCACAGCTGACAATTTCATCTATAGCTTCGTCCGTGGTGGAATTTACGGCGCGCACGGGTTTAACAGTGGTATCCCGGGTCTCTGCGTTGGATACAATGCGTACCGTATACTCGCCCCGGCGGTTCATTTCGTCAATCAAATTTTGCATAATATCCAGAAATACCACTTCGTAACCGGAATCGGCAAATACTTTTCCGATAAAGCCGCGGCCAATGTTGCCGCCTCCATACATAACTGCCTTTTTCATGAAAAATGCCCTCTTTCCTTGTTTAATGGCCTGCATAAATTATAGCATAGTTTCCCATCAAATTAAACCGGTTTATCCAAACATAAGAAAAACATGCCGAAAAATATACGTTCCCGCCTGTGAAATTGTACGCTCAAACAGGCAGTTTGCCTTAAATTGGTTTTTTTATACCATTAGGTCGGAAATACGATCTTTCTTAAAATAGGTTTGGGCGGCCGCGTACTGTGCAGCCGCCCGAACTTATAGACTTACTTGAAGGTCAGGCTACTGAGAATCAACGAAATTTCATTCTCCTCAAGGCCGCTTGCCCCAAGGATCAGCAGCTCATTTCCATTGGAGAGATAGTAGAGCCGGTAGACGATATCTTCAATTCCGCAGGCAAAGGCGGCACAGCGGTTATTGCCATAATTCATTTCCACTACGCTTTCGCTGTTGCCCAAAATGTCCACTGCAGCCTCTTGGGCCGCTTCCAGAACATCCTGGCTCGATTCCCGAAGGGAAAAGGTGATTGCAGAGGAGCCACTTTCGTCCGTGGCGCTGAGCAGTGTGCGCCCATCACCGGGGTAATCCGCCTGTGCAGCGGCATCAAAGCCCTCCCGGGTCGCTTCATCCATTACGATCAGGCGCTCGGGCAACAGGCATGTAAATGTTTCTGTCTCACAGGATACGCCCGCAGGCTGTGTGCTGGGCGTTGGAGTAACGGCAGCAAGGGCGGGTACCGCAGTGGCACTTACAGTGGCCTGTGCAGATTCTTCAGCAACGGCGGCCTGCGCCACTCCAGCGCAAAGCACAATCGCGATAATAGCTGCAAAGATGCGCTTCATGGGTTTAAACACCTCCTTAATTTCTATCATAACATCCATATGTTAAATCTCCTCTCAGAAGACTTTAAATGAAAACTTTACGAATTTGCAATCCAAACCGACTATTTCTGACCATTAAGGGATGCTATAATCATTAGCATGCTAATTGTTAGCATGCTAATGATTTGAGAGAGGAGGAAAATGGCAGTGGAAGAACAATTGAGAGAGTTGATCGGAAAAATGCTGCATATTGGGCGAAAACGACGCCAAATCGTGGAAAATACCATGGGAAATATGCTTTTAACGCCCAGCCAGCATTATGTACTCATTCAGCTTAAATATAAGGGCTGTATGCCTTCACAGGCACAGATTGCCGCGGTATTGAATGTCAGCCCTGCCAGTATGGCGCGCACGGTCAAGAGTCTAGATGCTCTGGGCTATATCCAACGTTCCAGCTGTGATTCAGACAGCCGCCGAAACGAGATCAGCCTTACGGAAAAGGGTGAACAGGCGCTGGAAAAGAGCCAGGCACTGTTTCGAACGCTGGACGAACGCAGCTTCGCAGGATTCAGTGAGGAGGAGCTGGCTCAGTTTTCCTCGATGCTGGAGCGCATCCTCGAAAATCTACTTGACATGGAAGAGGAAAAAAGGAGTTGAAATAAGTTGAAACGCTGGCTTAGCTATGCGCGGCCCTACAAAAAATACTTTATATTGGGGCCTCTTTGTATGATTGTAGAAGTACTGGGCGAGATTCTGCTGCCCAAGCTGTATGCTTCCATTATCAATACCGGTGTAGCCGGCGCAGATATCGGCCATATTGTGATGATCTGTGTTTTGATGGTGCTCACTTCCTTTGCGATGATGTTGGGGGGAGTGGGCGGCGCCTACTTTGGATCAAAGGCGGCAGTGAATTATGCGGCCGACCTGCGCCAGGACGTGTTTAACCGGATTCAGAAATTTTCCTTTGCCAATATAGACCGCTTTTCTGCGGGTTCGCTGGTTACGCGGCTCACCAACGATGTTACGCAATTGATGAATTTCATTAACATGATGCTTCGGCTGTGCCTGCGGGCTCCAGGCATGCTGATTGGTGCCCTGATCATGACGGTGGTCATGAATCCCGGGCTGGCAACGGTGCTGGCGGTTACCATTCCCGTGCTGGTGATTGTTCAGGTATTGATTATCCGCTGCGCATATCCCCGGTTTACCCGAATGCAGGGGAAAATTGACGTGCTAAATAACGGAATTCAGGAAAATTTAACCAATGTTCGCGTGGTAAAATCCTTTGTTCGGGAGGACTTTGAACAGCAAAAGTTTGATCAGGCCAATGGGGATCTCAAGCAAGCGGGCCTTTCCGCCATGCGTGTCATGGTGGCAATTATGCCCCTGATGATGTTAATTATGAATCTTACCAGCGTGGCCGTGGTGTATCTGGGCGGCCGGCAGGTAATTTTTGGAAGCATGCTGGTGGGGGATTTGAGTGCCTTTATTACGTATATTACCCAGATCCTGATGTCTCTGCTGATGGTTTCCATGCTGTTTTTAACTTCCTCTCGTTCACTGGCCTCGGCGCGTCGAATTGGAGAAGTACTGGATGAGAAGATAGATTTAAGCGACGCCAGTGCCGCACAGCCCGAGCGCAGGGTGGAGCGCGGCGCGGTGGAATTCCGCGACGTCTCCTTCCGCTATTACAAAAACAGCGAGGAGGCCGTGCTTCAGCACATCAGTTTTTCGATTGAACCGGGAGAGACGGTGGGTATTGTGGGGTCCACCGGCTCTGGCAAGAGCACTCTGGTATCCATGATTCCCAGGCTCTATGACGTGGACGAGGGCGAAGTGCTGGTGGATGGTGTGAATGTGAAGGACTACAGCCTGGAACATCTGCGACAGGGAGTTGGAATGGTTCTTCAAAAGAATGTGCTGTTCTCCGGAACGGTGGAGGAAAACCTCCGCTGGGGTGACGAGGATGCCGGCATGGATGAAATTGTGCAGGCGGCCCGGAGCGCTCAGGCCGATGGCTTTGTCCGTGGTTTTGCCAAGGGTTATCAGAGTGACATCGAACAGGGCGGCTCCAACGTTTCTGGAGGACAGAAGCAGCGGCTTTGCATTGCCAGAGCTCTGCTTCGCAAACCCAGGATTTTGATTCTCGACGATTCTACCAGTGCTGTGGATACGGCCACGGAAGCTCAGATTCGCCGGGCTTTTGCCGAGGAACTGCGAGACGCCACAAAAATCATCATTGCCCAGCGCATCACCTCTGTGATGGAGGCGGACCGTATTATCGTTATGGATGAGGGCAGGATCGTAGGCTTGGGTACTCATGAAGCGTTGATGAAGACTTGCCAGGCCTATCGAGAAATTTATGAATCTCAGACGTCCTCAAATGTTCAGGAGGAAGCGCTGGTTTCCGGTGAAGGGAGGGAAACAAAGTGAGTGGACGCAGTCTTGAGAATTTAAGAAATCGCTACAACAGCGGGCCGGAGGAAGGCGCGCAGGGAGCGAGGGGAGGATTTGGCCCCAGACATGGTCCCGGGAGTAGCCCCTCGTTTGGCAAACCTGTGGATGCTCGCAAAACTATTGCCAGGGTGTTTTCCTACGTGAGCGAATATAAACTGAGGCTGGTGACAGTGGCGTTCTGCCTGCTTTTAAATACGGGGGCGATGCTGGCGGGAAGTTATATGCTCAGACCCATCCTCAACCAGATAGCCAACAGCGCGCTATCGGCATCCGAAAGGGTGAGTTACCTGATCTCCATGCTAATTGTGCTGTTACTGACCTACATGGTGAGCGTGGTGGCTGCGTTTTTGCAGTACCGCCTGATGGTAGAGGTATCCCAGAGCGCGGTGGAGCGCATTCGCCACGATCTATTTGAAAAACTTCAGCACCTGCCGCTGCGCTTTTTTGACCGCCACAACAACGGTGAGATTATGAGCCGATTTACCAACGATGTGGACAATATCGGCCTGATGCTGGATAATTCCGTTATAGCCATGCTTTCCGGCGCGGTGACTCTGGTGGGCACCTTCGTGATGATGTGCGTGACCAACCTGTGGCTGACTCTGATTACCGTGGTGTTTATTCCGTTGATGTTCAAGGGCAGCATGGCCATTATGCAGCGGAGCCGTCGCTACTTTACGGCGCAGCAGTCGGCGCTGGGTGCGGTGAACAGCTACATTGAAGAAACCGTTACGGGGCAGAAAGTGGTCAAGGTTTTCTGCCATGAACAGACGTGTGAGGAGGAGTTTGGCCGCCTGAATGATGATTTGCGACACAAGCAGATAGGAGCGCTGTTTTTCGGCGGCATCATGGGCCCGGTACTGGGCAATATTTCCAAGTTGAGCTACTCGCTCACCGCGGGCATTGGTGGCATATTGTGCGTAGCGGCAGGCTTTGATGTGGGTGGCCTGGCCATATTTGTCAATTATGCCAACCAGTTTGCGCGGCCTATCAATGAGCTTTCTCAACAGGTCAATACCGTCTTTTCTGCTCTGGCGGGCGCGGAACGTGTATTTCAGGTCATGGATGCCGACCCCGAGGAACCGGATGCACCCGGCGCACTGCAGCCCGCTATCCAGGGTAACGTGGAGCTGATGGATGTGTGTTTCGGTTATGATCCGGGCAAACCGATTTTAAAGCACATCTCGCTCTATGCGCGGCCTGGCCAGAAGATTGCATTCGTGGGTTCCACGGGTGCGGGCAAGACCACCATTACCAATTTGCTCAACCGCTTCTACGATATCCAGTCCGGCAGCATTACCATCGACGGCATGGATATAAAGAATATCCAGCGGGATGTTTTGCGTAAGAACATTGCAATGGTGTTGCAGGATACCCACCTTTTTACAGGTACTATCATGGAGAATATCCGCTATGGCCGTTTGGATGCCACAGATGAAGAGGTGATTGCTGCGGCTAAGGTGGCCAGTGCTCACAGTTTTATTAAGCGCCTGTCCGATGGCTATCAGACCCATATTGAAGGCGATGGCGCAAACCTGTCTCAGGGGCAGCGCCAGCTGCTCAATATTGCCCGGGCGGCGCTGAGCAAGGCACCCATCCTGGTGCTGGACGAAGCCACCAGTTCCGTAGATACCCGCACCGAGCGGATGATTGAGCAGGGAATGGACCGTTTGATGGAAAACCGCACCACTTTTGTGATTGCCCATCGCCTATCCACGGTGCGCAATGCCAACGCCATAATGGTGTTGGAGAACGGGGAAATCATTGAGCGCGGCGACCATGATGATCTGCTCCGCCAGAGGGGCCGTTACTATGAGTTGTGCACTGGTAAAAAGGAACTGAGCTGATCAATGCGATGAAACATTTGCGGCGGACTTGCAGACCAAGTCTGCCGCATCGGTGCCGGTGAGAATTAAGAATGGGCATGGAAACGACTTTACACTTGCAGGAGGACTCAAAAATGATTTTGGAAACCCAGCGCCTGTATTTGCGTGAGATGGAGCAGGGGGATTATGCGGCTTTATGCAAGATTTTGCAGGACGAGGAAGCAATGTATGCCTACGAGGGGGCCTTTGATGATTCCGAAGTGCAACAGTGGCTAGATCGACAGCTTGATCGCTATCGTAAGTGGGGCTTTGGTCTGTGGGCAGTGGTGCTAAAGCAGACCAATGAAATGATCGGCCAGTGCGGGTTGACGATTCAACCCTGGAAGGATCGTGAAGTGCTAGAAGTGGGCTATTTGTTTCAGCGACGTTACTGGCACCAGGGCTTTGCCACGGAGGCAGCCAGGGCTTGCATGGACTACGCTTTTGAGACATTGGGGGCAAGTGAAGTCTGCTCCATCATCCGGGACGGGAATCTACCCTCCATCGGGGTGGCGCTGCGAAACGGCATGGTCGAAGCGGATGGCTGGATCAAGCACTATCGGGGCGTTGACATGCCCCATAGGCGATATGTAGCCATGAAAGCAAAGAATGAAGGGTAAGAGTATTTCACGGATTACGCTTTCTTCGAAGCTGGTTCTATAAAAGACAACCGCTCCCCAATCTGAAAATCAGATTGGGGAGCGGTTATCTTTTATCTGACGGTGACGGGTATCACGAATGGGAGTCTAAAGCAGCCCTAAAATTCAAAGTGAACGATAATGAAGTATGATGTCCTGAAAGCTACCATCCTTCATGCGAAAGCCTTGGGAGATGACGCCCAGGCGGGTAAAGCCCAGTTTTTGATAAAGGTGCAGAGCTGCAGTGTTGTTGGCCACTACGGCGTTAAACTGGATGATTTTGAAGCCCAGATTTCGGGCTGTAATTAGACAGTGGCGCACCAGCGCTTCACCGATGCCCTGGCCTCGCTGCGCCGCGTCTACCGCGTAGCTGGCGTTGCAGATGTGGCCACAACGGCCCACGTTGTTGGGATGCAGAATGTACAGGCCGACCACCTTCCCCTCCGCATCCTCTGCGATACCGGTAAAACTCTGTTCGAGAAAGAAGGTGTTCCCTCCGGCTTCATCCAAAAATTCCTCCTGAGGAAAGGCGACACCATCTTCCACCACCCGGTTCCAGATTGCGGATGCGGCTGCTGCGTCGCCGGTGCGATATTGACGCACGGAAATCATGCTATACCTCCTCGATGTGAAAGGCTGCTGCACGGCCCAGGCGATTCATGACAGCCAGTCCGATCCCCTCGGCATCCACGGCTTCGGAAAAAATCACGGTTGCTCCTGCGTCATCTGCCTGCCGGAGATCGGCAAAGACACTATGGGCCATGGCACCTGCATCCCTACCCAGCGAGGCGCAGTTCCGGTTACCATAGCGGAAGAGATTTCCTTCCAGCGCCAGAATCAGCGGGCGCTGTCCCTGGACTAGGGCTGTATCGTAGGCGGTGCAGATAGCGTTGGCTACCCGTTCCGGTGTGCCCCGATAAATTGTCAGCTGTCCTTCGGGTGCATAGTGGCGGTACTTCATGCCGGGGGAGCGGGGATGCTCGTCCTCTTTCAAGGGCCGCATTACGGCGGAATCCACCTCGCAGTCCCCACAGATCCGGGCGATCTGTTCCTGGGTAACGCCGCCGGGTCGCAGTATGCGGGGAATGTCACCGGTCATATCCACTACGGTGGATTCTACCCCCACATCGCAACTGCCACCGTCCAGAATGAGTGGGATGCGCCCATCCATATCCTCCAGCATGTGCGCCGCTGTGGTGGGACTGGGCCGACCGGATCGATTGCCGCTGGGCGCGGCAATGGGCCTGCCGCCACGGGAAATCAATTCCCGGGCTACGGGATGGGCAGGCATGCGCACGGCTACCGTTTCCAGGCCACCAGTGGTGCGCAGGGGAACCCTAGCACTTCTCGGGAAGATCATTGTCAGCGGCCCTGGCCAGCAGGCTTGCGCCAGCTTCAGAGCATCCGGGCTAGGGGCACCCTGAATCAGGGAATACAATTCCTCCATTTGAACGATGTGGACAATCAGCGGATTATCTCCGGGACGGCCCTTGGCCTCAAAGATGGCGGCTACGGCCTCGGGATTCAAAGCGTCCGCTGCCAATCCATAGACCGTCTCAGTGGGCATGCCCACTAGCTGACCTTCTTGAATGAGCTGCGCCGCCCAGTTCAGGGCGGCGTCATCCGGCTTTAATACGCGGGTGTTCAATTTGCAGACCTTCCTTATTTATCGTCAGTTTTCTTCCTTCAGCAGCGCCGTCTGTTCCGCTAGCGTCAGTGCGTCGATAATTTCGTCCAGATCCCCATTGATGATGCTATCGATTTTATACAGTGTCAATCCGATGCGATGATCCGTTACTCGGCCCTGGGGGAAATTGTAGGTGCGGATGCGCTCGGAACGGTCACCGGTGCCGATCTGTCCCTTGCGCCGGTCGGCGTATTCACTCTGCTGCTTCTGGCGCTGTATGTCGTAGAGCCGGGATTTGAGTACGCGCATGGCCTGTTCCCGGTTTTGAATCTGGCTGCGCTGGTCCTGGCTGGTTACCACCAGACCCGTGGGCAGATGAGTAATGCGTACGGCGGAATCTGTGCGGTTGACGTGCTGACCGCCTGCGCCGGAGGCACGGTAGGTATCAATGCGCAGATCGTTTGGGTTGATCTCTACTTCTACGTCGCCGGCTTCCGGAAGTACGGCTACGGTAGCGGTGGAAGTGTGGATTCGTCCAGAGGATTCCGTGACCGGAACCCGCTGGACCCGGTGTACCCCGGATTCATACTTCAATTTTTGAAAGACGTTGCGCCCCTGAATCAGAGCCACGCTTTCTTTCACGCCGCCCAGTTCCGTGGAGCCATCTTCAATAATTTCCGCCTTCCAGCCATGTTCGTCCGCATAGTGCAGATACATGCGCAGCAGCTGAGCGGCAAAGAGGCCGGCTTCATCGCCCCCCGCACCGGCGCGTACTTCCAGCACTGCATTTTTGTGATCGTCCGGGTCCCGGGGCAACAGCGCAATGCGGGCCTGTCGGGTGGCCTCCTCCATTTGGGGAAGCAGCTTTTCCAATTCCTCCCGGGCCATATCCCGCATATCCGGATCCTCCAGAAGCTCTCGGGCAGAAGCGATTTCTTCTCGGAGCTTTCGATAAGCTACGGCAACGGAATTGAGCTCTTCTAAATCTGCGTGTTCCCGCATCAGACGGGTAAACAGGGCGCTGTCCGAGATAACCTCGGGCAACGTTATGCGTATGGAGAGTTCCTCAAACCGTCCCTCCACGCTTTCCAGCTGACTGGCAATTCGCTGTTCTTCATTAAATGTCAAGTCTGACATTGCGTTCACTCCTGCTCTCTTTGCGCCCAAACAATGCGTTCGATGCCATTGAGGTCCCTGAGAATGCCGGAATCGGCCCAGTTCATGCTGTCATGCAGCATTTCCATTACATCCCGTGCCTCGCCTTCTCCCACTTCGAGGTAGATGCTGCCAGTGGGATTGAGGTGAGCGGGAAGCTCGGTGGTAATCCTGCGGTAATAGTCCAAACCATCCAACCCGCCGTCCAGCGCCTGCGCCGGCTCAAAGCGCACCTCGGTTTGCAGTTGTTCCATGTCGCTGCGACGAATGTAGGGGGGATTGGAGACGATCATGTCGAATTTTTCCCGGCCGACCGCCTTGAACAGATCGCCGTGGCGTATGGAAACATCTACATTGAGAAGATGAGCATTTTTGCGGGCAACTTCCAGAGCGCCCTGGCTTATGTCGCTCAACGTCACTTGGGCGCCGGGTACCAACGTGGCAATGGACAGACCGATAGCACCGCTACCGGTACACAAATCCAGGACCTTGGGCTGGCGTTTGCCGTGCAGGGCCACGATGGCGGCCTCCACCAGGGTTTCGGTGTCCTGCCGGGGAATAAGCACCCGGTTGTCCACATAGAGCTTTAGTCCCATGAAATCGGAACGTTTGAGTATGTACTGGACGGGTTCGCCTTCCAGGCGGCGCCGGAGGCATTCGTTCAACTGTCGCAATACATCAGCTTCCAGGGAGTTTTGCGCTTCAAAGCGCAGCGCCGTGGAAGTCATGTGCAGTACGTCTTCCGCCATCCACCGTGCGTCTATCGCCGGGTCAGGACATCCGGAGGCGGCCAGAGCATCCTGCGCTTCATTCAGCCATTCGCCGATTGTCAATCTGTGTTCACCTCATTTTCACGTCCCGCCAGAGCGGTCTCAAAGGCGCATACGGCTACCTCGACCATCTGAGGGTGGGGTTCCAGTGCCGTCATATGCTGAAGCAAATCGAAGGGTGCCCGAATAATGCGCACGGGAAGGGTCAGCTCCGCCCGTTCCAGAGCGGAGAAAGGCTCGTTAAAGAGCGCTGCGGTCAATAGTATAATCAGAATGCGGACTATGGCGTTGACCAACAGCCCGTCTACCTTCACCGGTACAAAGAAAATCAGAGACAAAATCAGGACACTGATCAAAAAGGCCGGTTCACTGCGCTTGGTATGCAGGGGATATTCCAACGCGTTTTGTGCGGTTACTTCATCCCGGCATTCGTAGCAGTTCAGTACCTTATTGAATGCGCCTTTGTACATCAGCAACCGGCGAAATACCCGCAGGCGGCCTGCGCAGCCTATGACCGTCAACACCGCTAGTATTCGGACGATACATACGACGATATTTAATTCAGTGCGGGTTAGAGAAAAATTCTGGCGCAGGAACAATTCCGCTCCTTCAGGTGCCCCGTAGAGGCACAGTACGGACAATAAAAGCAGTAAGATGGCACTGCTCCATGCTACCAGTGTCTGGGGGTGGATTTTTAACAGGCCGGCAATGACGCGCTCCGGCTTTGTTCCTTTTACGGGATGCTGAGGATCAAGCTCTGCTGATTCATTTAAGCCGTCGAAGAAGCGCACGATATCCCGGATCAGGCGAACCATGCCCCGCAAAAAGGGAATGCGCATGCAGGTGCGCAAAAACACCCGCGGCTCCCGGCGCATGCGCACAGAGATATCTTTGTGTGCATTGCGCACCGCGAAAATTGTGTATTTGCCCACTTCCAGGCGAACCCCCTCGGACACCGGCGTTCCGCTGAAGTGTCTGAGCTTGGCCATGTGGCTATCCTCCTAATTTTCGGTATAAAAAAACGAACCGCGCAATGCCCGGTTCGGCAGGTTGCACTGCGCACATTAGACAACCAAAGCACCGAAAGGAAAAGCCCTCTCGGTGCTTTGCGCTGACTACATGCCGTAGCGCTTCTTGAAGCGGTCCACGCGTCCGCCAGTGTCAACCAGCTTCTGCTTGCCGGTGTAGAAGGGATGGCACTTCGAACAGATATCGACGCGCAGCTCCTTTTTCACCGAACCCGTCTCAAAGGTTTCGCCACAAACGCAGCGAACGGTCGCCTTCTGATACTTCGGATGGATATTCTCTTTCACGGATTTCACCTCACTTTAATCGGACTGTCGGCTCTCCGTCGGAACCGGCATCTGATTAATCACACATCAGGGATTATAGCACAATTCCATAGCTGATTCAACCGTTTTCGCATGTTTTTACATAGGATTTCCCAATTTCCTCCGCGCATGTCCTTGATATTCAGTGCAGATACTATATAAATAGGTAAATGCTGCACTGCGTTCTGCGAAAACAAATAATTAACATTTTTATTGTGAGGCGGCTATTGACAAAATCCAGAGACAGTGCTAAATTATACCCAGACGTTAGCACTCAAGCATAACGAGTGCTAACAGTCGAAATAAAAAGAAAAGCTTGCGGAAGGGAGGGAACCCCATGAAGTTGGATGATCGGAAATTTCTGATACTCCAGGCCATTATAGATGATTACATTACAACGGCGGTGCCAGTGGGGTCCAGAACTATTTCCCGCAAATCGGGCGTAGGCTTTTCTCCCGCAACCATTCGAAATGAAATGAGCGATCTGGAGGAACTTGGATATCTGGATCAGCCGCATACTTCGGCGGGGCGGATTCCCTCGGATAAGGCCTACCGGCTGTATGTGGACCATTTGATGAAGGTGGGGAAGCTTTCCAACGATGAGCGGGAGCGGATGCACGACTACATGCAAGCCCGGGGAGCGCAGGTGGACAGCGTGATTCGCAGCGCGGCCACCATTCTGGCGGATGCCACACAGTACGCTTCAGTGATTGTGGCACCGAAATTGGGAAGCCTGCGCATACGGCATATTCAGCTGGTGCCTGTGGCGGAGTGTACGGCGTTGCTCATTATCGTGACCAATCTGGGCATTGTCAAGGATGCCGTGATCAGGATTCCTGAAGGATTGGGCGCGGACGATTTATACAGTATCTCTCGGATGCTCACCCAGCGCCTGGCTGATAAGCCGCTGGAGGCCGTGCGTCAGACATTTTCAGAGCTGCTGCGGGAGAATGAGTACAACCGCAGGCTCATGGGCGAGACACTGCGGGTGATTGAAAACAAGATGCAGTCGGAAGATTCCTCTGATGTGGTGGTCATGGGTAGCTCAAAGCTGCTCAATTACCCCGAATACAGCGATGTGGAGAAGGCTCGAAACTTTCTGGCGGTGCTGGAATCAAAGGATAAAATGCGCCGGCTCATCGGCAGTGAAGGTGGCATGGAGGTTACCATCCGCATTGGTGCAGAGAACAACGCGCCTGAGATGAGTGATTGTTCCATCGTTACTGCCCGGTACCGGGTGGGTGATCAGACTACGGGCACACTAGGAATCATCGGCCCCACGCGAATGAATTACAACAGGGTAATTTCGGTGCTGCAATTCATGAGTCGTGCTGTGAGTGAACTGCTTACTGACCACAAGCCGTAGAATCCGGCGGCGGCAAATAAATGCTCCGGTGAAAGGAAATTGCAATGAAGAACAGGGACAATCAACAAACCAATTCCACCGCACAAGAAGCGGTGCAGGAGTCCGCGGCGCCTCAGAACGAGACGGAGGAAGTTATCGTGGAGGAAAAGAGCGCCCAGGAAAATACAGAGGAGGCCAGCATCGAACAGTGGCAGCAGGCTCTGGAAACGGCAGTCCAGCAGAGGGATGAATATCTGGATTCTCTGCGGCGGACTCAGGCAGATTTTCAGAACTTCAAGCGCCGGAATCAGACGGCGCGATCGGACGGCTATGAGGATGGCCTTCGGGAAGCGATGACCGCCATGCTGCCGGCCATTGATAATCTGGAGCGGGCGCTGGACGCGGCCGAAAAGGCAGGTACAGACGATGGTTTCATAGAAGGCGTGAAGATGACGCTTTCCACGCTGATGGATAGCCTAAAGCGCTTCGGCTTTGAGGAAGTTCCGGCACTGGGCGAGGAATTCAATCCTGAATTACACAACGCCGTGATGCGGGAAGCGGGCGAGACGCCCGGAAAAATTCTGGAGGTATTCCAGAAGGGTTATCGAGTCAAGGACAAAATCATACGCTACGCCATGGTGAAAGTGTGCGTAGAATAGGGGTAAACTTCTTTCTCAAATGAGAAGTTTCACATATAAAATAACCGGATAATTCGAGAATTTCAGGAGGATATAATTATGAGTAAGATTATTGGTATCGATCTGGGCACTACAAATTCCTGCGTTGCCGTTATGGAAGGCGGCGAGCCTGTTGTGATCGCGAACGCCGAAGGCGGACGTACTACGCCCTCTGTCGTGGCCTTTGCCAAGAATGGCGAGCGTCTGGTGGGCCAGGTGGCCAAGCGTCAGGCGGTTACCAATCCTGATAGAACCATCATTTCCATCAAGCGGCACATGGGTACTGATTACAAAGTAGCGATTGATGATAAGAACTATTCTGCTCCGGAAATCAGCGCCATGATTCTGCAAAAGCTGAAGGCAGATGCAGAGAGCTATCTGGGTGAGACGGTGTCTGAGGCGGTTATCACCGTTCCGGCGTACTTCTCCGACTCTCAGCGTCAGGCTACCAAGGATGCCGGCCGTATTGCTGGCCTGGATGTCAAGCGCATTATCAACGAGCCCACTGCGGCGGCATTGGCCTATGGCCTGGACAAGGGCGACGCCCATAAGATTCTGGTATACGACCTGGGCGGCGGTACCTTCGATGTGTCCCTGATGGAAGTGGGCGACGGCATCTTTGAGGTTTTGGCCACTGGCGGCGACACCCATCTGGGCGGCGACGACTTCGACCAGCGGCTGATTGACTACATCGCTGATGAGTTCAAAAAGGAGAACAGCATTGATCTGCGCCAGGACCGCATGGCTCTGCAGCGCCTGAAGGAAGCGGCGGAAAAGGCCAAGATTGAACTTTCTGGTCTGATGAGTGTTAACGTCAATCTGCCCTTTATTACCGCGGACGCTACGGGCCCCAAGCATCTGGACGTGACCATCACCCGGGCCAAGTTCAATGAGCTGACCGCTGATCTGGTGGAAAAGACTGTTGGTCCTATGAACCAGGCACTGCGCGACGCAGGCGTTACCGCAAGTGAAATTGACAAGGTCATCCTGGTGGGCGGTTCCACCCGTATCCCGGCGGTTCAGGAAGCCGTGCAGCGCATCACCGGCAAGGAACCCTATAAGGGAATCAACCCCGACGAGTGCGTGGCCGTGGGCGCAGCCATTCAGGGCGGCGTGCTGGGCGGCGACGTCAAGGACATCGTTTTGCTGGATGTCACGCCCCTGTCTCTGGGCATTGAAACTCTGGGCGGCGTATTTACCCGCCTGATCGAGCGCAACACCACCATCCCCGTCAAGCAGACGCAGGTGTTCTCCACTGCTGCAGATGGACAGACCAGCGTGGATGTGCACGTGCTGCAGGGCGAGCGCGAGATGGCTGCTTACAATAAAACGCTGGGCCGTTTCCAGCTCACGGGCATTGCCCCGGCGCCCCGCGGAGTGCCGCAGATTGAGGTTACCTTTGACATCGATGCCAACGGCATTGTGCACGTTTCTGCCAAGGATCTGGGCACTGGTAAGGAGCAGTCCATCGCCATTACTGCTTCCTCCAATATGAGCGAGGAGGAGATCAAGAAGGCTGTGGACGAAGCCGAGAAGTATGCTGCAGAAGATAAGGCCAACAAAGAAAAGATCGAAACGCTCAACCAGGCCGACAGCCTGATCTACCAGACGGAAAAGACCATCAAGGATCTCTCCGACAAAATGGATCCTGCGGACAAGGCGCTGCTGGAGAGCGAGGTTGAGAACTTCAAGAAGATTCGCGAGAGCGGCGACGCCGATCAGATCAAGCCTGCCATGGAAGAGTTCAGCAAGAAGACCTATGAGGTGTTCGGCAAGATTTATCAGGCACAGGCGGCCCAGCAGCAGGCTGGCGATCCCAATGCCAATGGCGGTACCAAGGTCAATGATGACGGCACTGTGGATACGGAATTTACCGAGTAATGGATTTAATAAAATGACGCGTACGGGGGCAGGGGCGTACCCTTGCCCCCGTAAACTGAAAATAAAACGGAACGGCGCGAGGCAAAATTGCGGTTGATAAGGAACTGGCGCGCCGTACAAAGAGGGGAGACATATGGCAAAGAGAGACTATTATGAGGTTCTTGGCGTGGACAAGAACGCGGATGAGGCAACCATAAAAAAGGCTTACCGCATTCTGGCCAAGAAGAACCATCCCGATGTCAACCCCGGAGACAAGGACGCGGAAGAACGGTTTAAAGAAATCAACGAGGCCTATCAGGTGCTTTCCAATCCCCAAAAGCGTGCACAGTACGACCAGTTTGGTCACGATGGTCCGCAGGGCTTTAATGGCGGCGCCTACAGCGATTTCAGCGGCTTTGGCGGTGGCTTCGGCGGCTTTGAGGACATCTTTTCCACCATATTTGGGGGCGCAGGGGCAGGCATGCACAGGAATGGACCTGTGCCCGGCGACGATTTGCGCTACAACTTGGCCATTACCCTGGAGGAAGCGGCTTTTGGCTGCGAAAAGGAGATCAATCTGGTCCGGGACGAGGAGTGTTCCGAGTGCCGGGGCAGCGGTGCCAAACCTGGCAGCAAGGTGGAGAAATGTCCCGTCTGCGGCGGCAGTGGGCAGGAGCGGGTAACGCAGAATACGCCGTTTGGACGTATTCAGAATGTGCGCACCTGTTCTAAATGCCGGGGCAGTGGTCAGATCATTTCCGAACCCTGCACGAAGTGTCACGGGCGCGGCAAGGTTCGCGTGTCTCGCCGCAAGACTGTACGCATACCTGCGGGAATCAACGACGGACAGGTGCTCACCATTCGGGGGCAGGGCGGCCTGGGAGAGAGGGGCGGCGCTCCAGGCGATCTGCTGATCGTCATCAGTGTCAAACGCCACAGGCTCTTCCAGAGAGATGGAGATAACCTCTATATTGAGATGCCTATCACTTTTACACAGGCGGCGCTGGGGGCGGAACTGGATGTACCGACCCTAAAGTCTCCCGTAAAATACCGCTTCCCCGAGGGAACACAGCCTGGCCAGGTGTTCTGCATCCGGGGAGAGGGCGTGCAGCATTTGCGCGGAAATGGCAAGGGAGATCTGTATGTCACAGCTGTGGTGGAAATCCCCAAGAAGCTCAGCGAGAAGCAGAAAGATCTGTTGCGGCAGTTTGACGGAACGGTTTCCGGGGGCCAGTATGAAAAGAAAAAGAGCTTCTTTGATCGGATGAAGGATGCCTTCAGCTGATCCCGGCTTGCTTTTTTCCCATAAAAATACTATAATGAATGCGGCGAAGATTAACTTCGCCGCATTTCTTAATGAAAGAATGCCGGAGTGGGTACGCAATGGAGAGCGTCCGGCGCAAGGAGTCAAAATGGACTGGATGGAAATTACGGTGCTGACCACCACCGCGGGGGCAGATATGGTGTCCCAAATTCTGATGGATGCGGGCAGCAACGGTACGATGATTGAAGATAAAAACGATGTGGCATTGAACCAGCGGCCTGAGGGGCAGTGGGATATCATCGATGAGGCCATTGCCCAGCGCATAGGCGAAGATGTAAAGGTGACCGGCTACTACGAGGTGGATGCA
This sequence comes from Clostridiales bacterium, assembly GCA_019419995.1. Classification (GTDB taxonomy): domain Bacteria; phylum Bacillota; class Clostridia; order Christensenellales; family Aristaeellaceae; genus SFTH01. Next base: position 30,275 of record JAHZHZ010000009.1, read on the forward strand.
GCCCTCAACGATCGGGTACGTTTTGTGGAGGGGGAAATCCGGCGTATTCAGAGCATGGATCTGGGCTTTGATGCAGGAAAGTTGGAAATCGTGCGCCAAACCTTCGATGAAGAAGACTGGGCGGAGAGTTGGAAGAAAGCCTTTAAACCTTTGCGCTTGGGCGCGCATATGGTCGTGCGGCCGGGGTGGACTCAATGTGAGATCCTGCCGGGAGACAAGGTGATTGAAATTGACCCGGGAATGGCCTTTGGCACGGGTACCCACGAGACCACGGGCATGTGCGTGGAACTAGTGGAAAAATACGTTCGCCCTGGTATGACTGCCATTGATGTGGGCACCGGAACGGGTATACTGGCGTTGGCGGCGGCGCACATGGGGGCCAGCGATGTGTTGGCCATCGATATTGACCGAGTGGCCGTGCGGGTATGCGCGCAGAATGTGCGCATCAATGGCTTTGAGGGCGTGGTTCGCTGTCAGGCGGGAGATCTTCTTCAGGATGTGCAGGATTGTGCGGATGTGGTCATCGCCAATATCATTGCAGATGTAATTATTTCCATGGCCGAGCCGGTGAAGAAACATATTGCTGAAGGTGGTATTTTCATCTGTTCTGGCATCTCTTCAGAGCGTCGTCAGGATGTGTTGGATGCTTTGGCGGCGGCAAGATACGCAATTTTGGATGTAAAAGAAAAGGGCGGCTGGTGTGCTATGGCCGCGAGAAAGATATGAACTCATTTTATCTGGCAGGCGTCGGCCAGGTGGGCGATGGCATGGAATTGCTGCCCGAGGAAGCAAAGCATGCTGCGCAGGTGCTGCGCCTGCGCCCAGGAGAAGAAATCTATGCCGTGGATGAGGGCGGTCAGCGCTTTAGTGCCGTGGTGGAACAGATTGACCGGGACGGATGCACGGTGCGCCTGCTGGAGGCGCTTTCTTCTAACGAAGCGCCGCTGCGGATAACTTTATATCAGGGCTTGCCCAAGGGCGATAAGATGGAGCTGATCGTACAGAAGCTTACGGAACTGGGCGCGACGGCCATCGTTCCTGTGAAGATGGAGCGGTGCGTGGTCAAATTGGACGCAAAGGATGGGCTTAAGCGCAGCCAACGCCTTCAGCGGATTGCCCGGGAGGCGGCCAAGCAGTGCAAGCGCGCCCGTTGTCTGCAGGTATTCCCTCCCCAGACCTGGAAGGAGCTGGAAGGTCAGCTGGCTGCCCACGACCTTTTGCTGGTTCCATGGGAGGAAGCTGGTGGCCTGGGAATGGCAGAAATGTATAAACAGCGGGCGCAGGTGCGGGATCTAGGCATTGTCATCGGGCCGGAAGGTGGAATGAGCGCCGAGGAAGTGACAGCTCTGGAAGAATTGGGCGCCCAGGCAATCCACCTGGGTCCCCGGATTCTCCGCACTGAGACGGCTGCGCTGGCCGCTTGCACTATGGCCATGCTCCTCTGGGGGGATATGGGATGAAGACGATTGCCGTACATACGCTGGGCTGTAAGGTCAACCAGTACGATACTGAAGCGATGCTGGAAGCTTTTGAGCGGGCGGGATACCGTGCTGTGCCCATGCAGCAGGACGCTCAGGTCTATTTGATCAATACTTGTACCGTTACTGGAACGGGAGATCAGAAATCGGAAAAGCTAATTCGCCGCTGTGCTCGCCTGCATCCGAATTGCCACATCGTGGTGGCCGGGTGTCTGGCTCAGCGGGAGGCGAACCGGCTGATGCAGATGGACAATGTGCGCCTGGTGATCGGTGTGCAGCGGAGGGCACAGGTGGTGGAGCTGTTGGAGGAGGCTGTGGCCCGGGGCGAGTGCATCAATGCCGTCAGTTCCGTCTCAAAAGCTGGTTTTGAGGAGCTCTTTGTCTCTCGCCACGAGGGAAAGACGAGGGCGACCATGAAGATTCAGGAGGGATGTGACCGCTGGTGTGCCTATTGCATCATTCCAGCGGTTCGTGGGCCGGTGCGTTCCATGCCTTTGGAAAGCGTGCGGCGTGAAGCTGCGCGCCTGGGAGAGGCGGGCTATCGGGAGATTGTGGTTACCGGCATTCACTTGGCCAGTTATGGCAGGGAGAGCGGAGAAACCCTCCTGGATGCCATCCGTGTCGTGCACGATGCGCCCGGAGTGCTGCGGGTACGGCTGGGTTCTCTGGAGCCGATGACGGTGACGGAGGATTTTGCCCGCGAGTTGTCCCAATTGCCCGGCATCATGCGGCAATTTCACCTGTCTCTACAATCGGGTAGTGGGAGCGTGCTGGAACGCATGCGCCGAAGATATACGCCGGAAGAATATCTGCGTGCCTGCGAACGATTGCGAGAATACATGCCCGGTTGCGCCATTACTACGGATGTGATTGTTGGCTTTCCAGGGGAGACAGCTGAAGAATTTCAACAGACCTTGGACTTTGTGCGCAGGGTGGGCTTTGCTCGTATCCATGTATTCCCCTATTCTCGCAGGTCAGGGACCGTGGCAGACCGCATGCCCGATCAGGTGGATGAGGGCCTCAAACATGCCCGGGCAAATCAATTGATTGAACTTGGCAACAAATTGGAAGAAAATTACGTCAAAGAACTGATTGGCAGCGTGGAGTCCGTGCTGTTTGAAACGGAAGCGGAAGGCGGCATGTCTGAGGGCTACACGAGTCAATATGTGCGCGTGCGTGCCAAGGCGCAGCCGGGGAGCATCCACAGGGTGCGCATCACCGCTGCCCGGGGTACCCTGGCGCAGGGAGAGATTTTGGATTGAAGGCGGGAGGTGAAAGACGAGATGGACTGCCTGTTTTGTAAAATTATTGCAGGGGAAATTCCTTCTGCAAAGGTATATGAGGATGAAAAGGTATTTGCCTTTCGTGACATCAATCCTCAGGCACCGGTTCACGTGCTCCTGGTGCCCAAAAAGCACGTGAAGAACATACTGGAGTGCGACGCGGAGACGGCGGGCGCGCTGGTAAATGCAATTGATAAAGTGGCAGGCCTGGAAGGCCTGAAGGAAAATGGATTCCGCATCATTTCCAATTGTGGCAGGCATGGTTGCCAATCGGTGGAGCATTTGCACATCCACCTGCTGGGCGGCGCGCAGCTATCCGAAAGGATGGCTTGATGGGAACCGCGGCGAGTTTCCCTGTTCAAATTGTGAAATTCTTGAAATTTGCACGGGAATCGCTTGACGGTATATACTTTATGCGCTATAATAGTCTTTGTGGCGCACCCCATGCTACATTGGCGTATGCCAGTCCAAACGCGAGGGGAGGGAAAACACATGTCCGAGGTAAGGATTCGCGAAAATGAATCATTGGAAAGCGCACTTCGCCGTTTCAAGCGCAAGACCGCTCGTGATGGCATTCTTGCTGAAGCGAGGAAACGTGAGCATTACGAGAAGCCCAGCGTGAAGCGTAAAAAGAAGGCTGAGGCAGCTCGCAAGCGCAAGTATTAATTGCCAATGAAAGCCCCTTTGTCCGCAAAGGGGCTGATTTTCTATTTTTTCGTAGTTTCAATCGTTTTTTATAATTTTCCGTTTTTTACGGATGTTTGATTTGTTTACAACATAAGATAACTGTAGGTGTAAAATGGAATATATCATGCTTCTTTGGCCCCATGCCAATGTGCGGTATCAGAACGAAGCGTTGAAACTGGCCAGGGGCGAACTTCAGCTCATGATGGATGTATTTTCGCCCGAGGGAAGCATTGAGCCGTGGGAGTTTCAGGGCCTGTCGGCGCTGAAAATATGTTTGCCTGGGGAAATGGATCCGGCTTTACGTGCGGCTATTTGCAGCCATTCGTTAATGTACGGGCTCTTTCTTTTGGAGGACCGCGGTTCTCTGATGCCCCTGTGCGGCCGAACGGAAGCCTATGTGGGCGCCGATTTGCCGGGAATTTTAAAGTATAAAGGTAAGACCAACGAGGCGTTTTTGCAACTGCTGGAAAATGTTGCCCTGTATTCCGGGGGCTTTGCTCTGATGGGAGCGGAAAAGTTGGAACTTCTGGACCCCATGTGTGGCCGGGGCACTGCACTCTTCGTGGGAGCGAACCGGGGCTGGAATACCACGGGCACGGATGTGGATAAAAATGATCTGGCGGAGGCCGAGAAATTTCTAAAACGCTATTTTGAATATCATCGAATGAAGTATAGCCTGAGCCGCCAGTCCCGCACGGTGGGTGGTGGAAAGGCGGTACCCGTGGCGCAATTTTCGTTTGCGGGCGACGCACAGAGCTATCGCATGGGAGATTGCTGTAGCCTGCGTCTGGCAAGGGGAGATGCCGCACAGGTGCGAGATATTTTCGGCAGGGAAAAATTTCATTTGATTGTTTGCGACCTTCCCTATGGAGTGCAGCATGCGCCGGTGGGCGGCGGATGGGAAAAGCTGCTTGAGCGGGCCCTGAAAGGCTGGCGAGAGGCGCTGAAGACGGGAGGAAGTATTGCTCTATCCTTTAATGAACATACATTTAAACGCCGCAGAGTTCTGGAACTGATGCAGCAGGCAGGCTTAGAGGTGAAATGTGGCGGCGCTTACGAGGGCTTTGCCCATTGGGTTGAACAGGCCGTGACGCGCGATATCGCCGTCGGCTGGAAAAAGAAATAGGAGGGAAGCCATGGACTATCATTCGCTTCATGTAAAGACAGTGGCGGATCTAAGACAAATTGCGAAAGACGAAGGAATTAAAATACCTGCCGGGACCAAAAAAGCGGTTTTGGTAGAAATGATATTGGAAAACCGAAAACAAGCTGCACGGAAGGAAGAAAATTTACAGAAAAAACCAGAGGTGATTTCTGATGTACAGCGCGTTTTAAAGGACTCTCCTTCTGAAAATCGTGTAGGGGAGAGCGAGAAAGAAGTTTCTGGTACCCGGGAGCTTGCTGTTGAAGAGCTGGTTGAAACACAGCAGATACAGGCTCAGGAAGAATTTCCCAAAGGGAAGAAGACTGGGACGGCATCGGGATCCGTGCGCAAGCGCAATTCTGCCTCAATGCAGGCGGCCTCGAAGGGAAATTCTACTCAGAAGAGCGGACAGAAGGCAGATGAAAAACAAGTGCCGGATGTGGGAGCGGAAGAATTAAATTCCCCCAAGCCCGAGGTCCGGGAAAAGAAAAATATCAAAGATGCGGATAAACAAATCAAAACGGAAAATCAGTTAAAGAGTGAGGAAAACTCAGCGCAAAAGGAAGCTGAACATTCGAAGACGGCGACTTATCAACGGCCCATGAGTACGCAGCAGCGCATGGGGGCACGCGTACATCCCGTGCAGAATTTCCGGAATCCACCTCGCGGCGCAATACAACAGGGGGGCCGCGTGGGCGGACGCTACAGCGGGGAAGCTGCACAGTTGAAGCTGGCGAGGACAGTGGAGGGAACAAAGCCTGGAGTTCGTCGCGGAGCGAGCGCAGGCACTGAATTCTGTATGCCCCAGGCATCTCCTGTCCGGCGTGTGCCGGAAAATGTGGAGCCGGTTCAGCGGCGCCGTGGGCATGCGGAGGAGGAAAAAGCGCCCATCCAGGATGGTGAACTTCAGGTATTACAGAAAGGTGAAAATGCATCACTGCCGACGGTGACTGTTTCGGAAGAAAAACGGAGCGCGGCGCCGGTTCAGACGGTGTTGCCTGGCGTGGATTATGCCGATGGCAGCGGAATACTGGAAATTCATCCCGATGGATACGGATTTCTCAGAGCGGAGAACTATCTGCCGGGTAACCGGGATGTCTATGTATCGGCGGCTCAAATTCGCCGGTTCAATCTGCGCACGGGTGACTTCGTGGCAGGAAAGACCCGTCCTCAGTTGTCCGGGGATCGATCGGTGGGCCTGGTGTATATTAGCGAAGTCAACGGCCAGGCGCCGGATGCGGCGTGTCAGCGTCGGCCCTTTGATACGCTCGTTCCCGTCTATCCCAACGAGCGGCTGCGCATGGAAACGGAAGGAAACAACGATATTTCCCTGCGTCTGGTGGATATGCTGGCGCCCATTGGAAAGGGCCAGCGGGGGATGATTGTTTCGCAGCCCAAAGCGGGTAAGACTACCTTGTTAAAGAAGATTGCCAATGCCATTACCGTCAATCATCCGGAAGTGCATTTGATTGTGCTTCTGATCGATGAGCGCCCCGAGGAAGTGACGGATATGAAGCGTTCAATTCAGGGCGAAGTGGTGTATTCCACTTTTGACGAAGCACCGGAAAATCATACGAGGGTTTCCGAAATGGTATTGGAACGGGCTCAGCGACTGGTGGAACTGGGCAAGGATGTGGTGGTATTGTTGGATTCCATTACGAGGTTGGCACGTGCCTACAATCTGGTCATACCGCCCACCGGGCGTTCGCTCTCCGGTGGTTTGGATCCGGGGGCATTATACCGGCCCAAGCGCTTCTTTGGTGCTGCTCGAAACATTGAAAACGGCGGCAGCCTAACCATCATTGCCACTGCACTGGTAGATACTGGCAGTCGAATGGACGATATCATCTTCGAGGAATTTAAGGGAACTGGCAATATGGAATTGCATCTGGATCGCAGTCTCTCTGACCGGCGGATATTTCCCGCTATTGATCTATATAAATCTGGTACCCGTCGGGAGGAACTGTTGCTGAACAAAGAAGAACTGGATGGGGTGTATCAGGTCCGTAAAGTGCTCACTAAGGGGAGCCCCCAGGAAGCGGTAGAGCAATTGATCTCTCTGATGGAAAAGACAAAGAGCAATGTGGAGTTTTATCAAAAACTCAAGGCCTGGCTGAATGTGTGCGAAAAAGATGGATTTACCATGGGCCGATGAGCTTTGCGCAACCTTATAGTTTGTCTGATCGCCAATTGCCTGAAATGGCGTTGGCGAGAGGCGGATGATTCAAAACGATGGCCGGAGCTTTCAGGCGTTTTCCGACAGCGAGCGCGAATTTCAGAGCGCCTGCAAAGGAAAATGCCATTTTTGATGCAAGTAGGAATGATTTTTTGTGAGTGACGAGCTGATCTGTGCGCAGGTTACTTTTCTTTAATTCAAAAGCTGAAGAGTTTTGCGGGAGGAAACATGAATCGGGAAATTCTTGAAAGACAGCTGTCGGAGCTGCCTCTATATCAATATGCATTTATCAAAACAAAGGATTTGGAATTTTCTCAGCGAGTTCGCTGGATTTGTGCCCATGAGTGTCCTATGTACAACACCAATTGGGCTTGTCCTCCGGCAGTGGGGAGCGTGGAGCAGTGCAGGGATCGCTGTCTGACTTTCCCGGAAGCTCTACTCATTTCTACCATCACTGAAGTGGATGATATTTCGGACATCAACCAGACACTGGCTACCCGCCCTGACCACGAGGAGATTACCCGACAGGTTTTGGAGTTTGTTCAGGCACAATCCGATCAAACCATGGTGCTTTCCACCGAGGCTTGCGCCATCTGTGCTCAATGCGCTTGGCCGCATGGCCCCTGTAGGCATCCGGATAAAATGTTTCCCTGTGTGGAGAGTCACGGCATTGTGGTTACTGCCTTAGCAGAGCTCTTAAATATTGATTTTTACGCACCTGGCAATTTGGTTACCTGGTATTCGCTGATCTTTTATCGGTGATATTTGGGGATTAGTACCGGAAAAATTTTGGCGGCTATGAAATTGAGAGGATAATTTTGAGAAATCTGCTGGCAGAACTGGAATTTTTGATGGGAAATGCCGGCAGAAATAGAGTTGAGTACCTGAATATTTCCTAAATATCAGAAAAATTCCAAGGACAAACAACAAAATAAATTTTGATTTACAGTATAAATTTTGACTTTTTGAGCTGAAATTTACGATTTAACGTATAATTAATGGGAAAGCGAGGGGTTTTCGCTTGACAGTGTCGGGTAAAAACCGTAATATTTAGTGAAACAGTGAGCCCATTAATGTGGAGGGGGGAAGCTGTTGAACTTTAAAAATGGGAGGACAAAGACAATGAAGTTTTTCAAAAAGATTGTTTCCCTGACTATCGCCGCGGCACTGGCGCTGACCGTGGGCGCCGTTTGCGTGGCTGAAGATGCGAATACCCTTAAGATGGGATTTATCGGTCCGCTGACTGGCGGCGCCGCCGTATACGGTATTTCCTGCATGCAGGGAGCACAGATCGCCGTAAATGAAATCAACGCTCAGGGCGGCATGCAGATTGAGTTGATTCCCCAGGATGATGAGCACGATGCAGAAAAATCCGTCAATGCGTACAATACTCTGTGGGATGAAGGTGCTCAGATGATTGTGGGCTGTGTGACCACTGGCCCCTGCAAGGCTGTGGCTACTGAGGCTTACAATGATCGCATGTTCATGCTGACTCCCTCTGCTTCTTCCACGGAAGTGACTGAGGGCAAGGACAATATGTATCAGGTGTGCTTTACCGACCCGGCACAGGGGGCTGCATCCGCACAGTTTATTGCCGAGCATGGATTGGGCACAAAGATTGCCGTGATCTATAATAATGCTGATGCCTATTCCACCGGTATTTATCAGACCTTCGTGGCGGAAGCTGCCAACCGAGGCCTGGAAGTGGTATCTGCCACCACCTTTACCGACGATACCAGCGATTTTTCCGTTCAGCTGACCGATGCCAAGGATAACGGCGCTGAGCTGGTGTTCCTGCCCATCTACTATACCCCTGCGTCCATGATTCTCAATCAGGCCAAGGCCATGGAATATGCTCCCAAGTTCTTTGGCGTGGACGGCTTGGACGGCATTTTGACGCTGGAAGGTTTCGATACCTCTCTGGCGGAAGGCGTGATGCTGTTGACTCCCTTTGCGGCGGATGCCGAGGATGAGCGCACCCAGAACTTTGTTGCAGCCTATCAGGAAGCCTACAACGATGTGCCCACTCAGTTCTCTGCGGACGGCTACGATGCAGTTTATGCGCTGTATGAGGCGGCTCAGGCAGGTGGGATCACCGGTGAAACTGCTCCGGAAGACGCCTGCGAGATCCTGATCGAGCAGATGCAGGCCATCACTGTTTCCGGTTTGACGGGTGAAATGGACTGGAATGCCGAGGGTCAGGTCAGCAAGACCCCCAAGGCCGTGGTCATTCAGAATGGTGCCTATGTGGGCATGTAATCTGTAAAGGCGTGTTGTAAAAATTAGGAGGAGAATGTTGCCGGGAGGGGCATTCTCCTCTTTCCGATTTTACAGGGAACGGTTATACTTAAAGGAAAGCAAAGCAAACGAGGTGGATGAGCGTGGTCTTTCTCTCCTACCTGATCAATGGAATCAGTCTGGGCAGCGTGTATGCCATCATAGCGCTGGGATATACGATGGTGTACGGCATTGCAAAGATGCTGAATTTTGCCCATGGTGATGTCATTATGGTCGGCGCATACATTTCTTTTTGCGTTACTCAGTACATGGAACTGCCCCCGGTGTTGTCGGTGGTGGCCGCCATGTTTGTGTGCACGGTACTGGGTATCGTCATCGAGCGAATGGCCTACAAGCCCCTGCGCAACGCTCCGAAGCTGGCGGTGTTGATCACCGCCATCGGCGTGAGCTACCTTTTGCAGAACGCGGCCCTGTTGATCTGGGGATCCAATCCCAAGAGTTTCAGCTCCGTGGTGAATTTGGGCTCTGTTCGGCTCTTTGACGGTCAGCTGCTGATTTCTGATGAGGCGATTGTGACGGTGCTCGCCTGCGTTATCATCATGGTGGGGCTGACGCTCTTTACTTCCCGCACCAAGATGGGCAAGGCCATGCGGGCGGTGTCAGAGGATAAGGGCGCCGCTCAGCTGATGGGCGTAGATGTGAATCAGACGATTTCCGTGACTTTTGCCATTGGTTCCGCGTTGGCGGCGATTGCCGGGGTATTGCTGTGCTCCGCCTATCCGGTGCTTCAACCCACTACCGGTTCCATGCCAGGCATTAAAGCGTTTACGGCGGCGGTATTTGGAGGCATTGGCTCCATACCGGGCGCCATGTTGGGTGGAATTTTGCTGGGGTTGATCGAGATCTTTGGCAAGGCCTACATTTCTACGGAGCTGGGCGACGCCATAGTGTTTCTGATTTTGATAGTCATGCTGCTGGTGAAGCCCACGGGCCTGTTGGGCAAAAAGATCAGCGAGAAAGTGTAAGGTGTGTGCATGAAGAAGCTGAATAAAACCTTCGTCAACAATAGCATTACCTATGCACTGGTTATCGTTGCCTTTGTGGTGATGACGATTTTGCAAAATATGGGTGAACTGAGCCGTGTAATGCGCGGTCAGCTGGTGCCTATCTGCGCGTATATCGTGATGGCTGTGTCCCTGAATCTCACGGTGGGCATCTCCGGCGAACTCAGTCTGGGGCATGCAGGTTTCATGAACGTAGGTGCCTTTGTGGGCGCGGTAACGGCAGCCTGCCTGAGTTCGGGCGTGCAAAACACAACGCTGCGCCTGATTCTGGCCATGATTGTGGGAGGAATTGCTGCGGCAATGGCGGGCGTCATTATTGGCGTGCCGGTATTGCGGCTGCGGGGCGACTATCTGGCCATCGTAACCCTGGCCTTTGGCGAAATCATTCGCAACGTCATCAATTGCCTGTATGTGGCGCTGGATGGTGGAAGATTGCGCATGGCTTTCAACACGCCCATTGTGCAGGATCCCGCTCGCACAGCGCAGGGTATTGATTTTGAAATCCTCATCAACGGTCCTCAGGGCGCCAGCATTGGTGCAAAAATCTCCACGTTTACCATGGGCTTCGTATTGGTCATGGTTTCGCTGATTGTGGTGTTGAACCTCATCAATAGCCGTGCGGGGCGTGCCATCATGGCTATTCGGGACAATCGAATTGCGGCGGAGTCCGTGGGTATTTCCGTGACCAAGTATAAGATGATGGCCTTTGTGGTTTCCGCAGCCCTGGCAGGTATGGCGGGTGCGCTGTTTGCACTGAACTATTCCTCCATCGATGCCAGCAAGTTTAAGTTCGATACTTCCATCTTGGTGCTGGTGTTCGTCGTGCTGGGCGGAATTGGAAATATCCGAGGTTCTATTATTGCCGCCGCGCTACTGAAGGTTTTGCCCGAATTGCTGCGTGCCTTTGATGATTACCGCATGTTGGTCTATGCCATTGTGCTGATACTGGTCATGCTGGTTTCCAACAACGAGCACTTCCGTCAACTGAGCCAAAACCTGCGGGAAAAACTGAAGCGCGGCGGTGACGGTGCGTGCAAGGGGGGTGTCTGAGTATGCCTGAGAACAGAACAAAAATGGTGCCCATACCCAGCCAGGGGATCATTCCGGAACGGGACATTGGTTCCACGCCTGTGTTGGAAGCCCGACACCTGGGCATTGAGTTTGGCGGATTAAAGGCGGTGGATGATTTCAATCTCACCATTGGCCGTACCGAAATTGCGGGATTGATCGGTCCCAACGGCGCGGGTAAGACCACCATCTTTAACTTGCTCACAAAGGTATATCAGCCTACTTCCGGAACCATTCTGTTCAATGGGAAGGAGACTTCGGGCATGAATACCGTGCAGGTCAACCGGGCCGGCATTGCCCGCACCTTTCAAAATATCCGTCTGTTTTCTACGCTTTCTGTGGAGGATAATGTCAAGGTCGGTTTGCATAATTCCATGAAATATTCTGCCTTGGCAGGCGTGCTACGGTTGCCGGGCTACTGGAAGAATGAAAGGAAGATGCACGAACGGGCTATGGAACTGCTCTCCATCTTCGATATGGAGGGACTGGCCGGTCACACAGCGGGTTCGCTGCCCTATGGTGCTCAGCGTCGGCTGGAAATCGTGCGTGCGCTCGCCACTAACCCCAAACTTCTGTTGCTGGATGAACCGGCGGCAGGCATGAACCCCTCTGAAACGGCAGAGCTGATGGATAATATTCGCAAGATACGGGATACCTTTCAGATCGCCGTGATGCTCATCGAACACGATATGAAGTTGGTCATGGGAATTTGCGAGGGCATTGCCGTGCTGAATTACGGCCGCATCATTGCCAAGGGTACGCCAGAAGAAATTCAAAGGAACCCCGCGGTGATTGAAGCCTATCTGGGTAAGCAGAAGGAGGCGGACGCATGAGCCTGTTGAAGGTTGATGGAATTCACGTCTATTACGGCAGCATTCATGCCATTAAAGGCGTTTCCTTTGAAGTAAATGAAGGGGAAATTGTCACCCTGATTGGCGCCAACGGCGCGGGTAAGTCCACCACCCTTAATACAGTGTCCGGCCTGCTCAAGCCTAAGAGTGGCTCCATTGAGTTTGAGGGAAAGAATATTGTAGGTATGCCCGCCAATCGTGTGGTTTCCCATGGCATGGCCCTGTGCCCGGAGGGACGGCGCGTATTTTTACAGATGACGGTTCAGGAAAACCTGGAAATGGGAGGCTACAGCCGTCCTGCCAGTGAAATTGAGCCAGGTCTGGCGGATGTGTACAAGCGCTTTCCGCGGCTGAAAGAGCGCTATAAGCAGGTGGCAGGAACGCTTTCCGGCGGCGAACAGCAGATGCTGGCCATGGGACGCGCCCTGATGTCCAAACCTAAACTGTTGATGTTGGATGAACCGTCCATGGGCCTTGCACCCATATTGGTGGACCAGATATTCGATATTATCAAGGAACTCAACGGTGCGGGAACAACCATTCTTCTTGTGGAACAGAATGCCCGCATGGCGCTCTCCATTGCAGATCGTGCCTATGTACTGGAGACGGGAAAGATTTCCATGTCCGGCAACGCCCATGATCTGGCAGAGGACGACCGGGTGCGCAAGGCGTATCTGGGTGAGGAATGATCGGGCACTGGATGCCTTTTTTCCTGCATAACAGCTGTGTATGCATTAAATCCGCAGGCGGAACCAGAGTGTTCCGTCTGCGGATTTTTGCGGGCTGGGGGAGAGTTTTCTTGATTATTATGTTAAATTCTTGGGTATATGAATGGTTGAGCGGTGGTCAATCGTATTTACTGTGAAGCCGAAAGAAGGCTGAAAAAGAAAAATGGAGGAATCATTTATGCGAAAATTATGGATGAGTATTGTGGCAATACTGGTGCTTGCGGCAGTGACTACGGGTGCCCTTGCGGCAGGTTGCGGCTATTCTGGCAGACGGGGAAGGTGTGCGGGGAATGAAAGTTGTGCGGGAAACGGCTGCCAATATGTGGATGAGGATGCCGACGGGATCTGTGATCACAGGGGCGATGGTGCAGGAATGAACTGCGATTGTACATTTTTTGTGGATGAGGATGGTGACGGCGTATGTGACCTTTGGGGCGCAGGTACTCAGCGCTGCAACGGTGCCAGGTGGAGCTGTTTGAGACAGGGAAGGTGCGGAAAATAGAGTTGTTGGAGTTGAGCAATGCGGAGCAATCAAGAGATTCAAGAGGCAATTGAGCGATACGCGGATATGGTCCGACGGATTTGTATGCTCCATTTAAAGAACCATGCGGATACAGAGGACATATTTCAAACAGTATTTCTAAAATATGCTCTCTGTGACAAGGCATTTCAAAGCGCCGAACATGAAAAGGCGTGGCTGATTCGGGTTTCAATCAATGCTTGCAGAGATCTTTTGAGGAACTTTTTCCGAAGCCGTGTGGTTTCACTGGAGCAGGTTCTGGATCAACCCGCAGAGCTGCCGCAGGAGCACCGGGAGGTGCTTGAGGCTGTGCTGGCTCTGCCGGTAAATTACAGGAATGTGATTTATCTGCGCTATTATGAGGGTTATACGGCCGCGCAGATCGGGGAAATACTGGGGAAAAACGTCCATACGGTGTATACACTACTGAACCGTTCCAGAGGGATGCTGCGGAAAAAGTTGGGAGGTGACGCATATGAACGAGCGGATTAAGAGCGCCTTTGAAGCCGTATATGCTGATGAAACGCTTCGGAGAGAAACCGAGAAACGTGTGGTGCATAGTCTGAACGAAGGCGCAAGGGAGAAGCGTTTTGCCCGGCGCCGCATTATGGTTGCTTTTGCCGCTTGTTTGCTGATGATATTTGTGGGATGGAGTGGATATCGGCTATATTTTATTCCCCAGATTTCCATTAGCATCGATATTAATCCCTCTATGGAGTTGGGGATTAACCGCTTTGATAAGGTAATTTCCGTGCGTGGGTACAACGAGGATGGGCAGGAACTGGCGAATTCGCTGGAACTTCGGTTTATGGATTATGATGAGGCAATTAAGGAGATTTTGGGCAATCCCGATATTGCGACACTTCTGTCTAAAGATGAAATTGTGACCATAGCGGTGGTGGGAACAGATCAGAAACGCTGTGAGGAAATGCTTGCATCAGTTCGCGCCTGTACTGCAGATCAGGAGAATGCCTATTGCTATGCGGCGAACAGACAACAGCTTGAACAGGCCCATGAACTAGGATTGTCCTATGGCAAGTATCGCGCTTTTCAGCAGTTGCGAGCACTGGATCCATCCATCACTAAAGACGATGTGGGGAAGATGACGATGCGTGAAATCCGGGATCGGATCGCGGAGCTTTCCTCAGATGCTACCGATGGCTTGTCCCTGCCCAATGGTTCCGGCAACGGAAAGGGTAGAAATCGGAATGGGAACGGAAGGGCAGCACAACCGTTGCCGTAACTTTATTTTGAATAAACTAATCAGCCTCTCCGAGTACACCGGAGAGGCTGATATAATTTACGAATTTACTTCATGACGATTAATTCGTAATCGCGGGTGCCCAAGCCAATCTTTTCGCCGTGTTCCAAGCAGCTTTTCCATTCTGATTCGGGCTTGCAGTTTTTGAAGTGATCCCGGAAGTCCACAAAGCCTTTTTTGCGCAGATTATCGCCCAGCTGGCTGTTGGCAATGGGCTCAAACTTCTGGCAGAGATCGGCACAGGCCTGATCCAGTGCAATGGGATCAAAGGAGGCCAACATGCCGATATTGGGAAGAATGGGCGCATCGTTTTCAGAATGGCAGTCGCAGTTGGGGGATACATCCACAATCAGCGAAATATGGAAGTTGGGCCGCCCATCCACTACGGCCTTGGCGTATTCCGCCATGCGCCGGTTCAGGTCATCCGGCGCGTTGTTCTGAGCAAAGTGAATAGCGTCAAAGTTGCAGGCGCCGAGGCAGCGACCGCATCCCACGCAATTGTCCGAATTGATGTGCATCTTTCTGGCCTGTTCATCATATTCCAGGCCATTATTGGCGCATTCCCGCAAACAGCGCTTGCAGCCCCGGCACAACGCGGCAGATATGGTGGGCTTGCCACTGCTGTGTTGATCTTTTTTGCCCGCTCTGGAACCGCATCCCATGCCGATGTTCTTGATGGTTCCACCAAAACCAGTCATCTCATGTCCCTTAAAGTGCGTAAGGCTGATAAAGATGTCCGCATCCATGATGGCCCGGCCGATGTAAGCGTTCTGTATGTATTCACCGCCGCGCACTGGCACGGCAATGTCATCCGTACCCTTCAGGCCGTCGCCAATGAGAATGGGGCAGCCAACGGTAAGGGGTGTAAAGCCGTTTTCCCAGGCACATTCCAAATGCTCCAGCGCATTTTTGCGGCTGCCGGGATACATGGTGTTGCAATCAGTGAGAAAGGGATGGCCGCCCAATTCTTTCACCAGATCGGCAACGGCGCGGGCGTAGTTGGGACGCAAAAAGCTCAGATTTCCCAATTCACCAAAATGCATTTTGATGGCTACAAATTTTCCATCCATCTCAATCTGTTCAATGCCGGCCTTGCGGATCAAATCCTTGAGCTTGCCCGTCAATCCGCTGCTGCCCACGGCTACCCGAAAATCGGTAAAATAGACCTTTGCTCTCTCCATGTAAACCTCCATACTCTTGCTAGGATATTTCCATTATACCACAGTGTTACATTCATGCAAGTTATTTTAAAAAACAGCGCTATTTTTCAACGGTGGTCTGTCCGACAGTTCCGTGGCTTTCCTGACGGCGCTTCATGTGGAAAAAGAACAGGGTGCAGAGCACAATCTGTACAATGGTAGAGGCAGGAGTTGCCAGGCCTATGCGAAAGAGCGAAGCGTCCGCCTGGCGGCTCATAATCCAAGAGATGGGGATGCGCACACCGAAGGCGCCAGCCAGTCCCTGAAGCATTACAAAAGCGGTAGAACCGCAACCGTTAAAGTAGCCGATGAAGCAAAAGAGGAAGCTGACTAACAGGGTATCGATGGCATAGGCTCGCAGATAGTCCGCTCCCGCGGCAATTACCTGTGCATCCCGTGCAAAGATGCTGCCCAATACATTGCCATGGAAGTAGGCAGCCCAGGCCATGATGCACCCCAGCAGAAAGGATGCGGCCATGCCGCAGGCCATGGCCCGGCGTGCGCGCTCAGGTTTTCCTGCGCCAATATTCTGCGCAACAAAGGCAGATAGGGACTGAGAAAAAGCTGAGGGAACCAGCATGATAAAGGCGCATAGTTTCTCCGCCACGCCGATGCCCGCCGATGCCACCAGTCCTAGTCCGTTGACAATGGCCAAAATCACCAGAAAGGAGATGCTTACCAGAAGATCCTGGAGGGCTACGGGTGCGCCCAATTTGAGAATATGCAGACAGAGGCGGCCATGGGGGCGGATGTTTTTTCGTGAGAAAGGGAAGGGAAGTCCCCGCCGACGGATGACCAGCAGGCAGAGAACTACGCTCACTCCCTGGGCAAGCACTGTGGCCAGCGCTGCACCGGCGGCCGCCATGTGAAAGACTGCCACGAAGAGCAAATCCCCAGCAATGTTGACCACGCAGGCTACCAGCACGGTAAACAGCGGGGTGCGCGAATCGCCTATGCCCCGGAATATGCTCCCCAACAGGTTGTAGGCGACGATAAAAAAGCCGCCGCCGGCACAGATGGCAATGTACTTGACCGTCTGTTCAAAGGCTTCTGTGGGTGCATGCATCAGTTGGGCCAGAGGGGCGGCCAGCAGAGGAACGACCACTGTTATGAGCGCGCCCAGGCCTGAAAACAGGCAGATGGCACTGCCGATGATGTTTCCTTCTGATTCACCTGCGCCCGATCCGATGCGCTGTCCCAGCAAGATGGTGGCGCCCATGGCCAGGCCTGTGATTATGGTGGTAAGGGTGTGCATCAGCTGGCTGCCAGTGGATACGGCCGATACATCTGCCGGACTGCCGAAGCGCCCTACCACCAGCAAATCTACCGCTCCGTACATTGCCTGCAGAATCAGCGCGCCCAGCACGGGCAGGGCAAATTTCAACAGTGGAGATAGAATTTTTCCTTGTGTAAAGCGAATGTTTGTCTGCATAATTTCCTCCTGCTCTTGAACTTAAAAAAGCCGGATAACACAACGGGCATCCCAACCCGTCATCTTATCCGGCAGTCACTTCCATCGAGCCTTGCCCTCCGATGAACAGGGCCATTGTATCAAACTATGGGCTCAAAGTCAATCCTAGGAAGTTGAGATAAAGTACGCTCTTTGATAGTTAAATTATTGACAAAAATATATTAATATTATATAATAACTAACAATATTAGTTAAATTGGAGGTGGTGGCATGGATAGTGATGCGCTGGCGGCGGAACTGTTGGAACTCAACCAACGGTTGTTTAACCTGAAGCCTACTCGCCGGCTCACTCAGATGGCTCGGGGGGAATTGTTCGTATTATGGTATTTAAGCGAGCACAGTTCGGAAGTGGTGCATCCCAAGGCCATCAGCGATGAAATGTGCGTCAGCACGGCACGCGTGGCGGCCCTGTTGAAAAGCATGGAGGAAAAGAAGCTAATTGTCCGGGAAGATGATCCGGAAGACAACCGGCAGGTGATTGTGCATATAACGCCTCAGGGAGAGCGATCCATAAGGGAAGCGCGGCGCAGATTATTGGAAGGTACCGCTCGAATGCTGGAAGCCATTGGAGTGGAAGATGCCAGGAACTACTTGCGCATACAGTGCAAAATTGTGCAGTTCTATGCGCAAAACGAGAGTTGACCGGAAAGATGCTTTGGATAAAAACATTTTAAAGGCGGTGAAGGAGAGGCATGGCGGATGTGGGAGAAAATTTTCCCAGTCGTCCTGTGCCGGTGTATGTGTAGAGGATAGATAAGGAGGATTTTATGTCTACAGGTATGTTATTTTGGATTTTGACGATGGTCATTTGCGCGTTTTTTCTCTGGATTTCCTACCGTTTCAAGGGGGAAGCTTCCAAGAGTTTTTCCAATTACGCCATTGGCGGCGCGTCCTTTGGTATGCTGCTGATCTTTTTTACCCAGTTTGCCAGCATCATGGGTGTTTCCAATTTCTTTTCTCACGCGGGAAATGGTTACGTGCAGGGCGTGGGAATTCTGGCATTTATTTTGGGAGAACAGGGAGCGAAAATCGTCTTTGCCCTGGTTTTTGTGGGCTTGATCGGTAAATTTACTTACAACACCATGCCGGAACTGATTGATGATCTGATCGTGCGCGATAAGATTACTCGGGCGTTGTGCAGCATTTTGGCCAGCATGATCATGATCGCTTCTGTGGGCAGCCAGGGGAAAGCCTTTGGCGATCTCTTTCAAGTGTTTACCGGAGTGAATCCGGTGCCCATCGTTTTTGTCTTTTCAGCCATTTTTATTATCTACACGGTGATGGGCGGTGTATACAGCGTCATCTGGACGGACCTGTTTCAGGGAATTTTGTGCGTTGTTGTGGGTGTAATTTTTTATATATATGCATTTGGGAAAATTGATTTTAGTTTCAGCGTGCTCTCAGAGCGCCTGGCAGCGGTTGGCAAAGAAGAATTGTTGAACTTCACCGGCCTGGATTTCTGGGCTACAATCAATAAATTTGTAACGGGACTGTTGGGCGTGCTGATTTTTCAGGCCTACTGGCAGAGATGCTTTGCCTGCAAAACGGCCAAAACCGCCAAGCGCAGTATGCTCTACAGTGGCATTATTTGCATGGTCATGGTTTGTATGACGGCCATGGTAGGTCCCATTATCATGACCTACAATCAGGGGCTGGATGCCAATACGGCGATGCCTTGGTTTATGATGAACTGTATGCCTACGGCACTTTGCGCGGCGGTATTTGTACTGGTGCTTTGTGCGGGCATGAGCACGGCGGATTCCTGTTTGAATTCTTCTGCAGTGCTGATTGTGAACGATCTGATTCATCCTTTCAGCAAGGCAGATGACAGGAACCTGATTCGAGATGCAAAGATCATAACGGTAATCATTGGCGTGATTTCCTGCATATGCGGAATTTATGCGTCAACGGTGCTTTCCCTGCTATCCCGGGCCTATGCGCTGGCGGGTGCGGGCGTGGTTCCCCTGCTATGCATCGGCCTGATTTGGCGTGAACGCAAGGCGCCCCATGCAATGGGCAAGAGGAATAGCCGGGTAACTCCCTGGGGAGCGCGCTGCGGTGTGGTGGTGGGGGCCATATCTTCTCAGTTGCCCTGCTTTGGGGAAAATGCGACGCTCATTGGTTTTGCGTTGTCCTCCCTGGTCGTGGTCATCGTATCTCTGTTGACGAAGAATATCAAATCCGGCTTTGAAAGTGAAGGGTATGTACATACGGCTTCAGAGGTGATTAAGAAGGTTTGAACAACGAAAGCCTCCCGAATATTGCAGTGAAATTAAGAAATTTGGTGTAGTGGGCGCTTTCATTGGCGGAGCCGAGGGCAGAAATCAGCCGGTTGAAAAAATTCGGCGAGTATGAATCCTGGACTGACTAAGTAAGTTCCATAAAACGCAGGTTTATTAAGTGGTTTCTGAAGGCGCCTCTTCTTTGCATACCCATATTGAATTCTACAATTGGAATGTGACCAATGGGCACCAACTAGATGGATATTGCGATCTCTGAAAAATCTCGGCTTTGTCCGGGAAAAGTGCGCGTTATGCCCGAACGCTCGGGAATGCATTGCCCAGGCAGTGATGTTACTCACTTATTTTGGATGTGTACGCAATGGTAAATTTGAAAAGATGGTAGAAATATTTTTGGAATTAATTAGAATTTTCGGAGATGGATATACATTAGGGGAACAACAGCGGGTGGAAGATGTGTAGATTTATCAAATTATCATATGAAAATACGGTAGAGATAACAAAGACAGTGTACAATAAAAAGTGTATATTCGTCATTTCGAATTTTTTGGGGATAGCGATCTTGTTTTTTGCGGCGATCAAACGCGCAGAAATGCGGGAAGATGTCTGCTGCGGAAAGATCCATTTATGTTCAATGGCGTTGCAACAAATGCGCGGGTGTTCTGATCAGGAACTGGTGACGAGAGTGCCGTCATTGGGCATGCGCAAAATTTCCGGATTGTTGAGATGAATATTGCCGACAGCAAGGGTATGTGCTGGAGAATCTGTTGAGCCATCTGGAGGAACCTTATGCTAAAATACGTTGGAAAACGAATACTTGTCATGATCCCGACCATGTTGTTCATCGTGTTCGTGATCTTTGCAATTCTCAGCTTTATTCCCAACTCGCCGGGCCGCATCATCCTGGGAATGAATGTTGCCGAGGAAGAGGTGGTGGCCCTCAATGAAAAATTGGGGTACTATGATCCACTGCCGGTAAAATACGTCAACTATCTTGCCGATGCATTAAAGGGGGATTTTGGGGAGAGCTACAAGTATGGCAAGCCCGTATTTGAATTGTTGATGCCCAAATTTCCCACTACTGCAAAGCTGGCATTTTTGTCCATGTTGGTTTCGGCAGTAATTGGCATTCCGGTGGGTATCATCTCGGCGGTCAAGAAGCACTCTCTGGCGGATCGGACGTCCACGGTGATTTCGCTGTTGCTGGGATCGATACCGGGTTTCTTTCTGGGCGTGGTGTTGATTTTGATCTTTTCATTGAAGCTGCACTGGCTGCCTTCCAATGGCCTTGGAACATGGAAGAATTATGTCATGCCGGTGCTTACGCTTGCACTGCCATCTGCCGCATTCCTTTCCCGCATGACGCGTACTACCATGCTGGATGCTATGGAACAGGACTACATTCGCACCGCTCGCGCCAAGGGATGCAAATCCATGCGCATTGTGTTTTGCCATGGGCTGCGCAATGCGATGATGCCTGTGGTGACTCAATTAGGTATGAATTTTGCGGGGTTGCTGGGCGGAGCAATGATTACGGAGCAGGTATTTGGCCTGCCGGGCTTTAGCCAGACCATCCTCCAGGCGATGCAGACCAAGGACGTGCCGGTCATCATGGGTTCTACGCTGTTTCTATCCCTGATGTTCATGGTGATTATGCTGGTGGTAGATTTGCTCTACGCCTTGCTGGATCCTCGCGTCGGAGCGAAGTATTAAGGGGGCGCGGCAATGTTTTGGAAGAAGAAAAGGCATATAACGAAGGTTGAAAAAGGCCACGGCCGCGAGATTTTGGAAAATTTTCTGCACAACCGGCTGGCACTGGTTGCTGCCATTGTGCTGCTTGTAATCATTTTTGCGGCGCTCACCTGCGATATCTGGTTTGATTACGAAGTGGACTGCCTGGGCCAGAATCCGACGATTCGGAAGCTGGGCCCCAGTGCGGAACACTGGTTTGGTACAGACAATTTCGGTCGGGATATGTTTGTGCGCGTGCTGTACGGTGCACGGTATTCGTTGATTTTCGGATTTGGATGCACGGCTTTTGCGCTGCTGGTGGGCTGCCTGTTGGGAGCGACGGCCGCATATTACGGGGGCAAGTGGGATGCTATCATTGTGCGTATTCTGGATGCGCTGATGTGTATTCCCAGCATGCTGTTGATGTTGCTGATTGTGTCTGTAATGGGGGGCGGCCTATGGCCGATGATCATTTCCATAACGATTTCAAGCGTGCCCGGTTTTACTCGCATCATTCGTTCCGTAGTGTTGGGAGTTGTTCAACAGGATTTTATTGAAGCGGCTCGGGCCAGCGGATCTAAGAATGGCTATATTGTCCTGCGGCATGTAATTCCCAATGCTATTGGCCCCATCATTGTGGACGGGATGATGAATATTGCAGGCATCATTATGGCTGCGGCGGGCCTGTCCTACATCGGTATGGGCATTCAACCTCCGGCACCAGAATGGGGCAATATGCTTTCCGAAGCAATGAAGGGTGGACTTCGCACCAGTGCCCATCTAGCCATCTTCCCCGGTATGGCTATCGTAATTACCGCGCTGTGCTTCAACCTGGTGGGGGATGGCCTGGCAGATGCTATTGATCCCCGCAGGCGCAAGTGAGTTTGCTCATGAAAGTAAAGGCTGAACCGAAGGCGCATCCTTCGATTTGGATAATCAAAAGGAGGTTTCACATCATGAAACGCATCATTTCTCTGATCTTGGCAGTTTTGATGCTGCTGACCGTCTTTACTGCGGCTGTGGCCGAGGAAGAAAAGACGCTGGTGGTCATTCCCTACATGAAGACCGAAAACTGTGATCTCTATTCTTCCTCCAACGCTATGGATAAGGCGGCCCGTTGCGCGATTTTTGACGGCCTCTGGCAGTATGATGAAAACGGCGTAGCTACGGCAGCTTTGGTGGAAAGCTGGACCTTGAGTGAGGACGGCACCTACCTGGAGTGCACCTTGAGGGATGACGTGACCTTTTCTGACGGCACGCCTTTCAATGCGGATGTGGTTCTGTGGAACTACGAGCAGGCTGTGAACAGCGATTATCTCGCGCCCGTTGTCAATCCCGTTATTTCCAAGATTGAAAAAGTGGACGATTATCATGTGAACATTTACAAAGCGGCTTCCTACGCATCTGTGGAGGAACTCTGCTGCGAATACATGGTGATGCTGTGCCCCACCGCTTACGAGGCGGATCCGGTTGCCTACGCCACCAACCCCATTGGCACTGGTGCGTACATTCTGGAGAAGTATGATGAAACGACTGGATATCTGTACCTGACAGCCCGCGAGGATTACTGGCAGGGCACTCCCGGCATCAAAAATGTTGAAATACACGTTCCGCTGGACAGTGCCGTAGCGCTGGTAGCTTTGGAAAACGATGAAGTGCAGTTCTGTGGCCCCGTGATGAGCAACGACGATATTGCCATTGCCGAGTCCGAAGGTTTTGCTGTCTATTCTGATACCGGCTGGGCCAGCAAGACTGTGATGGTCTTGGGCGAGCCCTACATCAGCGATGAGAATCTCCGCAAGGCGATCTATTATGCCATTAATCGTGAGAATGCCGCCATCTACAACGGCGAAGAGAACGCTGTGCTCAACACCGACTACTTTGCACAGAAGCTGATGGGCCCCTTTGCAGGTCAGATGGAAATGCCCGGTTACGATCCCGAATTGGCGAAGGAATATCTGGCCAAGTCCAACTATGATGGATCTACTCTGGAGATCAATGTGACGCCGGACATGGTCAATATCGCTACTTCCATTCAGGCAGACCTGTCCGCTATTGGCATCAATGCCCAGATCAACAGCGTTGACACCAATACCTGGACCCAGAAACTGATGGATGGCAGCGTGCAGATCACCTTGAGCGATATGGGCGTCGCCTATGCTTCTCCGGAAGAAATGATGGGCTACTTTGCCACCGATGGCTTCTACTATCAGCTGGGTCTGACCACTTCCAGCGAGGCTCAGGACGAAGCTCTTGCGGCGGCGGCCAATGCCTGGACCGATGAAGAGCGCATGCCCTACACCCTGGCGGCCATTGAGGCGGCCATCGATCTGGCGTATGTATATCCCATCTACGAATCCGGCATGAAGTTTGTTACCAGCCCCGATCTGGAAGGCGTCGAAGATGTGTGGAGCGCCACATACAACTACTACCTGTGGAAGCTCTCCTGGGCGGAATAATGCAGACGGGATTCAGAAATTTGAGGAAATAAAGCAACTGGGGCGGCGCGCCGCCCCAGTCTGTCGAAAGGGCCCGCATGGCGGACCTTTCCGACAGACTAAAGTTGTTCTGTACGCTTTGATTTTCAGATATTTATGAGGCAGGGATAGAATAATGGCAAATCACGATAGCCTTCTCACAATTGAGAACCTTCAGATTACCATCCGATCGGGAAAAAACATGCTGCATCCGGTAAACAGCGTGAGTCTGGATATTCCATCTCGCAGCGTTGTGGGCCTGGTGGGAGAATCTGGTTGTGGAAAGAGCATGACCGCTATGTCCATCATGGGCCTGTTGGCACCTGGGATTGCCATCACAGGCGGAAAGATTATGTTTGAAGGGCAGGAAATTTCTGCCTATGGGCCTGAACAGATGCGGGAAATTACCGGCAATAAGATTTCCATGATCTTCCAGGAGCCTATGACCAGCCTCAATCCTGTGATTCGCGTGGGCAAGCAGGTGGAGGAGGTCCTTTTGCTGCATACTAACCTCAATAAGCAACAGCGCAAACAGAAAGTCATTGAAATCTTCCAAGCAGTGAACATTCCAGATGCGGAAGAACGTTATAAGGCCTATCCCTTTCAGTTGTCCGGTGGTCTACGTCAACGCATTATGATTGCTATGGCGATGATCTGTAATCCCAAGCTTTTGATTGCGGACGAGCCCACAACGGCGCTGGATGTAACTATTGAGGCACAGATCCTGCAGCTGATGCGCAATTTAAAGAAGAATTTCGATACTTCCATTCTAATGATCACCCACAATTTGGGCATTGTCTCAGAATTGTGCGATGTGGTGAACGTCATGTATCTGGGCGAAATTGTGGAGTATGCGCAGACCCAGGATATCTTTGATAGGCCGTTACATCCCTATACCCGGGGGTTGATCAATTCCGTGCCGGAAATCAAGCCCGATGTTCCCAGACTCAAAAGTATTTCCGGCATGGTACCGGATTTGATGCATGTGCCTTCAGGCTGTCGTTTTTGCGATCGATGTGCCTATGCCACAGAGCGCTGTCGCAGGGAACACCCTGCCCTGTACGAGCCCATTCCCGGCCATCAGGTCCGCTGTTTTGAGTATGAAAACGGATTAAAGGAGGAGTGACCATGTCCAGAGAGCTGCTGCTGGAAGCTAGGAATTTGAATAAAACTTTCAAGGTCAGCAAGGGCTGCGTGCAGGCCATTACCGATGTAAGCTTGAAAATTTACAAGGGAGAGACGCTGGCTCTTGTGGGTGAATCGGGCTGCGGTAAATCTACTCTGGGCAGGCTGCTGTTGCGTCTGATCGAGCCGGACAGCGGCTCCATCAATTTTGACGGAACTGAGCTTACCTCACTAAAGGCCCGGGAGGTGCGTAATTTCCGCCGCCGCATGCAGCTTGTATTCCAAGATCCCTACGCTTCTCTGGATCCCCGCTTCACCATTGCCGATTGCATTTCCGAACCGCTGCGAGCCTTTGGCGCAAGTAAGGAGGAGATGGATCGAGCAGTGTTGGATCTTTCGGAGAAGGTGGGCATCAATCCTGAGCATTTGGGACGGTATCCCCACCAGTTTTCTGGCGGCCAGCGCCAGAGGGTAGGCATTGCTCGCGCCATCGCCCTGCATCCGGATTTGGTGGTATGCGACGAGCCGGTGTCCGCTCTGGATGTATCCATTCAGGCGCAGACTCTGAATTTGCTGCGGGATTTGCAGAAGGATCTGGATTTAACCTATCTGTTTATTTCCCACGATCTGGGCGTGGTGCACTATGTATCCGATCGCGTCTGTGTGATGTTCCTTGGTCGCGTGTGCGAGATTGGGACCACTGAAGAGGTCTATTATCACCCAAAGCATCCCTATACCCGCTATCTGCTGGCGGCAACGCCCAAAATTGGCAAGGGACACAGTGAAAAGGAACTCTTGACCGGCGAGATTCCCAGCCCCATCAATCCGCCCAGCGGCTGCCGTTTCCGTACCCGCTGCCCCTTCGCAAAGCCGGTCTGTGCGGAAAAGATGCCTCAGTTGGAGGGAGAGGGTGAACACCTTTGCGCCTGCCACTTCCCTCTGGATGGAAATATGGAGGAGGTGTGAGCAATGCGAAACTATCCGGTGGTGCCTGTAAAAGAGGTTGTGGACGATTACTTTGGCCATGCCGTAGTGGATCCCTATCGATATCTGGAGGATGCAAAATCTCCGCAGACGCTCGAAGTGGTCAGAGCAGAAAATGAATATACCCATGCGTTTTTTGAGAGGCAGACGTCCTTTTCAGCCGCAGAGTTGGAGAAGAAATTGCGCGCCAAGCCTGTAGATGAGGAGCTTTCCGACGTTCAGCAGGCAGGGGGCGTGATTTGTGCGGCGCGCAAGTTGGAGGGCGGTATTCATGACATTGTGCGCCTGGACAGTGAGATGAACGTCGTCGAAGTGATTGTCAACGAGGAGATGCTGGGCGGGCGCATGCACGTGTACCGGGCGGAACCCTGCCCTGCTCAGCCTGGGATCTATGCGGTGATGGGGGTAATTCATGGTCATCCCCGCTGCTGCGTAGTGATCTGGGATGCCAATGAGAAAAAGGCTATCGCCGAACTGGATGGTACCTTTGGCTTTGCTTGGTCCACGGAAGGGAAATATGTGTACTATTCCGAGGCGCAGCTGGATGCCGTCAATAACCGCAACATCAACATTGTCCGTCGCTATAATTGGCGTGAAAATCGTTTGGAAGATCTCTATACCCATGAAGAAAATGCCGTGTTTATTGATGTGACTCCGGGTCCGGAAGATGGTTACTTTTTCATGGTATTGAATTCTTACTCGGATATACTGGTGCTCTGGTGTGGCAAGGATGGTTCGATTACCCATCTAAATGATGGGGCGGGCAGCTATGCGTACATTGGCTGTTCAGGGGAGCGCTGCTATTTTAAAACCAATGTGGGCGCGCCTATGTGCCGGGTGATCTCCATTTCGTTTGCTCAGTTAAAGGAAAAGGGTAGTCTGTTGAACGCTTGCTCCGTGGCCATACCTGAGTCAGATGCTCTATTGAGCGCTGCGGGTGTCGTACCTGGAGGCATCCTGACTGTTCACGAACGGGACGCCTGTTCAGAAATGTCCCTCTATGGTTTTGATTCCAGAAAGGTGCGGGAAGTAGCACTGCCGGATCGGTTTGGCTGTGCAAAATTCAGTGACGTCATTCGCGTGAGTGATTCTGGAAATATTTATTTCAATTACGAGAGTTTTACGCGCAGGTTGTCCCTCTATGCGATGAACGCCAAAAGCCTGGAAATCCATTGCTTGCGCTCCGATGCGGCGGATGTTTCCGATATTGCCGTGGACCAGTGCTTCCTGAAGGCGCGGGATGGCGAGCGGATTTTGGTCTACATCGTGCGCCCGAAGGATCTGGCGCCCAATGGCGAAACCCCCGTATTGATGTATGGCTATGGTGGCTATGCTTGTTCCATGCCTCCGTGGCCGGAGGACATGGTTACTGGCCACAATATTGTGGAATGGGTGCGCAAGGGGCGCATCTATGCCCACTGCATTCTGCGCGGAGGCATGGAATACGGCGAGGAATGGCATCGCGCAGCCATGTTTGATCGGAAGAAGAATGCCTTTTATGATTTTATCGATATTGCGGAGTATCTGATTGCCAGCGGCTGGACCCGGCCTGGAAAGATTGTCGCCACGGGCCTGAGCAACGGCGGTCTGCTGATGACAGCCATTACCACACTTCGCCCGGATCTCTTCGGCGTGGTGGTTGCTTCCGTGCCCCATACGGACATGCTTCGCTTCCGCAATGATGATCGCGGTATGATGTATATTACCGAATATGGCGACCCACTTTCCAGCAGGGAAATGTTTGAGTACATGTACTCCTATTCTCCGTATCATAATATCCACGCGGGTACTGTCTACCCGTGGATCTATGTGCAGACGGGAGAAATGGATAATAACGTGCCCCCCTATCATGGCAAAAAATTTGCCGTGCGCCTACAGAAGGAAGCCGATGAGAAGAACCCTGTGCTGCTGCAGGTGCTTGCTACAGGCAGCCACGATCGGGGTGTGGGCGATGAGTATTATAAAAACATTGCCCAGATGCAGACCTTTGTGGAATTGGGACTTGAGGCACAGAAATAATCGAGTATACAAAAGAGGTGTGCGCTATGTTGTTGATTCAGAATGGGAATCTTTATCTGGGAGGCGGCCGCTATGAGCGTGGATGGGATGTGCTCTGCGAAAATGGCCGCATTCAGGCGGTGGGGCCGAACTTGTCTGCCGATGGAGCGGAAGTGATTGATGCCCGGGACATGGACGTATATCCCGGCCTGGTGTTGGGCCTTTGCTCAGTGGGCGCAGTGTCCTTCAGTGAGTTTTTGGGCAATCAGGCGGATCACAACGAGAGCTCAGCGCCCATTTTGCCTCAGATGGACATTCGCGACGCCTTTGATTTCGAAGAACTCAAGAGACAGCGCTTTGGTCGCGTGGGCATCACCTCCTACGGACTCTGCCCCGGAACCAGTGCCCTGGTGGCTGGTCAAATTTCCCTGATTCATGTGGATGCTCCGCGAGCCAGCGATGTGTTTGTGGCAGAGCGAATTGCGGTAAAGGGCAATTATACCAACGCGGCTAAGGGAACCTTTGCCACAAAGGGCAATTTTATGACCCGGATGGGCATGTACCAGTGCCTGGACGAAGCATTCCGCAAGGCCAGAGAATACATGGAAAAGAAAGAAAAGGAATACGACGCCTGCAACGAGACTATGTGCCGCATGCTGCGCAGGGAAGTACCCTTTGTGGTGGCGGCGGAAACGGCTGCTGAGGTAGAAGCTGTGATTCGCTTGGGAGAAAAGTATGACTTGCGCCTGGTGATCAGTGGCGGTTTCGGGGCAGCTGGTGCTGCGGAAAAAATCATTGAAAAGGGCTGGCATTTGATGCTCGGGGATAGCGGATTTATGGAGATCGGCCTCAAGTGTGGCATGCAGCCTGAGAAACTGGTGGAACTCTATCGCCAGGGATTGAAGCTCAGCCTGTCCTGTTCCGGTGATGCGGCTTATCCGCCGGCCTATGAGCAGTTGCTCTGGACGGCTGCGCGCATGTGTGCCGCGGGTGCGGAGGGATATGAGTTGATGGATATGATGACCATTGAACCTGCCCGTGCCCTGGGCGTGGACCACCTGGTAGGTTCCATTGAGCCGGGAAAGATGGCGGATGTGATCGTTTGCAGCGGCAATCCTGCCACTCGATTTGATCATCGCGTGGAAAAGACCATCGTCGGTGGTCGCGTATTCTTTGAAAGGAGGGCGAACTGATATGCTGCTAATCAAGAATGCCACCATTTATACCATGGAGGATGTGGGTGTTTTGGAAAATACCGATATTCTCTGTGAAAATGGGAAAATTGCCGCTATTGGTAAGAATCTCTCCGTTCCCGGCGCGAAGACGATGGATGGAAGTGGTCTGTATGTGACGCCTGGCCTGATCGACGCACATACACACACCGGCTGTGGCATTGCGGAAGCGCTGCAGGACTGCAATGAGATGACCAATCCGGTGACCCCGGAGATGAACATCATTCATTCGGTGGATATTACTACCAAGGAATTTCAGACGCTGCACCGTGAGGGCGTGACGGGTGTGTGCATCATTCCTGGCAGCGGAAATGTGGTTTGCGGCCAGGGTATCGTGGCTAAGACCGCTGGAAAAGATAGCATTTATGACCTGACTGTAAAGAATCCTGCCGTTATGAAGTGCGCCATGGGCGGCAATCCCAAGGGCGTATACGGCAAGAAGAGCCAGCAGCCCATGACCCGCATGGGGGTGGCTGCTACGTTGAGAGACACGCTGCGTCGGGCGAAAGATTACATGGAAAAGCGCTCAGTAGAGGATGAAGCCAAGCGTCCGCCTTTTGATCCCAAAATGGAAGCACTGATTCCCGTGCTCAAGCGCGAAATTCCGCTGAAAGTGCATTGCGAACAGTTCGATATGGTTACTATGGTGGGTATTGCCAAGGAATTTGGTTGCAACTATACCCTGGAACATGCATGGGCGGCGAACCTCTACGCTGATGAACTGGTGGAAGGGGGAGGAACCGTATGCTTCGGCCCCATCGGGATTCCCGAAGGTGTGGGAGAGCTCACCGGTGGCGATGTGGGCATGTTGCGGGAACTGGATGAGCGCGGCCTGAATGTCTGCATCGTGACGGACTATCCACTGCTCACTGACAATATCCTGCTCATCGAAGCAGGCGAGGCGGTGCGCTACGGCATCTCCCATGAGCGCGCTCTGCGCATGATCACCATTAATCCTGCGGTCAGCCTGGGCGTGGGGGATAGAATGGGTTCCATTGCCGTCGGCAAGGATGCGGATCTGGTGCTTTGGAGTGCCGTTCCTGCTCTGGATACTTCTGCGCGTCCGATGGCTACCATTATAGATGGACAGGTCGTTTTCTGCAGGGAAGGGTATAAGGGCGCCGAGTGAGTTTAAATATAGGCCCGTTGCGGGCCTGAAGCTTGTGTAATTGCTGTAAAAAGGGCATCCCCGCGGAGCGGGGAGCCCTTTTGCATTTTAAAATTGGCTTTGAGGTGATGAGCTTTACCGAAGCGCATATATCAAATCCATGCGCCAATTCTGCAATTGTATTTTTGAAGGGAACTCAAACGAGGCTTTACTTTTTTGCCTGTCTGTTATATTATAATCAATGGTTTTGTTTTTATTGTTCCTGCGTCCCATCGGGCCTTCGGGAAGAATTGGGATTGATATAGGTGTATTGTAGCGCAGCTGATTCCTGCATGGTGACGACATTAATCAGAATATCTGCCTCTGGGGTATACCATACGCCGCCGGCATTGGTTTGATTGGCGTTTGCATAGCCGGTTTCGCCCAGTTGCGCTTCCAGTTCGGCGTAAATTTCCGCGTAGGTTGCCAGAACGGCGTCCAAATCTCCGTCCGTATACATCCATGCCAGACTGGAAAGATTGCCTTCTGCGTCAAACATATATTTAATTTGACCGGATGCACCTTTGTACTCCCGGGAAAAGACATAGGTCAGTCCGCCATAGACGGAATCATAGGTTTCATAGCCTTTGCCTTCCAGGGCGAGAACGTCTTCCAGCTTTGCTTCCCACCAGATGGACGTGTAGGGGCAGCAAAACTTTTCAGGGGTTTCGTCAACCTCTGCAAAGCAGATTGAAAGTAACGATAAAACGGCCACGATGGCTGCCAGGCAGCGCTTTGGGTGTTTCATGCATCTATCCTCCATCGATGGTTAAATGTATCATGATTATAACCTGTTTTGCGTGAGAACACAAGCCAAAGCGGCATAATTTCCAGGAATGGACGGGGTAGGACAATCCATGTTTGATGATATGCAATGATGGCAGCCGCGCTGTCATCGCAGGAAAGGGGTTTATATGGCGGCAACCATACGCGACATACGCAAATACACCGGTCTTTCGCTGGCAACCATATCCAAATATCTCAATGGTGGGAATGTGCTGGAGAAGAATAAAAAACTTATTGAAGAGGCCATTGAGGAACTGGATTACGAGGTTAATGAACTGGCTAGAGGATTGGTGACCAAGCGTACCAATGTCATCGGCGTGCTGGTCAACGACATCAGTTGCATGTATGTGGGTCACATGTTGCACTATCTGGGCATAGAGTTGCGCAG
This sequence comes from Clostridiales bacterium, assembly GCA_019419995.1. Lineage (GTDB taxonomy): Bacteria > Bacillota > Clostridia > Christensenellales > Aristaeellaceae > SFTH01. The sequence continues at coordinate 61,551 of JAHZHZ010000009.1, forward strand.
TCATGGTTATGGCATGATGATTTGCAATTCCGTCAACGATCAAAAGACGGAAATGAACAATCTGCAATTTTTGCTGAGTAAAAAAGTGGATGGCCTGATTATTTTCCCGGTGGGCTTGGATGCCGGCTTTCTGGAACTGGCGCAAAAAGCGGAAAAACCCATCGTGCTGGTGGATAGAGCATTGCACGATGCCAATTGCGATTGTGTGGAAATTGATAACCGCGATGCGACTTTCAAGATCACCCGACAGTTGCTTTCTGCAGGACATACAAAAATAGCCCTGATTGCTTCGGATGTAGAATATACCGGCGTGGAGCGTAGAATCGGTTTTGAAAGCGCCCTGCATCAGGCGGGGTTGACACTCAGAAAGGAATACACCATCTGCGGATCCCATTCCTTTGAACTGGGCTATGAGGGTATGAAAAAACTCATCGCTTTGCCGGATCGCCCTACTGCCGCCTTTCTGAGCAATTACGAGACTATGCTGGGCGCTATTACCGCTTTGAATGAAAGTGGATTGAACTGCCCGGAAGATATTTCTATTGCGGGCTTTGACGATCTGCTGGTGTCGCAGGTGGTGAAGCCCAAACCCTGGATGGTTTCACAGCCCATGCAGAAAATGTGCAGCGAAGCGGTAAAATTGTTGTTAGGACGCCTTAGCGGCGAATTAACGGGGGAACCTGTGCGCCTGGTGTTTGACGCGACCATTCTGGAGGGAAATACCATTAAAAATATAAATGCAGATATCAACACAAGTTACGAATAATAATTCGTAACTTTATTTATTGTGACGAAAACGAACCGTTTCGCTCTCTTTGGACACTTAACCCATTGACAAAGTATATTTACAATGATAAAATTTTACATATAAAATGGTGGCGTGTGAGGTTGCGTATGGATTAAGACGCATTCTTTGGGTGCCGCCGCACATTTGTGTAGTATTGTGCATTTTGCATAAAAGTTGGCGCGTATATGTAATAGGAGAGATAAGATGAATAAGTTCAAAGAATCCTGGCTTGTCAGAAAAATCGGCTTGAATCGCATTGCTTTGTTGGGCGTACTCATTCTCTTATATGCCTTCTTCTGCGCGGTAACCGGTGGAGCGTTTTTTGGCTTCAGCCGCATTCTCAATTCGCTAAATTATGCATATTTTCTGGGCTTTCTTTCTCTGGGCGTTACCTTTGTTATCGCCACGGGTGGAATTGACTTTTCTATCGGCCCGGTGATGTTCTGCTGTGCGCTGGTATCGGGCTACTGCCTCAACAGCTACGGGGTATCTATGCCGGCGTGCTTTGGCATCAGCCTGCTGGTTGGCCTGATCTTCGGCTGCTTTAACGGTTATCTGGTGGCTTTTTGGAAGGTGCCTCCGTTCATTGTTTCCATGGCGAGCATGAATATTGCCAAGGGTGTCGCTTCCGTATTTACCAAGACGCAGTCCGTCAGCTGGCCTCAGTCCTCCTCGGAGGATGGCTGGTATCGCTATCTGGTAAAGATGGGCAACGTGCCCGTGGGCTTGATCTTCTTTCTGGTGGCTGCTGTTATTTGCGCCATCATCCTCAATAAGACCCGGCCGGGCCGCTACATTCTGAGCATCGGAAGCAATCGCGAAGCGGTGCGCCTATCAGGCGTAAACACCAAGAAGTGGGAGATGTTGGCCTACGTCATTTGCGGCCTGCTGGTGGGCATCGCGGCGATCTTCTTCGTATCGGCCTATACTACGGTTCAGCCCGGCTACGGCGATCAGTACAACAATGAAGCTATTGCCGGTTGCGTGATGGGCGGCACGTCCATGGCGGGCGGCCTGGCCTCCATTAGTGGCACGGTGCTTGGCGTTTGCATCATCGCTCTATTGCAGGAGGGAATCCTTGCGCTGGGCTTTAATAAGAACTATCAGCTGATTATTACCGGTCTGATCGTCATCTTTGCGGTTTATGCCGACGTAGCCGCAAGGCGCAGAAAGAACTGATTTAAGGTTAAGCGGGATGAGCTTTTAGAAAGGTGAGAAAAAGTATGGGCGAGATTATTTTGACGATGAAGGATATTGACAAAACCTTCCCCGGCGTTCATGCGCTTGACCATGTGAATCTGGAGGTTCGAAGAGGCGAAGTTCACGCGCTGATGGGCGAAAATGGCGCCGGAAAATCTACGCTGATGAAGGTGCTCACCGGCATTTATAAGAAGGATTCCGGTACGATCATCTATGAGGGCAAAGAGGTGGAATTTCACAACACCAAGGAAGCCCAGAACGCTGGCGTGGTCATCGTGCATCAGGAGCTGAATATGCTGGGACACCTGACCGTGGCGCAGAACATTTTCATCGGCCGGGAATTTAAAAAGGGCTTGGGCATCGACGATAAGAAGATGAACGCCGAGGCGCAGAAGCTGTTTGATAAACTGCACATCAATATTGATCCTTCGGAGACTATGAGCAATCTGACCGTGGGCAAGCAGCAGATGTGCGAAATTGCCAAGGCCATTTCCCACGATGCAAAGATCATCGTCTTTGACGAGCCTACCGCTGCCCTTACGGAGGCGGAGATTGAAGATCTGTTCAAGATCATCAGGGATCTGCGTGAACGTCAGCTGGGTATCATCTATATCTCTCACCGCATGGATGAGATCAAGGTTATCACCGACCGGGTGACCGTTATGCGTGACGGTTGCTATGTGGGTACGCTGATTACTGAAGAATGCACCAAGAACGACATCATCAATATGATGGTGGGCCGCGTGATCTATGAAACACCCAAGACTGAAAGTACCGTACCTGCAGACGCTCCGGTGGTCTTAAAGGTAGATCATCTCAATGCGGGTAAGATGGTGCAGGATGTGAGCTTTGAACTGCATAAGGGTGAAATTCTGGGATTTTCGGGCCTGATGGGCGCCGGGCGTACCGAGACGGCGCGGGCAATTTTTGGAGCGGACCCCATTGAAAGCGGCGATATTTACGTCAACGGACAGAAAGTAGTAATTAAAAGCCCGCAGGACGCCGTCAAACACGGCATCGGTTACCTCTCCGAGGACAGAAAGCGCTATGGAATTGTGGTGCAGAAGACATTGGCGGAAAACACCACCATGGCCAGTCTGGAGCGCTTTGTGCGCGGGCTGTTCATAAATAAGCGAGCAGAAGTCAAGGTGGCACAGGATTATGTGGATGCGCTGGCCACCAAGACGCCCAGCGTAGAGCAGCTGGTGGTTAACTTATCGGGCGGCAACCAGCAGAAGGTTGTTATTGCCAAATGGCTCACGCGCAACTGTGATATCCTGATCTTTGACGAGCCCACCCGAGGCATTGACGTGGGTGCGAAGAACGAGATTTACAAGCTGATGAACAAGCTGGCTTCCGAAGGTAAGGCCATTATCATGATCTCCTCCGAAATGACGGAGATACTGCGCATGAGCGACCGCATCGTCGTGATGTGCGAGGGCAAGAAGACTGGCGAGCTGGACATCAGTGAAGCCACGCAGGAAGCGATCATGAATCTTGCGACCCGCGAGATCGGTTAAAGAAAGGGAGGCTGGCAGGCGCTATGAAAACTAAGAAAAAGAGCTTTTTCAGCGACCAGAAATTTATCGTGCTTCTCGTGGTGGTCGTGCTGTACATCTTCTTCTACGCCATGAGCAAGAGTTTCCGGAGGTACACTACGCTGGTGAGTATCCTGGACTATTCCTACTATGTTACTCTGATGTCCATCGGCGTGACCTTCCCACTGATTACCGGTGGCGTGGATTTGTCTATTGGTACTGGCATGATTTGTTATGCTCTGACCGGCGGTTTTCTGGTATCGCAGATGGGACTTCCGGTATGGGTGGGCATGCTGGTATGCGTGCTCTTCGGTGTTGCGGTAGGCTTGATGAATGGATGCCTCGTTTCCTTGATGGAGCTTCCGCCGTTTCTGTCCACGCTGTGCACCTGCATGATTACCCGTGGACTGGGTTCCATTATCGTAGGTGGATTTGGCATCACCTGGCCTGTGGCCACGTCTGCGCAGGGATGGTTTAGGGGAATCTTTAAGCTGACCGTGGAGGGGAATACCAAGATTCCCATTGGCTTGGTCTGGATTTTGATTATCGTAGGCATTATGACCTATGTGCTCAATCACACCAAGATGGGCCGCTATACCATTGCTATCGGTTCCAACAAGGAGGCCGCCCGGCTCTCCGGTGTGAATGTAAGAGTGTACCACATTCTGGCCTATGTGATCTCCGGTCTTTTTGCGGGCCTTGCAGCTATCGCCTATTCTTCCATCTTTTCCACCGTGCAGCCCGGCAGCGGCGCAGGTTTTGAGCTGGAAGCCATCGGTGGTGCCATTGTGGGCGGCGTATCTGCCTCTGGCGGTTCAGGTAGCATCATCGGAGCGTTCTTGGGTGTATTGGTCATCTGTCTTTTGAAGACGGGCTTGCCCTTCATTGGCCTGCAGGCGAATTGGCAGCAGATTATCACTGGCGCAGTGCTGATCGGCGCCGTATTGGTGGATATCATCAAGAGCAGAAAAGCTCAAGCCTGAGAATATGTAAACCCTTAGAGGTTTCATATAAAAAATTTTAGGAGGAACTCATAATGAAGAAAATTTTCTCGTTGCTCCTGGTTGTAGTCATGGTTGCATCCTTCGCGGCAATCGCTGAGGACTACACCTTCGAAGTGCTGGTAAAGAGCTATCAGTCCTCTTACTGGCAGGCAGCTGTGAAGGGCGTTGAGCAGGCCGCAGCCGAGTTCGGCGTGACCGTCAACTGCACCGGCCCCAACTCTGAATCTGACATTGCCGACCAGGTGAACATGCTCAACAGCGCCATTGAAAAGGCGCCCGACGGAATTGGCCTGGCTGCCAACGACGCCAATGCGGTTCTGGATTCCCTGCAGGTCGCCATGGATGCTGGCATCCCGGTGGTATGCTTTGACTCCGGCGTTCCGGATGCTCCGGAAGGATCCGTGGTTTCCACCGTTGCCACTGACAACTATGGTGCGGGCGCGACTGCCGCTGTGAACCTCTACGAGGCACTCAAGGACACCATCGCTAATGCTGAAGGCGCTGTGCGCATCGGCGAAGTGAACCAGGAGTCCACTTCTGAGTCCATCACCAGCCGTGGCCTGGGCTTCATCGACAAGTTCATCGAGCTGGCTGCTGCTGATGGCAAGACCTGCGCCGTGATCGGCAATGAGTACTATGTGAACAACACCTCCGGTGAAGTGGTTGCTGAAGGTGAAGCCAACATCATCATCGAAGTTGCGGTTCCTGCCCAGACCACCGTGGAACTGTGCGCCACCGAAGCTTCCAACATCATGAACAAGGAAGACTTGATCGGCATCTTCGGCTCCAACCAGGTTGCTGCTGAGGGTATCATCACTGCGAACGACAACCTGGGCGTGCTGGGCACTGTTCCCGGTGAAACCGTCCTGGCTGCTGGCTTTGACGCTGGTGCAACCATCAAGGGCGCCATCCAGAGCGGCGTGATGTTCGGTGCCGTAACCCAGTCTCCTCTGATGATGGGCTACACCACCATCGAGACTCTGGTGAAGGTTGCCAACGGCGAAGAGGTTTCCGACATCTCTACCGAAGGCTACTGGTACAACACTGAGAACATGGAAGACGAGAGCATCGCTCCCAACCTGTACGACTAATCCGGATTCTCAGCAAAATAGTTATCAGCCGAAAGGGATCGAGTTCGCTCGATCCCTTTCATAAAGAAGGAGGATGTGTCATGCTAAAAGGAATTCCGAAAATTATCTCTCCGGAGCTTTTAAAAGTACTCAATGAAATGGGGCACAGCGACCGAATCGTCATAGGTGACGGCAATTTTCCAGCGGAATCCATGGGAAAGAATGCCATTGTCATCCGCTGCGATGGCCATAACGTTCCTGAGCTGCTGGACGCGATTCTCAAGCTATTCCCGTTGGACAGCTACGTGCCCCATCCAGTGAGCCTGATGGAAGTTATGCCCGGAGATCCCGTGGAGACGCCCATTTGGAAGACCTATGAGGAGATTGTGGCGAAGCATGATCCCCGGGGTAAGGATGCGATTGGTCAGATCGAGCGCTTTGCCTTCTACGAGGAGGCCAAGAAAGCCTACGCCATCATTGCTACGGGCGAGTCCGCGTTATATGCCAACGTCATGCTCCAAAAGGGCGTGGTCGTGGAGGAAGCCTGAGATCGGGGCGTAGAGGGAGCGAGCATGAGAAAGCTTCTGATGGGGATTGATATCGGGACCTCCGCCTGCAAGGTGGCAGTGTTTGCGGAGTCGGGTGAGGTGTTGGCCCAGAGTAGTGTCGCTTATGAAGTCCTTTATCCCAATGCCGGTTGGGCAGAGCAAAATCCTGAGGACTGGTGGCAGGCATCCTGCCGTGCCATCCGTGGGGTATTGGAACAAGGCATTGGGGCCGAGGAGATTTGTGGCGTCGGCATCGATGGTCAGAGTTGGAGCGCTATTGCGGTGGACCGGTCGGGGGAAGTGCTGTGCAACACGCCTATCTGGATGGATACCCGTGCCGAAAGCATTTGTGCGCAATGGAAGCGGGAACTAGGTGAGGATAGGTTGTTTGCCATGAGCGGCAATCCGGTACAACCCATGTATACCATGCCCAAGGTGGCTTGGTACCGGGAAAATCGCCCCGAGGTTTACCGGAGAAGCTACAAAATTCTTCAATCAAACGGGTTTATTGCCTATCGCCTGACTGGTGAACTGTCCCAAGACGTAAGCCAGGGCTACGGTTGGAACTGCTTTGACATGGCCAACTGCCGCTGGGACGAGGGCTTGTGCCGTGAAATGGGCATTGAACCGGGCCTGTTGCCAGATTTGGTAGCTTGCCACCAGGTGGTGGGTGGTGTCACGCCTCGGGCTGCTGAGCAGACGGGTCTTCGCTGTGGCACCCCGGTGGTGGCAGGCGGTCTGGATGCTGCTTGCGGCACACTGGGCGTTGGCGTGATTGAAGAGGGCCAGACCCAGGAACAGGGCGGTCAGGCAGGAGGTATGAGCATCTGTGTTTCTTCCGCCACGGCGGATAAGCGCCTGATTTTGGGTGCGCATGTGGTGCCTGGACTTTGGCTTTTGCAGGGTGGAACCGTGGCAGGTAGCGGAAGTTTGCGCTGGTTTGAACAGGAGTTTGGCGCAGCAGAGCGGGCGCTGGCAGGGGAGCGCGGCACTTCCTCTTTTGAGGAAATGAGCCGCGAAGCGGAACAGGTTTTACCTGGAAGCGAAGGGTTGATCTTTTTGCCCTATCTCTCCGGTGAGCGCAGCCCCATATGGGATGCCCGAGCCAAGGGCGTGTTCTATGGAGTGGATTTTTCCAAGACGCGCGAGCATTTTGTTCGGGCTGTGATGGAGGGAGTGGCCTACTCCCTGCTGCATAATCTCAAAACGGCGGAGGCCGCCGGTGCCCATGTGGAGAGTATGTACGCCATGGGTGGCGCGGCTAACAGCCTGATCTGGACCCAGATCAAGGCGGATGTGACGGGTAAGCCTATACGGGTGCCCGATGCAGATACCGCTACAGCACTGGGCGCAGCCATTTTGGCAGGCGTTGGCACGGGCATATATCCGAATTTCAGGGAGGCGGTGAGCCGGACTCTGCGCATCCGGCGGGAGCATCTTCCCAATCCTGACAATACTGAGATTTATCAGCGGCGGTATGAAACCTATCGGGCTATCTATGAAAACTTAAAAACCACAATGAATGAGGCATGATTATGAAAGCAGCAGTTTTATTCGGCAATGAAGATATTCGCTATGCAGACTGGGAAGAACCCCAGGTGAGACCCGGAACCGTGAAGGTACGAGTGCGTGCCGTGGGTATCTGCGGAAGCGACGTGCCCCGGGTATTGCACAACGGCGCTCATTTTTATCCCATCGTGCTGGGCCATGAGTTTTCCGGTGACGTGGTGGAAGTGGGCGAGGGCGTATGCGACATTAAGGCGGGCGATACGGTGGCCTGCGCGCCGCTGCTGCCCTGCATGCAGTGCGAGGATTGCCAGCTGGGCAACTATTCGCTGTGCAAGAATTACAGCTTCATCGGAAGCCGGGAGCAGGGCGGTTTTGCCCAGTACGTGGTCATTCCCGCACGTAACGCCATCAAGTACGATCCATCCATTTCCTATGAGATTGCCGCTATGTTTGAGCCGGCCACCGTATCTCTGCACGGTGTACTCTTAAACGATTATAAGGCCGGCGGCACGGTAGCCATACTGGGCTGTGGGACCATTGGCATCTTTGCTCTGCAGTGGGCCAAGATTTTTGGCGCCAAGACTATCCTGGCTTATGACATCGATAACGGCCGCCTGGATTTGGCCAAGCGGATGGGTGCTGATGTGCTGATCAACACCAAAAAACAAGACTATCTGGCATTGACGAAGGAAGTGACCGGAAACCGGGGCTGCGACTATGTATTTGAGGCTGCGGGCAATCCCATCACCATGAAGATGGGCTTTGAACTGGCTGCCAATAAGGCTCACTATTGCTGTATCGGCACGCCGCATCGGGATATGAGTTTTACTCCGGCCGAATGGGAGAATATGAATCGCAAGGAATTCAAACTTACCGGGAGCTGGATGAGCTATTCTGCACCTTTCCCGGGCAAGGAATGGACGCTTACGGCCCACTATTTTGCCACCGGACAGTTAAAATTTGACCCGGAATTCATTTATCGGCGCTACCCTCTGTCTCAGGCTGCGGAAGCTTTTGCGTGCTTCCACCATCCGGAACAGGTCCACGGCAAAATTTTGCTGATTAACGATTAAACAAGCGGAGGAAGATGATATGTTTGTAAATCCTGAACTCGTTCCCCAGCGGGTGCTTTCCAACGGTTGTGTGATTCCGGGCCTTGGACTGGGCACCTTTGGTTCCGACCGTTATAGTGCCGATGAAATTGCCAGGGCTGTGGCAGGGGCCATTCGCAGCGGTTATCGTCTGATCGACTGTGCCAGCTGCTATGGCAATGAGCCGGAGATCGGACAGGTGCTTGCCCAGGCCTTTGCTGAGGGCGTGGTGAAGCGGGAAGAATTATTTATTACCAGCAAGGTCTGGAATGACAAGCATGCCAAGGGCGATTTGCTGCTCTCCTGTGCCCAGACGCTGCATGATTTGCAACTGGACTATGTGGACGCCTACTTCGTACACTGGCCCTTCCGGAACTATCATGCGCCCCACTGCAGCGGCGATTCCCGCAATCCGGATTCTACCCCGTTCTCCGTGGAGAAGTTTATGGAGACCTGGCGTGCCATGGAGCGGCTGCACGACATGGGACTGGTGAAAAATCTGGGCATGAGCAATATGACGATTCCCAAGCTGGAAGCTGTGTTGCCCCAGTGCCGCATTCAGCCTACGTTGATCGAGCTTGAGTTGCATCCCTCCTTCCAGCAACCAGAACTGTACAAGTACATCGTAGAGCACAACATTCAGCCCATTGGCTTCTGCCCCATCGGCAGTCCAAAGCGCCCCGACCGCGATGTGTGCGAGGGGGACGTGGTGGATACTACGCTGCCCGGCGTTATGGCCGCGGCGAAGGCTCACAACGTGCACCCGGCCATAATCTGTTTGAAGTGGTCAGCTCAGCACGGTGCCATTCCCATTCCCTTTTCTGTGACGGAAAGTCACTACGTGGATAATCTGAAATGTGTCACCGAGGATCCGCTTACTGAGGCGGAGATGGCTGCCATCGCTGCAGACGATCGGGATTGCCGTCTAGTCAAGGGTCAGGTATTTCTATGGCCCGGCGCCAACGACTGGCGCGACCTGTGGGATCTGGATGGAACCATAACCAAGTAAACTTACGCGCATTAACGGCCGCCCGCTTCATGGGTCCCTGTCGGGCGGCTGTGTTTTTTGGAAAGAATGGAGCGAACAAAGATGGCAGGAAAAAAACATCCTCTGCAAATGATGATGGACCGTCGCAGAGCCGGGGAAAAGTGTGGAATTCCCTCCTACTGTACTGGAAATGAGATGGTGATTGAACTCTTGTTGCGCCGGGCGAAGTTGCTGAACACCCCTGTACTGATTGAGGCCACGGCCAACCAGTCCAACCAGTTCGGAGGTTATACGGGCATGAAGCCCGCAGACTTTTATCACAAGGTGTTGGGCATGGCGCAGAAGATCGGGCTGGATGAGGATATGCTCATTCTGGGCGGCGATCACCTGGGTCCGCTGACCTGGCAGGACAAGCCGGAGGCGGAGGCAATGGCCCTGTCTGAAGAACTGGTGTATCAGTATGTGAGGGCGGGTTTTACCAAGATTCACCTGGATACCAGTATGAAGGTAGCAGACGATCCGGAGGGCCTGCTCTCCACACAGACCATTGCGCGAAGGGGTGTGCAGCTGTACAAGACGTGCATGCGGGCCTATGCTGATCTTTTAAAGGAACGGCCGGATGCCCTGCGCCCCGTGTTTATTATCGGCTCCGAGGTGCCCATTCCCGGTGGCGCTCAGGAGGCGGAGGATGCTCTTTCGGTCACGGATCCAACAGCCTTTGTGGACACTGTTAACACCTATAAGCGCATGTTTGCCGAAGCTGGGGTGGCCGAGGGCTGGGCAGACGTAATCGCCGTGGTGGTTCAGCCAGGCGTGGAGTTTGGCGATGCACAGGTGTTTGATTACAATACTGTGGCCGCAGAGAAGCTGTGCGGGGAATTGAAACACTATCCCGAGGTGGTATTTGAGGGCCATTCCACCGACTATCAGACGAAGGAAGGCCTGAGGGCCATGGTGGAGGATGGTATTGCCATTCTGAAAGTGGGACCTGCCCTGACTTTTGGACTTCGGGAGGCGCTATTTGCCTTGAGCCTGATGGAACGGGAATTGGTGCCCGAAGGGGAACGGGCGTGTCTGATGGAGGCGCTGGAGGCCGCCATGCTGAAGAATCCGAAGAATTGGCAAAAGCACTACCATGGAAGCGAGCATGAACAGGCCCTGGCCCGCAAGTACAGTTTTTCCGATCGAGTGCGCTATTACATTGGCGATCTGGAAATTAGCGCTGTTATAGAAAAATTGTTGGCGAATCTGCGAAAGTATCCCATCCCTATGAGCATGCTGCATCAGTATATGCCGCTTCAGTATCAGGCTGTGAGGGACGGTAGATTACAGATGGACCCTCGAGAGTTGGCTCTGGACGGAGTGACCCAGTTTGCGCTGGACTACGAGTATGCGGCGGGACGATTGACCCAAAACTGATTTCGAGGAGGAAGGAAAAGTGCTGGTAACCACGAAGGAAATGTTGCTGGACGCCCAGGAGCGAGGGTACGCCGTGGGTGCATTCAATGTAGAGAACATGGAAATGGTACAGGCAGTGGTGGCTGCTGCAGAGGAATTGCATTCCCCTGTGATTCTGCAAACCACACCTTCAACTCTGCGATACGCTGCGCCTGAAATGTATTTGGCCAATGTCCGGGCTATGGCGGAACGTTGCGCCGTGCCGGTAGCCATGCACCTGGACCATGGCAGCAGTTTTGAACTGGCCATGCAGGCTTTCCGGGCAGGCTACACCTCCATTATGATCGATGGTTCCAAGCTGTCGTTGGAGGAAAATATTGACCTGAGCCGCCGCGTTACGGAAGCTTGCCATCCTGCGGGGATTCCTGTAGAGGCGGAACTGGGCAAGGTGGGCGGCAAGGAAGACGATCTGGTCAACGTCGATGACAATCCCTACACCGATCCAAATGAAGCCGTGCGCTTTGTGGCGGAATCCCATGCGGATTTTCTGGCCGTGGGTATTGGAACGTCTCATGGCATCTATAAGGGCGAACCAAAGGTAAACGTACAGCGCCTGAAGGAGATCCACCAGGTGATTTCCATCCCCCTGGTGATGCATGGCACTTCGGGCGTGCCGGATGATGTGGTGCGTCAATGCGTGAAAAATGGCATTTGTAAGGTGAATTATGCTACGGATCTGCGCATTGCCTTCACCCGGGGCGTGCGTAGCGTACTCAGCGAAAATCCGGATGTGTACGATCCTAAAAAATACTGTGCCCGTGGTCGCGAAGAAGTGAAAGCGTATGTGATGGATAAAATTAAGGTCTGCGGAAGCGATCAGAAGGCGTAAGATTTTTGGAAGCGAAAGATCCCCCGTTACCCAAAGTGGGAAATGGGGGATCTTTCTATATCTATAAAAATCTTGGGAGAAAAGTGGGGTGGATGGGAAAGGGGGAGAAGGAAATTTGGCGCATTTGGAGGTGAGAGAACTGTGCCACTAGAAGAAAAAACTGGTGGCGAAAAATATAAAAATATGGATTTAAGATGTATCCATTAAAAAATTGAACGGGCTTTTTGACGACGGAGACGGAGCGGCCCGTTATTCTTTGAAGGTTTAGTTTGTTACCTGGTTGTTGTATGCTTCCAGTTTTGTCCGGTATTTGGACAGCAGTTCATGAAAATCGGGGTTTTCTCTCAGAAAGTCGCAGTCTGGGCTGTTTTCTAAATTTTTAAGCAGGGGGTTGAGCATTCGCCGCAGATCGGGCGCCTGTCCGCTAGAAGGAATGTAATGGTACAGCGTCGTTTCTCCCGGCAACCAGGGTTTGTCGATGGCTCCCAGCAGCTGATCCAGTAGAGGAAGGGCACTTTGTGCATCTTTGCGTTCCACGGCCATCATCAGTGGAGCAATGGCAGCGTTGTAATTCCACTGTTCAAAGAGCAGTGAGGCTTTTTGCGAAATTTCGGCAAGCTGCTGGGCGCGGAGGGCGTTTCCGGTCTTTGCCTCAATTTCCATCAGTTTCATCAGATGATTCTGGACGTCGTTGATGCCTGTCAGCACGGCTCGGGCCATCAGGGCGCCTGCCTCGCTGAATTCTCCGCGCCGGATGTACAATTCCGCTTGTAACAGGCGCTTATCCATTGGAGAGGGTTCCGGAAGCTGATCCAGCATGCGTTGGGCTTCGGAATTATTTTCAGCCTGAAGATAGCGCCCCGCCAGCATAAACAGTGCCCGATTGCGGATGTCCGGATTGGATGCAGTGCTCATTCGCTCATACCATTCCAGAATCTGTTGCTGGAGGGAAAGATGACTGTGCTGCTCTTCACCGGATAACACAAGTAGACCGTCCAAAGTGATGGCCAACTGAAAGCAGAGGGATTCACAGTTGGGAAATTCCCGGATCATTTTCTCAGCCTGTTCAAAGGCGGCTTCCAATCCCAGGCGGGTGCTGGTGTCGTTTACTTCCTTTATTCTGTCGAGGATTTCCTGTTCGCTCAGACTTTTATAAAAACAAAACAGCTCGTTCATATCAATTTCCAACAGCCGCGCCAGCGGAGGTAATAACCCCACATCAGGGCAGGTGCTTCCCTTTTCCCACTTGTTTACGGCGGGCGCTGTTACACCGAGGCGATCCGCAAGTTGTTCCTGAGTCATCCCAAGGGCACGGCGCCGTTGGGCGATGATCTGATTCATGGACATCTTTTTTCCTCCCATATGTTCGTTTGCTTTGCAGAGGCCTCCTGCTGGTTTTATTATAGCGCAGGAGAAAGTGCTGCACAATTGAATGCTTTTTAAATTCCAGGACAAAAAAATAACCTCCGGTTATTTTCGGAGGTGTATGTGCAGATGATAAATGAAAAGAAGAAATCGGACCTTTAACAAATTCTATAGAGAATCAAAGGGGGATGGCCCATTTAGGACCGTCCCCCCCTTTGAAATGTTGAGATTATTCAATTGCCAGTGTCCGAGATTCTGGAAGTGCTTCCTGCTTCTTGGGCATGTACAGCTTGAGCACGCCGTCTTCATATTTGGCACGCATACCTTCGGTGTTTACGCCGGAGAGATCAAATTCCCGGCTGTAACTGCCGTAGCTGCGCTCGCTGCGGATGACGCGGTTATTTTTATCCTTTTCGTCATGGTTGGAATGCCGCTCAGCATGCACGGTGAGCACATCGCCGTTGATGTCCAGATGAATGTCTTCCTTGGCAAAGCCGGGAAGATCGGCTTCCAGCAGATAGGCGTCGCCGGTATCGGTAATATCGGTCTTGAATTCACTCAGCGCATTGTTGTCAAAAAATCCGAAGGGATTTGAGAAGAAGCGGCGTTCAAATTCATCCATATCGCGGAAGGGATTGTAATTGGAAACGCTATTTTTGCGGCTATAAGGTCTAAGTTCAAACATAATCAATACCTCCTCGCAATTTCAATTGCTCGATTATTATATTTCCACGGTTCTTTTTTTTTCATGCGCGCCGACCAGAACCGCCGTGGTCTTTGCGCTTTCCGAAGACTGTTATCAGGAAATTCTTCGGATTTCTCGGACCGGTTTCCCGGGCTCTTTGTTCCTTTCCCTTGGAACAACTGTATTATAGACCTGATTTATTACAAATCAAGGTCAAAACTATTTCAAAACAATTAATTGTTAGCACTCTATCAAAACGAGTGCTAACAATTTGCTGGCAGAGAATTTTGATTATCGTGGCAGGAAAGGCTTGACATTCGGGGTGGATTCATGTATAATAATGTCCGTTCGTAAGAATGTAGGGGCATGGTGTAATGGTAACACGTGGGTCTCCAAAACCTTTGTTGAGGG